>JAJFUD010000065.1 GCA_021372585.1 bacterium
TCAAATATGTTAAAATCTCTCCTTTCATAAGTCTAGTAAAACGCTAAAGCTCTATACAAAAATAACTGAAAGGTTGACTGTCAAAAATTTTTAAGTTTTTGATTAAATCAATATTCAGTTTTCAAGGTACCATAACAGAATTCATCTGTTACCAAAGAATAGGATAAGTTGAAAGACAAAAGAGTCAAGAAAACGAATACAGATGTCAAGAGCTGGGTAGCCAAAACAGTTTTTTCGGATATTATTTTTATTGTGCCCAACAACTCCGTCCCCGTGGGAAGGTTCTATTTTACAGGGAATTAATACTGCGTTTCCTGCCAACGGTATTGGAGAGATTCGGCAACATCTTCGGTATCAATTAAGCTGGATCCTCTTAAATCAGCAATCGTTCGGGATGTTTTCATCACTTTGGTCAAACCTCTTCCGGATAATCCGATTTTTTCAGAAGCCATCTTGAGAAATTCAGAGGCACTTTCTGTAAGCGTGCAATATTTTTTGAGTACTCTGGCAGGAATCTCTGAGTTGAACTGAAACTTCTCGCTTGAATATCTTTCTCTTTGTAGTTGATGAATTGTTTGGATTAATTGTTTGATCTCAGCGGAAGTTTCATTCTTCTTTCCTTGAATGATCCTCTCGGTTTTTTCACGGAACACTTCTGTGACGAGATCAATCCTGTCCAGGATCGGTCCCTTTACTTTATTTCTATATCGCAGTACTTGTCCCGGCTGACAGGTGCAGGGATGTTTCGAATCTCCATGATATCCGCACGGACAGGGATTCATCGCTGAAACCAGCATAAAATGAGCCGGATATTGCATAGTGGATCTCGCTCGTGAAATAGTGATCGTTCCTTCTTCAATGGGTTGCCTGAGAGCATTTATCACCTCTCGCTTGAATTCCGGTAATTCGTCCAAAAAAAGTACTCCCCGATGAGAAAGAGAGATTTCTCCTGGTTTTGGTATGGCTCCGCCACCGATTAAAGCGATACTGGATGCACTATGATGAGGAGATCGAAAAGGTCTTTCCACGATAAAACCTTGGTCGGAAGGTAATTTGCCGGCAATACTGTAAAGCTTCGTTACTTGTCGGGATTCTTCAGGAGTGAGTGAAGGTAGTATGGTTACCAATCTTTTTGCCAGCATGGTTTTTCCAGTACCCGGCGGTCCGATCATCAGGATATTATGAAAGCCTGCTGCAGCAATAATCAAGGCTCTTTTTGCATAAGTCTGTCCGATCACATCTTCCATATCTCCGTATTCTGCCATATTACTCGTTTTGAGTGCTGGTTTTATCGGTAGACTTTGAATAATACCGGCAAGATGACCAATTACCTCGCTCAATAAACTACAGGGGTATAATTGAAGATGTGTTGAGAAAGCTTCATGAAAATTCTCCAGTGGGAAATAAATCTGATATTGCTCATCCTCATATTCATCCAATTCCAGCACTAATGGAAATAAACCGGTAATTGGTTTTACTTTCCCATCCAAGGATAGTTCTCCGACAAAAAACGCCTTTTCTGATTGATATGGTTCAATTTGATTGGATGCGGTAAGGATGCCTAGTGCTATTGGTAAATCAAAACCGGATCCTTCTTTTTTAATGTCAGCTGGTGCAAGATTAACTACAATCCTGGCTATAGGAAATTGATACCCGCTATTCCGAACAGCTGACCTAACTCTCTCCCTGGCTTCCTGCACTGCTGTGTCCGGTAATCCAACAATAGTGAAAGAAGGCAAAGCAGAGTAGGAAACATCAACCTCCACATCCACCTTATGAACATGCAAACCTTCCACACACAAGCTTTTAATAATGGATAACAAGAGCCCCCCCCTTTTTTTCTTTCCTATGTGAATTTAACGAACCAAGAGAATGTGTTTAAATCCGTTATTGACGGGGTAAGGATGATCCTCATACGGTAAAGGTTCTTTCTGTTTTTCGTTAAATTGATCCAGTTCATCAGGATGTTTCCATAAAACAATAGGAATATGCCTTCTTCTAAAGACTTGGATATAAGGATATATCACTTCCATTTTTCCAACAGCCCGAATAGTAACCAAATGCAGGGGAGGTATTGGGCAAGTTTTAATAAATTCCTCCACCCTGAACGGTATAATGATGGTTTCGCTTAGCATTAGAGCCTGAACAGCTTTTTTTAAAAAGTTTGCTTTTTTTTGAATCGACTCCACCATAATCCATTGGGAGTTTTGAAACACGATAGACATAGGTATAGCCGGAAAACCTCCTCCCGAACCAATATCCATCGCTTTTAAGCAATTCGCCTTGTTGATGAGTTCAGGAAAATACTGAACCGGTATGAGTGAATCGTACAAATGAGTTTGAATCAATTCATCCATTGAATTTACCGAAACAAGATTCATCACTTGGTTTTGCTGAAATAATATAAATAAATATTCATATAATTTTTCTGATGTGGTTGCAGCATCAGTCAGCTTAAGGAACTCCAACACTTCACTAATCTTTTCTATGTAACTTCTTTTATCAAGTTTCATGGTGATTTATTTTAATAATTAATTTATTCAATACAACCCCCCTTATTATTTTTGTTCAAAAAACATTATATTGACGAAGGGTCAAGATAATCTTATAATAGTTTTTTGTTTGATTAATAATGGGAAAGGTGAAGCTATGAAAAGAATCAAATGGGAACAATTGGTAATTCTTTTGCTCGCAATAGGGTTAGCATTCTTGAGTATTTATTCTTATTGGGATGATGTAAAGTATGGACTTGACCTTAAGGGCGGTGTCCATTTAGTTTTACAGGCAGAACCGATTGAAGAAACCGCAGAACCGCCTGCTACTGAAGAAGCGACACCAGCTACAGAAGATACCACTGAAGAAACGACGGAACCGACCACCACAGAAGGAACTGCCCCTGAGACTACCACGGAAGAAGTGACCAATGAAGACTTAGAATCATTAGGTCCAAAGAAGATGACGACAGAAGACCTGGAAAAAGCCAGAACCGTTCTGGAAAAAAGAATTAACAGCCTTGGTGTGAGTGAAACCAGCATCTCTATCCAGGGAACTGACCGTTTGATTGTTGATATACCGGGTTTTTCCGATATTGACCAAGCCAAAAAAGTGATCGGTAAAATCGCTGTATTGACTTTTAAAGATGAGACCGGCAAGATTATCGTATCCGGAAAAAACCTGAAAAATGCCACCTTTGCTTTTCAGGCAGTAGATGAAGGCGGAATCAGACAGCCGGTTGTTCAGCTCGAATGGGATGCCGAAGGGAAAAAAATGTTTGCTGAAGGCACCGCGGCGAATGTCGGCAAAACCATTAAAATTTACCTGGATGAAGAAGAACTGATGGCACCAACCGTGAATGAAGCAATTCAAGACGGAAACGCTGTCATTACTTTTGGCGGAACAAAATCAGAGGAAAACACTAAAGCCGCTCAGGAAACTGCCGCTTTATTGAGAGGCGGATCTCTTCCCTTGAAGTTAACCTTCCTGGAGGAAAGAATTGTAGGACCTTCCTTAGGAAAAGATACTATCAACAACACCAAAATTGGCGCGATTGTCGCTATATTAGCCGTTATGCTATACATGATTTTCTGCTATAAGATGTTTGGCGTCATCGGAGCCTTGGCGTTACTAATATATGCTTTTCTGTATTTAGGGTTTTTATTAGCCATCCGCTCTGTTTTCTCTCTACCAGCCATCGGCGCAGCTATTTTATCCATCGGAGGTGCGGTAGACTCGAATGTTATTGTCTTTGAGAGAATCAAGGAAGATTATAAAACCGGCAGAACGCTCTTTTCATCAATTTCCTCCGGATTCGCTCATGGGTGGACCGCTATCTTTGATTCAAACTTTGCTATGATCCTGGCTATGGTGGTGTTATGGGCTCTTGGTACCCCCACTATTAAAGGGTTTGCTATTACCTTGATCTCCGGTATCATAGCTGCCTTGATTACTTCTTACTTTTTTACAAGGTTTATCTTAAATGTCATTGCCATCACTAATCCAAAAATCAATGAAAAATTGTTTGGATTGAAAAGATAATAGGAATAAGGAGAAAAAAAGATGAATATTCGTCCAATTTTGGAATGGAACATAATCGGGAAGAGTAAAGGTTTTCTCTCTATCTCCGGTATCATGGTACTTATCAGTCTTTTAATCATGCTGTTCAATACTTTTTTCAGTCCGATGAAATCACCGCTGAATTTTGGAATTGATTTCACCGGTGGCGTATTAATGAACCTGGATTTCGAAAAAGAAGTTCAAGAAAGTAAGATCAGGGAAGTGCTTTCCACTTTTAACCAGGCAAATGCCACCATCCAGCTTGATCAACGCAACAAAAAACATGCCATGATCCGGTTGTCTGATGTAACCAACAAAGATGAAATCGTCAATACATTAGAAAAAGAGCTTGGGAAAATCAACAAAGATACTCAAAGTATAGATGTAATCGGTCCCGTGATCGGTGCTGAACTCCGGAAAAATGCTATCCTGACTGTTTCACTTGCTTTACTACTGATCTTAATTTACGTTGCCTTTCGGTTCCATTGGAAACACGGATTGGCAGGTATTTTAGCGTTGTTGCATGATACCATTATCGCCCTTGGCGTTGTTTCCTTGTTTAGGATTCAAATCAATACTCCGGCTGTGGCTGCTGTCTTGTCTATTGTGGCTTATTCGTTGCAGGATACGATCGTTATCCTGGATAGATTACGAGAGAATATTAAATACCGCAAGGGAAATCAGACATTTGCCCAAATCGCCAACAAATCCGTCACAGAATCCTGGACCAGGTCCTTCAATACTTCCTTTACGACCGTTTTAGGTATCGCCGCTTTGACAATATTTGCAGGGGCTTCTTTATTAGATTTTTGTATTATCTTGTTAGTCGGTATGCTTGTGGGTACTTATTCCTCTATCTATATCGTCGTACCAATCGTAGTGCTATGGGAGAAAAAAGAAGAACAATCCATGAATGGCATTCTTACCCCTGCTCTCTCTGTTGCTACCGGCAATGGCTCCAAATACAAAGCGGTATCTAATTCTTCTTACAATCCCGAAAAAAAATCAGAGCCAGATAAAACAGTTGTCATTAAGAAGAAAAAAACTACTCGCAGAAGATAATTCTCCTATTTTGTTACCAATAAAAAAAGGGCGGGTTACACCCCGCCCTTTTTTTATTGGTTTCATTTAAAGAGAAATCAATCAGATTTTTTTAATCGGTGCGAACCTAAGATTCAACAACCTTTCCCCAACTGTATCAAAATGAATCCTAAGTACGGAATCCTGGTTAACACTTTCGATAGAAAGTACCACGCCTCTTCCCCAAATCTTATGGTCTATCTCATCCCCGGTTTGAATGCTATCAAGATCGATAGGAATCTGTTTCTCTTTTTCATATATCTCTGCATGATGAGAAATAGTTTTTGGAATAAGCTTTGTTCCAAAAAATTCCGATACTGTGTTTTCTGAATGAATATTAGCCCTTCCTTTTACGACTTCTAGCATTTCTTCAGGAATTTCACTAATAAACCGAGAGGAGTTCGTCCTGGAAGTTTTTCCATAGATCTCCCTATTCATGGCATAAGAAATATATAAGTCTTTTTTTGCTCTCGTCATACCGACATAACATAATCTTCGCTCTTCTTCTAATGCTTCAGCATTGGTATTGGAGAGGTAATGGGGAAACAGTCCCTCTTCCATCGCTGACATGAAAACAATTGGAAATTCTAAACCTTTCACTGAATGAACGGTCATCATGGTAACCTTATCCGCAACAGCATCAAATTGGTCTGAATCAGAAAATAAAGCAACTTCAGAAAGAAAATCCTGAACAGTTCCAGCAGGATGTTCCAGTTCAAATCTGCGTATCGCGGTGATAAGTTCAAGAAGATTCGCTTCTTTTTCCTTAGCAATGTAGTCCGGATATTCCTGGTACAGAGTGGTAATCATATCTGATTTTTTCAATAAATTTTCACATAAAACGGACAATTTTTGGGAATTTATATGTTCGATTCCATAGTCTATAACACTTAAAAATTCCTCTAATCCTTTTTTACCCCTTGTACTGGACTTATCGTTCTTAATTAAATGACGGCAGGCATGCAAAAAGTCGATATTATTTTTTACCGAAATTTCATCAATTTTGTGAATAAATACAGAACCAATATTCCGTTTTGGATAATTGATTACCCTATTAATGCTGATTCTATCAAGAGGATTAAACACTATTCGGATATACGCCAAAAAGTCTTTGATTTCTTTACGTTGATAAAAACGGTAGCCTCCAATGAGCTGGTAAGGTATCCCATTCTCAATTAAGGCTTCTTCAAAATTTCGGCTGGCTACATTGACTCTGTAAAGGATAACAAAGTCATTATACGAACGATTTTCTTGAATTTTTTGTTCTTGAATGATGCGCACGATTTTCTGAGCTTCATCTTTCTCATTCATACAAATAATAAGATGTAAAGGATTACCATTTTCATTGTCAGTCCAAAGAACCTTTTTTTCGCGTTTGTGGTTATTTTTCACAATCGCGTTCGATGCAGACAAAATAGTTTTTGAACAACGGTAGTTTTGTTCCAGCTTAATCATCTTTGGATTAGGGAAATCGGTTGTAAATTTCAACATTACATCCGGTGAAGCACCCCTAAAAGAATAAATAGATTGGTCATCATCCCCTACAACACAGATATTATTGTATTTTCCACTGATCAACTGCAAAAATCGGTATTGTGAGTAATTAATATCCTGGTATTCATCTACCAGAATATATTGGAAAATTTCCTGGTATTTCTCCAGAACAGCAGGATGGTGTTCAAACAAATATATCGTTTGCGTAATTAAATCATCAAAATCCAGACAGCTAGTTTCTCGTTTTCTTTTTTCATAAAGCGAAAATATGGAATAAACAATCTCTGTAAAATAACTCTGTCCAGCACTTTTAAGATAGTCTTCTAATTCAACCATCTGTATTTTAGCGTCTGAGATAGCGTTATATATTGACTTTGGATTAATGCGCTTGATATCAATGTTCATTTCTTTCATACAATCTTTGATCAGAGATAAAGAATCCTCTTCATCTATGACGACAAATCCCGAATTCAGAGAGATATGTTTAGCTTCCATCCTGAGTATTTTCAAACAAATCGAGTGAAAGGTGCCCATCCACTTCGGGGATTTTGATGCTTGTATAAGAGTGGATATACGCGATTTCATCTCCCCAGCTGCTTTATTGGTAAAAGTGACAGCCAGGATATTCTCCATAGGTATCCCTTGTTCCAGGAGAAAAGCGATTCTGTAAATAATAACTCTTGTTTTACCAGAACCAGCGCCTGCATACACCGCCAAAGGTCCGTTTAAATGTGTAACCGCTTCTAATTGTTGTGGATTCAGTTCCGACAAAAAAGGATAGGCAGTTTGTTTCATAGATTCAAACCAACTTTCCGTACAAAAAACCTGAAGACAAAGAAACCAAAGTGATTAAAGAAGCTTCCTGTTCATAATCTAATACATTATACCCTTTCAAATCCCTTTTATTCAGCTTTTTTAGGCACAAAAACATCCACAAAACTGGAAAGATCTTCCTCTTTATTCTGCTTGACAGTTTCCGGGTTTTGTTCTTGTTCTAACGGCTCTTCCTGAGGAAGCAAATTCTTCCTGCTTAGTTTTATTTTCTTTTGGGTAGTATCGATCTCAACAATCTCAGCGCTAACTTTATCGCCGATTTCAAGTTCTTCCTTTATTGAATTAATCCTGCGATGGCTTACCTGAGAGATATGCAGAAACGCATTGATTCCATCTTCTAATTCAACGATTGCGCCAAAATTCAGGTCTTTGACTAGTGTGCCTTCCACGATATCACCTGGTTTATATTTATCCTGAACCATTTCCCAGGGATCAGGAAGCGTTCTTTTATAGCTTAAAGAGATCTTTTGCTGATCTTCACTGATACCAATAATGCGGACCTTGATAGTATCACCCTTTTTCACAACATCATTAGGTCGTTTGGAAGAGCTCCATGTTAATTCTGAAATATGCACTAATCCCTCAACATTGTATCCAATATCCACAAAAGCACCATAATCAAGTACATTAGTAACAGTACCATCAATCAGGGAGTTAATCTCCAAAGAAGAAATGAAAGCCCCTCGATTTTTATTCAATTCTTCTTCCTCGGTCACTTTATGGGAGACAACGACTTTTCTTTTCTGCGGATCAAATTCAATGATCCTCGTAAGTAAAGTCTGTCCTATATAATTATCGAGATTGACATCTCTTTTAACACTCACTAAAGAGCTTGGTAAAAATCCCTGAATGCCATTGATATCAACCACTAACCCGCCTTTCACTCTTTCGCGCACTTTTACGGGAATAGTATCCTGGTTCTTAAAAGCCTTTTCAATAATGTCCATCTGAGATTGATACATGGCTCTTCTTTGTGATAGAAAGATGCCCCCTCGGGATTTTTCATCCCGTACAATCTTGACTGGAATCTCCTCCCCCACTTTATATTGTTCGCTTAATGGCTGGTTTGGATCGTACAAGACCTCTTCCAATGGGATAAAAATCTCACTTTTTCTCCCTAGATCCACTAATAAACAATCTTGATCAATTTTGACGATTTTAACCTTCAGCACATCGCCTTTCTTGTAAGAACCAACGGTCTGATCAGTATTGTTAAGAATTGCATTTTCAAACTCATCTAACGGTTTATCCGACATATCGAACATTCTACACACCTCAAAATACAACAGATTAAAACACACAGCTAAATAGTTTAACAAAGTTTGAAAGAAGAGTAAAGAAAGGTCTTGAAATTATTTGGTATACAGAGTTTTTTTATTACACTGTTACCATGGATGTTGCATAAAGTTTTTTAAGGAGAAAATGGATGAGAAAATTATGGATTACCTTAGGTTTATTACTTTCATTGACTGTTACTTTATCCGGTTGTCAACTGGTTGCCAAAATTTTTCCATCAAAGAAACTCCCGGACGATATACCCAATGAAGAAGTAACCACAAAGAAACCTCAATTGATAATCCGTATTCCCATTGGTAGCGAGATTTATATGGTCAACGATCAGGAAATCAGTAATATCGATTATCCTCCGGCTTTTATAGATCAGAATAGTATAACCATGGTTCCGCTTCGTTTGATTATGGACATTATCGTTGCAAAAGTGGAATGGCTTCCCAATAGTAAAGAGATTATCATTTCCGATGAAAAAAGAGAGATTCGCCTCCAGATAAACAATCCCAAAGCGATTGTCAATAATATGGAATATGACCTTATCTCTCCACCGGTTGTCAAAAACGAAAGAACTTATGTACCTGTAAAATTTATAGCTGAAAATCTGGATTTTACGTCGGAATGGATTCCGGAAACTAAAACGTTGGTTTTATCGAAATAAAAAAGGCATTAGCAGTTATAAAATTATCCGATATCCTGTAGGTTTCGTTTATCGAGAAAGGGTTTTCTGAATTCGATTTCTTCTTTGATGGTTTTCCAAAAATCTGACTCTTCCTTGATAGAAGCAACCAACTGCTTTGCTTCTTCTATTAAAACAGCGTCTTTTTCTAACTGAATCATCGAATGATGGAAGAAACCGCTTTGCCTCTCGCCGAATAACTCCCCGGGACCTCTTTGCTGAAGGTCTTCCTCGGCAATTGAAAAACCGGAATTAGTTTTTTCCATAATGCTCAGTTTCTCCATTGCGTTCTCGTTCTCCACAATCAACCAACAATAACTCTGTTGGGACTTTCTTCCTACTCTTCCTCTCAATTGATGAAGTTGAGCCAATCCAAATCTTTCCGCGTTTTCAATCACAATAATCGTCGCCTCAGGAATATCAATACCAACCTCTACTACTGTGGTTGAGACAAGCAAAGCGGAAGGTGTCTCTTTAAATTTTTTCATCACTTGTTCCTTTTCCTCAGCGGTTAGCCTGCCATGTAAAAGGAAAATATCTGTTTTTGGAAATAACGTTTTCATCTCTTCCGATTTTTGAATCGAATTTTCAGCTTGTATTTTACTGGACTCTTCAATTAACGGACAGATCAAAAAAGCCTTATTGCCATTCTCTAATTCTTTTTGAATAGCGTTATAAGCTTCCTCCTGACGGGTTCGATGTATAATTCTGGTGGTAACCTGCCTGCATCCACCAGGCATTTCCGAGAGAACAGAGACATCCAAATCCCCGTAACGACTCAGAGCGATCGTTCTGGGTATAGGAGTGGCGCTCATCACTAATGTATGAGGCCAAACTCCTTTTTCACGAAGCATGGAACGCTGTAATACACCAAATCGATGCTGCTCATCCACAATAATTAAACCCAGGGAGTCAAATTTTACTGCTTCCTGGATCACCGCATGTGTACTGACTACTATATCGATTTCATGGTGTTCAATCTTCTCAAGAAGAGCTTTCTTCTCTTTCTCTTTCAGGTCACTGATCAATAAAGCTGTTTTCACCTGAAAATGTTCCATGATAGAACTGATGAATTGATAGCTTTGCCTGGCTAATATTTCTGTTGGAGCCATTAAAGCAGATTGAAATCCTTTGATAAAAGCTAAAAAGAGCATGGCCGCTGCAACGACTGTTTTACCGGACCCAACGTCTCCGTGTAGCAATCTGTTCATAGGATATTCTGCATTAAGATCGCGTATCATCTCAGTGAGTGCATGATTCTGCGTCTCCGTTAAGGTAAACGGTAAAGATTTCCTAAACACATCAAGATCAGATTCCTTCACTGAAAACCGATGCCCTTGATGATGATGATTCTCATTTTTCTTTACCCTGGCTTGATATTGCCCGAAGAGAAATTCATCAAACACGATTCTCTGTCTGGCTTTCTCCTGTTTTTCAAATGTCTCTGGAAAATGAAGCGTAAAAATGCTCTCCTGTCTTGACATCCATTGTTTTTTTTCCAGTAGTTCTGCCGGCAGAAAATCATAAAGATACTGATTGTATTGTTCAAGCGTTTTCCAGATTAATTGCCTGAACCATTTTGGTCGCAAACCGGTCGTTAACCGATAAACCGGCACTATCCTCCCAGCCTGTAAGGTTTCTTTTTCTTCTTCCAGAATTTCGTATTCGGGAGAATTGATTTCATAATACTGATAACGGAAATCCACTTTCCCTGAAAAGATAACTATTTTCCCAATATTCTCTTCAAATGTTTTTTTGAGAAATTTCTGATTAAAAAAGACCAGAACCAGCATCCCGGTTTTGTCAAATACGATGACTTTTAATATCAGATACCGATTGACATAACTTTCCTGAACTTTGGCAATCTTCCCCATAAATGTCTGGAAAGTACCCGATTGTGCTTTTCCAATTTCAAGAACAGAAGATCGATCCAAATAGTCTCTGGGAAAATAATACAATAGATCATACAAGGTAAACAATCCAAGACGATGCAACTGCAACGACCGTTTTGGACCTACACCCGGAAGGAATTGTACCGGTCGGGTCAGTTCATTACGAGAGATCAAGGTTCCGGATATTTTCTGCGTGATAGATGCTTTAGTAGAATATGGCATTTTAGTACTTTGTCGTCCGGAGACGAATTGAAATAAAGATTGATAATGAGCAATATCAGGCTTAGTCTGGTATTGCTCTAATAAGTCCTTCAGTTGAAGCAAAATATTTTTTGTTTCGTTTTGTGTAACATTTTCAAGTTCTTTTGCCACCAAGTTTAAAGCAAATTTCGAGAAACCCCCGATTACGGTTGAATCATGATACCCGTTCTTTGGCTCATACGATAAAGGGTTTTCTATTTTGAGGAATAACTTTTTCAGGGAATCATTCATAAATATCGACAGGTTTTACTTCAATTCTTAGTTTAAGCCATGTTTGAACAAAATCAGCAAGAATTGCAGGATTACCTGATGTAAATAATATATCCTGATTGGCTTCTTTCTTATCGGGAATTTTATCATATAACCGTTTCACCTGGTTTGAAACACCTTCTGTCGGATCTAAAACAGTAAAGTCGTCATGAAAATATTTTTTCAAAAATGGTTTTAAAAAAATAAAGTGAGTACATCCTAACACAATCGTGTCTATTCCTAATTGACGGATTTGGTTGATTTGATCAAGGATATACTGCTCTGAAGCTTTCTCGTGAAGAGTATTTTCTTCTACTATCTGTACTAACTTTGGTAACGGGAATGAAAAAACCTGTACGCCGTTGTTCCATTTTGAAACAAGCTCCTGATAGGCAGGACCGGCAGAGGCAGCATTTGTTAATAAAACAGCGATTTTTTTAGTTTTCGTCGCTAACGAAGCAGGTTTGACAGCTGGTTCCGTACCAACAAAGGGTATTGGAAAAATCGACCGCAAATACTGTATAGATGATATCGTTGCGGCATTACAAGCTACAACGACCAGATTTGCTCCCTGTTGGATAAGAAACTGGGTAATTTTGACAGCATATTTTTTTATTTCATCAGGAGTTTTCTCACCATACGGAAAATGTCCGTGATCAGAAAAATAGACAAAACTCGTGTTAGGTAGTTTTTGCTTACAGGCTTTATAAATAGAAAGTCCGCCTACTCCTGAATCAAAAATCCCGATCATACAACACTGGGCTCCACAAATAACTCTCCTCTTTCGAACCTCCCAAGGTCAAGTTTAGTTTCTATCTCAGGAATCGCTAATGGTTCATTTGTCATCATCTGAGCTATCAGAGTAGATGTCATCGGCGAAATCATAAATCCATGTCCGGAGAATCCGCAAGCCAAATAAAATCCTTTTATCTGGGTTTTGCCGATAATAGGAGTTTTATCTGGGGACATATTATACATTCCTGCCCACTGCCTAACCACTCTGGCATGTTTCAACGGTGGAAGTACAGTGGTGACTACAGAAGCCATTTTTTGCAAAAAAAGATAAGTGCTATCAACATTGATTTCTTTCGGCTCATTCGGATCGCCTATCCCCATGATAATCGCGCCATTGGGCTCTTGTTGGGTATAAAAATTGTGATAAAAACTCATAACCATCGGCCTAAACAGTGGCTCAATCGGCTCAGTGATCAGGATCTGGTGACGTTCAGAATACGTTGGGATGGAAACGCCGGCCATATTTCCTACAATTTGGGACCATCCGCCTGCTGCATTCACGATGGAGTCGCATTCTATGACGCCCTTACTAGTGATTGCTGCTTTGATAGAATCGTGTTCAGTCTTGATACCGATTAATTCTGTGAAAAGTTCGATATCCACTCCTTTTCTTCTACAAGCCATTGCATAAGCTTGGGTAGTATGAAAAGGATTCAAGTGACCATCTTTGTCATAATAAGTAGCTGCCATCAAGCCTTTCAAGTCAATGATAGGAACAACCTTCCTGCAATCTGATGGTTCAAGCCATTCGACATGGAGTCCAAATTTTCTTTGAAGAGTAATATTCTTTTTAAACTGTTCAACCTGCTTCTCAGTGTAAGCCGGCATGAAATAACCGGTCTGCGAAAACTCGATATCGTGAGGATATTCAAGCTCTTCCTGTAAAGTTTCAAACCGTTTAACCGATCCAATGGAGAGTTTCAAATTCATTTCAGTTCCCCATTGTTGTCGAACACCGGCTCCGCATCTTCCGGTTGCTCCAGAGGATAATGTATTTTTCTCCAGCACAATGATATCTTTTACACCTCTTTTTATCAGTTCATAAGCGATCGCAACACCGGTGATACCCCCACCGACAATCACCACGGATGCTTTATTTTTCATGGTTGTCCTCCTCGGCAAGAGAACCTAATGAAATCGTCACAACTGGTGGCCTGAACCTGGAAGGTTTGATGGCTTCGATGGGAATAGAATGAGCTTTGGAAAGTTCCTGCATAATAAGATTCCGGCAGGTTTTTCCCTGACACTGCCCCATACAAGCCCTGCTCAGTCTTTTTATCTCATCTAAGGTGGTGCAGCCATCTTTGATTAACTCCTGAATCTCACTTAATTTTACGTCTGCACACCGGCAAACAATTACTTCATCTTTATTTGTCATGGTTATTGCTCCTTGAAATGTGTCGAACTTCCATCGCCAGTTTTTTGGGAACTTCAACCCAAATGACTCTCGATTTTGGATTCTGTTTCGTTTTTTGGATTTTTATCACCTTACCGATCCCTACTTTTTCCCCTTTTCGATTCATCAGTTCAACAGAATCACCTTCTTCCGGGAAGGGAAGGAGTTCTAAGGGGAGTTTTATCAGACTGCTTTCCAGGTTATAGTTTTTCCAGACAACAAAAATAGCCAATCCTGGACAGGCTGATATACAGTTTCCACAACCATTGCACTTATCCATATCAATCGTAGGGGTGTCATTGATGGATTGAAAAGGCAGTATTGCTCCTCTTGAGCAAGCATCCTGGCACGGATTGCAAGGTATCTGCTGGATACATTCCAGAATCGCGACCGGTCCTCGCTCAAACCGTTCTTCTGAAGGCATCCTTTCCCCTAGTTCATCGATATCCAGATAACCGTTCTTTATAAACATACATCCACCTCAACCTTGGCTAAACCGTTGCGTATTTTCTCTCCAATGGGGCCCCTATGCATCTCATCAAGAAATTTTTGAGAATTTTGAATCACCTGATCGACCGAATCAAGCATTTTATGAAGTGCTTTGGCTGCCGCAAATCCTGCTATAGTACCTTCCAACATAGCGGAACTGGCTTCTTCCACTCCGGAAACATCTCCGGCAATGTAAACATCCGGATGAGTAGTTTGCATGATTGCGTTCCGTTTAGCTACATACCCTCCCAGTTCAGAAACATATCTCATCTCACACTGGAATTGCCATAAGAGCTCTGACATCGGAGATAAACCAACCGCAAGACACAATGTATCACAAGACCATTTTCTTTCCGTTCCCGCTACATACTGCCATTTAGAATCCAGGTTGACAATTTCAACTGCTTCTAATGCATTTTGGCCAAGCGCCCGTTTCACGGTAGTCTGGGTAAAAATCGGGATACCCATGCGCCTCACTTTGGCAGCATGCACAAAATACCCGCCTACCGTAGGAGCCGCCTCAAGTATCGCTTTCACCTTCACCCCTGCCTGTAAAAGCTGGTAAGAAACTATTAATCCAATGTTTCCGGAGCCAATCATGATGATATCTTGACCGGGCATCACGCCGTACATATTCATCAAAGTTTGTACTGCGCCGGCTCCATAAATACCGGGAAGATCATTCCCTTCAAACAGCAGAGACTTTTCTGATGCACCGGTCGCTACAATCACCTTTTTGAAATAAATTTGGTATAGTTTTTTTTCTTTTTCCAGTGCAAGGATGAAATTCTCCTCGGGATAATATCCTGAAGCGACCGTCTCCAACATTACAGTAACATTGGGAGAAGCTTGCACTTCACGGGTAAGAATCTGCCCGATTTCAAATCCCCTGGTGCCGGCATATTGTTCTTTTGACCCAAAAAACATATGAGTTTGTTTTAATAGTTGACCACCCAGAAATGGATCCCGTTCCAGAATGAGCACATTCAATCCGGTACCCAGCAATGACCTGGCAGCACATAACCCTGCCGGTCCACCTCCAATGATCAGCACATCACAATCTATTCTCACTTTTTAACTCCTTTGCCTTGTGTTTCTATGACCATGCCTTGTTCTATTCGTTGTGTACATGTCCTGACATTGGGAATGCCATTTACTTTCATTAGACAGGATGAACAATTCCCTATACAACAAAATATTCCCCTTGGTCTGTGATATTTAAGGCTATAAGACAGAGTTTTGATACCATTCGCATATAAAGCAACAGCAATCGGTTCGTCGTCAAAACCTTCATATGGTACACCGTCAAAAGTAAATGTAACCGTTTTTCCTTTTTGGTAATCTATTATCGGATGCTCTTTTATTCGCAATCGTACCCTCCTATATGCAAAAAAATACAACTTAACAGTATAGCATAATTTGCTTATCACAGCTTTTCTTGTCATTCAGACAGGATGATTTGAGATAATTAGTGAATAAAGTACAATACATAATGGTATGAACCGAAAAATTTACTATTTCGTTGCTCATTTTCTCTTGTTTATCCTTTTTATAGCTTTTGAACCATTTATAATAGTGAGAAGTGAAGAAAGAATAACTGCGTTTGACCGGTTGGCTCCGCATTATTTTGTTCGACTGACTTCCTCAGACAAGGCATCTGTTCAGGTAAAGTTACAACAAAAACCAATACAGAATATAGAAAAATCGACCATTACCTTTGATCCAAAGAAACCCTGGGTGTTGTACCTTTTAATTGAATCCAGCCGATGGGTCTCGCCTATTCAACAGAATTCGACCATCCTCTCTCTCCTTGAAAAAATAGAAACACCGCCTATATCTATAGAGACTTATTCCTTCCATATTGGCATTGAAAAACTGGAAACAGATTGGAATGTTCCGGTTTTCCTGAAAGATTCAAAACAATCTGCTGTCTATCTCCTGGATTCTATCCAAAGGATTACCCAAATCATTCAAAAAAACAACCAGAATAGTATTCTTTGTGTCATTGGATCAGGACACAATACAGTTAATCTGACCGATTTTCCGCTTCCTTCCTGTCCGATTTGGTTTTTTTTCCAGAATATGGCTGAGAGCAGATCAACGCCTTATCTGGAAACAATATCCATGCTTTCTGGCGGTGCTTCCTTTACTTTTCAAGAGCTTGATTTATTGGGTAAAGTAGCGTTACCAAGCAAAGAGAAAGGAATTGTTCTTCATTTTTCCGTACCGTATCAGTGGTTCAATTTTCAAAAACAGATCCGAATAAGAATTAATGATCAAGATTCATCAGATTTATTAACACTTTTTTACCCGACACCCTGGGTAAGTCTCATCATGATTGTATGTCTATTCTTGTTGATGGTTGTGCTGCTTTTTAGGATTCTCCGAACAAATAAAAACGATCAACCTAAAAAACATCAAAAGCAGTACAATCTTGCCTGGTTGGAATGGATTGGAAATTCATCGGAAAAACAAAACAAGCGAATTCACTTATGTAATTTTACGATTGGTTCAAACCAAAATTGCCACCTATCTCTTCAAGATGATTCCATTTCTGATTACCATGCTTTGATCCAGGAAAAAGAGATGATTTTTACTGTTACGGATTTATCCAGCCGATCAGGCGTGTGGGTTAACCACTCCAGAGTGTTTAACAGCATATTGCATGACGGAGACCAGATTCAATTAGGAAATTTAATTCTGACATTTAGACAAAGTCATATAAAATATGAATCAAATGAAAAATATCTTTAGAAAAATTGGTTTTAGCTGCCTTGTTTTTTTCCTGCTTTGCAGTCAAACGTTTGCCTACTTACAGCCAGAAGAGGATTATAACTATTTCGACAGCACCCCGCTTTATTCTTTCACCGATAAAATTGAGTACTACACTCTATCTAAGAACAGCGAGATACTGGTTATCCAGGTTATTTCAAAACAGACTTCCTTAAAAAAACTCTACGTAGCCAATGCTAACGGAACTGGACTGACCGATGTTTTTTCTGATGGTGACTGGGCTTACAAACAATATGGTGTGTTTCTGGAAATGAAAAGTTTAACACCGGTGATAAGCGGTAACGGAGAAGTATTGGTACAAGGTGTCATTCCAACGCAACAAGTGGACAAAAGAAGTGATTATTTCTTTATTTATTACACGAAAATAAAAAAGGGATTTATCGTTTCATTAAAAGTTCTTTATCCCGGGTGTACAAGCGCTAGATTTCCAAAAGATCCATCAGGATCACATTATTCTGTTGATTTCAATGGTAGAAAGATATTTGCTATAGTGGAAATGGGTACCCAAAACGACCAATGCAATATTTATGATTCTGCCATTGTCTCGATGAATATTGACGGTTCAAATCAAACTGTCGTGTATGGTCCTGCCGATTATTCTCCGATCCATTGCCGTTTTACATGGAAGAGCTATCCGAAATCACCCAGGAACGCCATCGTTTCTTTTAGCGGAGAAAAGCTTTTTTTCTTTGGATCCATTTACGAAAACGACAATGCAAATGACAAAGACGGTGAAATTTTTGTTATAAACGCAGACGGATCCAACATCAGACAATTAACTTTCTCAAAAAAACTGGATCCGAAACCGGAACAGGCAGGTCCTTTTGTTATCAATTACTACGGAAGCCGTTTATATTATCAGATCCTGAACAATAGCAGGTACAATCTGATGTCCATTGGTATAGATGGTTCTTTGCCTGAATCTTACTTTTCTTTTAATCACCCGATCGTATTTTCCATCAGTACCGATGGAAAGAGAATATTCTTCTCTCACCCTGAAAAAAAGGACAGCCTTGTCTATTTTGATGTGGTGACGCAACGGTTTATTACTCTGCTTGATTTTACAAAACCCGCGGAATTGACCAATTACGGTTTACTGGAGAAGCTTAATCATGAGGATTGGATTTGGACAAATACCAGCGATTTTGCTGGAAATATGTTTTTATGTTGTATTGATCAGGAATGGATTATCAGGGGTACGATAAACTCATCCTATTTGCGTCCCAGAGTGATGAATGTCGTGTTTCAGACAGGTTATTCTGTAGTAACGGTCAATCACCAACCAATTAGCCTCCCTACTACCCCCTACATAAAAAATAACCGAATCATGATTCCAGCTTCCACATTTTGCCAAGCCTTTGGGTATCCATACAAATGGCATACGAAGGAGCAGGTTTTAGAAATCAGGCAATTTGGTAATATTATACAGATCCATCCTCTAAAAAAGTCTTTGGTGATAAATAATAAAATCATCAAACCCACACTTAGTGCAGAATCAAAGAATAACCAGATCTTTATACCTGGATACTGGGCAAGGGATTATTTTGGATTAGCCCTCCATTGGGATAGTAAGCTCCAAACCTTGACGATAACAAGATAAATCAATATGAAACAACCTTTTATCTTTGAAACAACCTTTCAGTTTGGCTTGGAGTGGATCAAAGAAGCCGGCAATCTTATCATGAGCGTATTTGAACACCCCAGAAATATCGAAAAAAAGGGTGTGATCGATTTAGTAACGGATGCTGACAAAGCAAGCGAATCATTGCTTATCAACAGAATTTTAGACAAATTCCCAAAACATTCCATTTTATCTGAAGAGGCTGGCTACACTACCGGTTCGTCTGAGCATCAATGGATCATTGACCCGATTGATGGCACCACCAACTACTCAAGAAAACTTCCTTTCTTCTGTATCTCTATAGGATACAAGGTGGCAAACCAAACACAGTTCGGACTGATTTACGCTCCCGCTATTCAACAGCTATATTATGCAAAGCATCAATTTGGAGCCTATCGGAATCATCAACCGATCCAGGTTTCGAAAACAGAAACGATTCAGGATGCATTTCTAACGACCGGTTTTCCTTACACTCTGCATTCAACTGAAGAGCATAACAACATGCCCCTTTTCTCTTATTTTTCCTCCCATGCGCTTGCTGTTAGGAGATTAGGTTCTGCAGCGCTTGATTTATGTTATGTAGCAGACGGTATCTTTGATGGTTACTGGGAAGTTTCTCTTCAGCCTTGGGATTTTGTAGCCGGGGAATTACTGGTTAAAGAAGCTGGAGGGAAAGTATCCTCTTTTTCTGGAGAAGAGGTTCCCATGTCAAAATCTTCTATTATCGCTTCAAACCAACCTGTTTTCCTCCAAATGAAAGAGATTATTCAGCGTTTATGTTAAGAAAACCAACTATCTCCTTTTTGTTATTGTTATTGCTTTTAAGCCACCCCTTATTTTTGCCAAAAGTATTCTCTACACAGTCAGGATATGTTCTTCCTCTAGGTTTATCCAACTGGAAAGGCACCGGCAACATAGAATCCAAACCTGAAAAAAACAATGAAAAGCAGTCTATTCTGCTATGGCAGCCACTTCACCAGTCTGCGTATTTAAAATCCACTTCCATTCCAACAGATTGGCATTTCTATGACGAAATAGAGATAACTTTACAAAGCAATAAAGCTACCCGTTCCTGGATCAATATTCTTCTTTGCGATAAGAAAAATGCGGTTGCCAGTACTTATATTGAAATTGATTTTACGGGAGAAAAAGTCTTTCATCTCTCCACTAAAGGTCAATTTCCCTCTTTTAGCCGATCCAATACCGTTGACTGGAATCAAATGGCTTTCTTTGCTTTTGAGTCTCATTCCATTGCCAATCTCGGTATTGATGAGTTGCAGTTAACCATCAAAAAGATAAAAATACAAACAGCCAATACAAAGACTACTTATCCAAAGATCGATCTCTCACCGAACCAAAAAAAATCTCTTTTCTTTGCTCCTGAATTTTTTGAAATAATCGAAAAGAATCAGGAAAAGATGGTTCACCATACATTACAGAATATAGAGAAAATGGTACAAGAGGCAAATCTGGCAAAAACACCCACTCCGGAAAACCTGTTTTATTGGACATTGCATCAAAAACTGCATAAAAAATCGATGGATTTTTCCTATCAGAATCGAAGCGCTGCTCTGTTTCAAAAGTCTTATTGGGAGTCTTTGTTAAGACAGAACGACATCTTAATTCAGGAGAACGGTTTATTCTTTTTACTCACATATGATCTTATTCAGGCTGATTTACGATACAATGCTGCCAGTGATGAAAAATTTACCGCCATTTTACAGTTTTTAGCAGAAATAGAGTTTAATCAGTGTCAATATTGGATAAATACTTATCCTTATGGCCAGGGAAACAATCACGTCACAAGAGCCGCTTCTTTTTTAGCTATTCTGGCTTATTACCACCATGATTTGGTGCGACGAAATATGTACTATCAATTTGCACAACAAGTCTTGGATTATTATTTTGCATTCCAGATTGATCGGGAAGGATCTTTAAACGAAGGAACCCATTATTACATCTATTTAATGGAAATACTATCTTATTATGGGTATTTTGAGTGGTATGCTCATCAAAGAAACATCTTAAAAGATTTCTCTTATTCTCCAAAATTAAACAACATGACGCATTGGGCTGAGGCGATCAGGATGCCTAATGGTTTTCTTCCTGCTGTAGACGATGCCTGGCAAACAAGAGTCATCTTTCCAATCCGATTGATCAGTCCCTTACTGGAGGATAAATCCCGCGGAAACTTTATCAGCACATGCCAGGATTCAACTAATATAGTCGGAGATTTTCCCTGGAATTTTGGAAAGCCACTCTATATCCCTTTATTTTTGTTCAGTGCCGGGGAGACTTTTGAAATTACCTCACCTAACGAAACCCCGAGCAGGATTTTCTTTCAGGAAAATCAGGTTGTCTTTAAAAAGGACTGGTCTTTCCAAAGCAGTTATGTATTTTTTATAGGTAAACAGAAACCATCCCTGCATGAACATGATGATACTGCTCAAATTCAGATTTTTGCAAATCAAATACCCATTTTGTTGGATAGTGGTTACGGACCTGCCGGCTGGTCTTCGAAACAGAGAGACTACTACATCAGCGGTTCAGCCCATAATGTTGTCACCATTGACTCACAGGGACCGAAGGCGAATTACAATGGCAGTATTGGGCCTACTGACAAATCTTCTATTCTGGATTCTTATCTGGCCCCATCCATGCAATATGTCTCCATGAATATTTCCCGTAACGTACTTTTTCGGGATACTAACTGGAAAAGAACGGTGTTTTATATTCCTGAAACTGAAAACAGCCCTTTCTATTGTGTTGTCCTAGACAATCTGTCTTCCCCGAAAGAACATCTTTATGAATGCATATTCCACCCGAATGGAGAGGTGGTTAGGATAAAAGACGATACGGTTGTATTTCAAAAAAATGTACGAGAGCAAAATGAAACAATCAATATCATCCTTCAATCATTACAACCCAGGAAGGTTGAACTAAAAAAAGGATACTACTCTCCTTATTGGGGAGAAGAGTATGGATCTTCCTATGTTTGTTATTCGGATAGAGCAAAACAAAGTTCTTTTTCTACTATGATTACCAGTACAAGCAAATCGTCATTCGCCTCTGTTTCTCAGGTTCTGAATCCATCCAACTCCTTTCAAAATGAAAATGAGTACGCTTTTACAGTGAATCAGCAAGAAAACTCTTTCATGGATTTTCTTTTCAAAAACCCCGATAGAAAGTTAGTACAAGGTAGCTGGATCTCTTCAAATGGAGCTGTAGCTTACATTAGAAAAGAAAACGGATCGAATAAAATTCTTAGTTTTGTCAGTATACGGTCCAGTTTTTTAAATCTTCAGAAAACTCCGCTGTATTATGCACAGAATAACATAGACTACCTTTATTTTTCCAGCGACAATAGCTTATATGATTATTTTCTTGAATACGAGTCCTTTGCGTTATCCAACAGGATTTATCTGAATCTTTTTGACATTTCAAAGGTTCTTTTAGACAATAAAGAAGTGGAATTTGAAAATACTTCCGGTGGGATTTCTTTTTCATTACCACCTGGAAAGCATTATGTATTGCTGTTTCAAAAAGGGGAAGTATGAGCTTACAGGATGAAATTAGAATATTAAAAAAAGAATCTGACGCTATCATTCTTGCTCACAATTATCAGAGAGCAGAAGTCCAGGATATCGCCGATTTCGTTGGAGATTCATTAGAATTGAGTTTAAAAGCAAAAGAATGCAAAGAAGGGGTGATCGTTTTTTGCGGTGTCCGATTTATGGCAGAGACTGCCAAGCTATTATCGCCACAAAAAACAGTGTTACTACCTGAGCCGAATGCAGGTTGCCCTCTTGCAGATATGTTGAATGAGGAGAGCTTTACCAACTGGAGAAATCAATTCCCTCAATACCCACTGGTGACTTACATCAACTCCACTGTCGAGATAAAAGCAAAAACAAATATTTGTTGTACCTCTGCTAACGCAGTAAAAATCATTAACAGTGTAGAAGCAGATACTATTTTATTCGGTCCGGACAGATGTTTAGGCAGCTGGTTACAAGAAAAATGTCAGAAAAACCTGATCCTGTTTCCGGGATACTGTCCCACACATCAACTCATTACCTCAGAAGATATGCTGATGGCAAGAGCTAACCATCCTGATGCAGTGATAATGGTCCACCCGGAATGTCCAAAAGAAATCAGAGATTTAAGTGATTTTGTAGTTGGTACCGGAGGAATGCTTCAAATAGCAAAAACCTCCCAAGCCAACCATTTTATGATCGGTACAGAAGAAGGGATGGCTTATCGATTGCAGAAAGAAGTGCCGACAAAACACTTTACGCTGGTCAGTCACAGACTTTACTGCCCGAACATGAAAAAAACAACCTTAGAATCAGTGAAAAGAGCGCTTCTTGAGAAGCAGGAATCCATCGTAATTCCCTCACTATATCAAGATAAAGCTTTAATTAGCATAGAAAGAATGTTGGCTATCCGATGAAAATTCAAGCAAGCAGCCATTATGATGTGATCATTATCGGAACTGGGATTGCCGGTCTTCATACCGCCCTAAATCTAGATCCTCGACTGAATGTGCTCACAATTACCAAAAGTAAATTTGAGAATTGTAACACTTTACGAGCCGAGGGAGGAATGGCATGTCCTATCCTACCGGATGACTCTCCGGATCTGCACACCCAAGATACTCTTCGCGCCGGAGGAGACTTAAATAATATTCAAGCGGTGAATATACTCACAAACGAAGTTGTGGACAGAATTATAGATCTTGAGAAGATAGGGTTCGAATTTGATCGTAACCTAGACGGAAGTCTGATCTTAGGTTTAGAAGGATTTCATTCAAGAAGACGTATTCTGCATAGTTATTCTGACAGAATCGGAGTTTCAATCTTTAATTTTCTTTCCAGAAAATCAATGGAAAAGGAAAACTTCCAGTTTATAGAAGATACCAACTTGAAGCAAATTGTATTGGACGGGAACGACCAATATCAAGGAGTGCTTTTACAAAATAGCGATGGATACTCTTTTATTACCTCCTCCTTTTTAGTCCTAGCAAGCGGTGGTTTTTCCAATATATTTGCCAGAAGCACCAGCGATTCGACTATATTTGGTGATGCACTGGCCATTGGCTTTACAGCAGGATTAGCGCTGGAAGATATGGAATTTATCCAATTTCACCCCACTACTTTCATCAAGGAAGGATATGAACCTTTTCTTCTCTCAGAAGCGTTGCGTGGAGAAGGAGCCATTCTATTGAATAAAAATCTGGAAAGGTTTATGACTCGTTACCACCCAGATTTAGAACTGGCATCAAGAGATATTGTCAGCCGATCGATATTTCTCGAATCGAAGATTCAAGGAGATGAAACTTTTTTTCTTGACTTAAAACCAATTGGTACAGAAAAAATTCTACATCTCTTCCCGGGGATCGTGGAAAACTGTAAACTCAGAGGAATCGATGTAACAAAAGACCTGGCTCCTATATTTCCTGCTGCTCATTATACCATGGGTGGCATCAAAACAGATCTGTTTGGTAAAACAAATATGGAAAACGTATTTGCGGTAGGAGAAGTAGCCTGTAATGGTGTTCATGGTGCAAATCGACTGGCTTCTAACTCCCTCATTGAGGCGTTAGTTTTTTCGAAACGTGTTGCTGATAGCATCAATGCTACAAAAAAACCAAATGGTCCTCATCTTGGATCTGCCGAAACTCAGGAGACTGTTCCGGATGATTTCATTGAAATCCGCGAACAAATCAAGGAGATTCGCCAACTCAACTGGTTGCACCTTGGCATTATCCGCACCAATAAAATGATGAGTGAGTATTTGAAGAAACTGGAACAGAAATTTACGACCATTACCGAAAAAGCAGACTCGAAAATCATACTGAAATCAAATGAATCCTTATGGTTATTGTCCTACTTGGTTTGTTTATCTTCTTTAAATAGAAAAGAATCTCGCGGCGCTCATTATCGGGAGGATTTTCCTCAAAAAAATCCTGATTTTCAATATTCTCAGATTTTACAATGGCGTTCGAATCGCTTAGAAATAACCAATGAAAAAAGAGGTCAATAAAGAATGTTAACCTTATTCACAGAAAAGTGGTTGCAAGAAATATTTGAAGAGGATGGTTACTATGGGGATCCGGCTTCTTCTCTGATACCTAGAGATATGATCTCTTCCTCGATCATGAAAAGCAAACAAACAGGTATATTTTGCGGAGAGACAATAATCCATGAATTATGCCAGTTTACCAAGATGCAATCATGGGAAATCATAAAAAAAGACGGAGATTCTCTGCGGCTGGATGATCAGATTGCCGTTATTACAGGTTTTGTTCCTGATTTATTGAAATTGGAACGAATATTGTTGAATTTAATCGCTTTTGCTTGCGGGATTGCTACCAAAACTAAGCAGTATGTTGATTTAGTGGAACCATACGGCGTGCATCTGCTCGATACCAGAAAAACCCTACCCGGTTATCGAAAACTTTCCAAGTATGCAGTTAGAGCCGGTGGAGGTTGGAATCATCGCTTTAGCCTCTCTGATCTGATCATGTTGAAAGATAACCATATATCGATTCTTGGCGGCATCAAACCAGCTCTGGCTAAATTAAGCGAAACAAACAGGCAAGCGTATACTCGAACCGAGATAGAGGTAGCCAATCTAAAGCAAGCATTAGAAGCGTTGGCTTACGGTCCGGATATCATCATGCTGGATAATTTTACTCCTGAAGAGGTGAAAGAAGCGATCCTGCGCATTCGAGGAAAGTCTCTGATTGAAGTATCCGGTGGTGTCACCCTACAGAATATTACATCCTACGCAGAAGCTAAGCCTGATTTTATCTCAACAGGTCAAATCACTCAGAATGTCCAACCAATTGACATCAACATGAAACTCTCACTTTAATCCCAGGCATTTTCAAGCCAGTGTTGTTGGAGGATATTATTATTTTTATCCAAAATATATCCCATAAAATCAAACTGGAATCGTTTATAAAACGGCAGACTCAAGTTGGTTTCATGAAGAATCCAGAGTCCGGTTTTTAGAATCCTTTCCCGCTTTATTGAGGTGTAGGATTCTATCGGGGTGCCAAATCGCAATGATTTTCTGGTTTTGACTTCAACAAAATGAATGGTTAGGTCTTTGTATGCGACAATATCAATTTCACCATACAAACAACGGATATTTCGAAACAGAATCTGATACCCTTGACATTTTAAAAAATCACAAGCAAGATCTTCTCCTGTCTGACCGGTTTTCTTGTTCATGAAAATTAAAGGTCTATCAGCGTTTGAACAATCTTCTGAAGATCTTCCTTGGGAATTTTATAGTCTCTCTTGGACTGGACATACTCTAGGAGTTGACTGATCTTAAGGATCAAAACCGTCTCTTCTTTGATTGAAAGTTCTGCTTCATCATTGGTAAAAACAACAATGCCTTGTATCCAATAAGGAAAGGGGACGATACCAAAAATCCGCTTGGATTTTTTATCAAAGAATGTCTTTAACTCCCAGATATTTCTTTTCAATTGTCGGCTTGGATTGTTAATATATCCTTTGTACAGTCCGCCGTTTTTTCCAATTTTCTGATACTCCCAGGCATCCACTACACATGAAATTTCTCCTTTATAGTGTTTCGTCTCCAACAGAAAGATTCCATTTGGTCCGATTAATAAATGATCAATATCACAATTCTTAAAAGGGAGAGAGAGGTTGTTAATTAGAACATAATCATCAGGTAAAACGGATAAAATCTCTTCGACTCTTTCTTGACCCTTTAATCCTGCGCGCCAGATTTTCGCGGTTGTAATTTTATCTTGAAACAGATATCCGCTTATTACAAAAATAATAAAACCGATAAAATAGAACAAATAACCGGATTTCTCAAGATCAAACACACCAAATACAATCAACAGGATACCCAATATAAAAAACATGATTTCAATCGTTGTTTGAAGTTCAAGAGAAGACAACATATCCTTTACAAAATTCTTTTTATTAATAACTATCATGACGCTATTCCTTGCAGAAACGATCTGCGATGATAACTGGTTATACCGTTTTGTTGTATTTCCCGATAATGCTGAGTCGTGCCATATCCCTTGTGCTGGCTGAATCGATAATCAGGAAAAAAGCGGTTTAAGCTTGTCATATAGCGATCCCTTGTAACTTTAGCGACAATAGAAGCAGCTGCGACAGAAGCAATCAATGAATCGCCTTTGACAACAGAAACTTGCGTATATTCCTGTTGCAATGGTATTGCAAAATTCCCATCAATACAAATTTCAATGTCGGTCGTCCTCAAAGCAGACATGGAATTGACACAACGCCTCACTGCCAATTGCATTGCTTGTTTTGTTGCATTCAGAATATTGATTCTATCAATAACTTTGGCAGAGCAAAAAGCGATTCCCAGATAGGGTTTGAAGGCAAGTATGTCAGATAGTAGAATTTCTCTCTGTTTTGCAGATACCTTTTTTGAATCTTTTACTTTCAACATAATAGGTCGTTCCTTGAATGATATAGCGACTGCAATAACCGGTCCGGCAAGACAGCCTCTGCCAACTTCGTCTACTCCAACCAGCCACTTTTTACCTGAGAAAGCAAGAATTTGGGATTCATTTTCCCATAAAGAATCTTGAAAGTCAGTAAACAACATGACTGAGCATTTTTGCAGATTGTAAAGGCCAAAACACAAGAATTGCTCTGCCTGAAATACTCTTCAACTCTATAGGTCCAAAATCCCTGCTGTCTAAGCTGTTATTTCTATGGTCCCCCATCACAAAATATTCATTCTGTTTCAATGTTTGCAAAGTAGTTTTACCAGGAGTTTCAATTTGTAAATAAGGCTCTACCAACTTTTCTTGATTGATATATACCGCTCCTTCTTTTACCTCAATGGTGTCTCCCGGTAAACCAATAATCCGCTTGACATAATAGACCTGTTTGTCTCCACCGGGAGGAACAAAAACAACAATATCCCCACGGTTAGGCTTTTTGAATCGATACAGTAATTTATTCACTATAATCAGGTTATTCTCTTTTAAAGTAGGCAACATAGAACCCATCTGCACTTTGTAGGGTTGAAATAAAAACTGCCTGACAACAAAAGCAACAATGAGTGCAATACAAATTGTCTGTATCCACTCAACAATCTCTTTTTTTTGCTGTGGAGAAACTTTCATTACTTGGCTTCAACTTTTACTTTTTTGGTAGCGTTCTTTCGCTCGATTTTATTAATGAGATTATTAGAGGCTCGTATATAATAAAGCTTCGCTCTTCGTACTTTTCCTCGGCTAACGATCTCAATCTTTCCAATGATGGGTGAGTGCATGGGAAACACTTTCTCCACACCTTCACCGTAAGATACTTTACGGACGCAGAAATTCTCGTGAATCCCGCCTCCTTTTTTTGCGATAACCAATCCCTCAAATACCTGTAAACGCTCTTTTGCGCCTTCTTTAATTCTTTGATATACTTTTAAAGTGTCACCCACATCAAAAACAGGTAAATCCGTTCTCAGTAGGTTTTTATCCAATTCATCAATCAAATTCATTTTGATTATCCCTTCCTTTACCTTCAAATTCGCAAAAGATAATTATACCGTAAACTCTCAATTTACAAAACGTCACTTTTTTATATAACACAAAATGGCTTAGCGATTGTCCATTTTAGGTACTTTTTTTAATCCTTCATCCAATTCATAATGAAAATAGAAAGGAATAAATCCTCTTTCTATCACTTCGTCAATCTCGTCATAATGATCAATTCTTCTCAACAGGTGGGCTTTATCGTCCAATCCCAATGCATGGATAAAATCGTCAATGATGCCAATCGGGCAGGCATAAACAAATAAATGCCCTTCAACTGTGGCAAAAATAGGGTTAAATTCCACAATTTCAGAATTCTTATACGGTCTTTTGAGAAGCATTTTGGATTCAACCAATTTATTCACAAATACTTTACGACAAGAAGGAGATCGATCCAGGATGTTAGAGATCTCTTTAAACAGCATTGGCACGGAATGTGTCATGATTTTCCTCGATATATCTAATCGAAACCACCATAAATCATAACTTAAAAGAGATTCTCTTTTGGCAACTTCGCTCATTGGACCAATATACATATTTCGTATGTATAACTGGTCAGGGTAATCATAGATGCGTGAAGGCATTTTTTTATCTGTATCCTGTGAAGCAGACCAGTCTTCCGCTATGAGTTTCCCTTGTAAGTCCTCGTTCCATATCGAAGTAATGTGTTGGATTTTTTCCTTGTTTGGAAAAAAATTCTTGATAAAAATATGCGTACCTGAGATATTTTGAGTGGTTTTACCAATTAAAATATAGAGATTCGATTGTTTTTTCTGAGAAAATTGGAGGGGTAAAAAACAAAATACCTGATTACGGCTGAAAATATACACAGGTTTTTGATGTAATGAGAAATAAAATGAAGCAATTTTCATACCTTCGCCGTAATAACCCCTCATCCAGGGAACTTTATTGCTCATACCCAATTGAAAAGATTCGACTGTCACACCTTTTCCATTGTCTTTTAACCAAGTGCCATTGGAATCCAGAGAAATATCTGCTTCTGGTTGTCCACTCTCCAACTCTGTTTCATCAAAAGCATTTTGGATCAATTCCCGAAGGGAAATCATATCGTTTAATTCACGCTTTTCAATGTAATCGCTTGTCATTCCAGTTGACAATACGAGATCGAAGGAGACAATGTTCTCAATTTTATATGACTGAAGAGTCTCTTCGCTGAGCCATCCCTTTTCTTTGGCTTCTTCCACTGACATAATATTACTCTGCAAAGACATAGGAATTTTGTATTGATCAAATAGCATCTTTTCTTTTAAATCCATCTAAATTCACCTCGTAGTTTTTTTTCTCACCAGTTTTTTCAATTGGTAGAAATTCTATATAATGGTATCATTATTACAAATACTTTATCAGAATATATTCTAAGGAGGAAAAATTGAGAGAAGAATGGTTCAATCTTTCTTTTTCCATTGAAGATTGCATCGGTATCATAACTCTTTCTGACAATTCCGGAGACAATTTGATCTCGATAAAAATGCTTAGAGAGCTCAAGAATGGCTTAAAAGTTTTTCATCACAGCAAAGAAGTAAAGGTTATTCTTATTCGTGGTAACCAAACATGTTTTTCTAAAGGATTAGATCCAAACGAGATTGAGAATCATTCAAATCTTGAAGTAGCTGACTATATTGAATTTGGATGGAAGGTGTTCAACAAGCTAAGCGAGATCAGGAAGCCTATTATATGTGAAGTGTCCGGAGATGCTTTTGACGGAGGTTTTGAGATCACCTTGTTGGCTGACCTGGTTTACGCAAGTCCACAGGCTCGATTCGGTTTTCCCGGTATCAAGCAATTCAACAGTCCGGTTTACGGTGGAATCACTAATTTAATAGACATAGCTGGAATACGTTTTACTAAGGAATTACTATTCAGGGGTAATATTATTAATGCTGATCTTGCCCTTGATAAAGGAATCATTAATCAGGTTTTTTCGGCTGATGAGATATCCAAGCAAGTGCTTACTATTTGTAAAGAGATTGCAGTCATGGAACCACCCGTCATCGCTTATATGAAGGAAAACGCAGGAAAAGTGATTGATCTTCTTCGAAGATTACGGGTACCGGATGAATTAAATGCCTTCACCATTACCCGGAGTTTAAGTAAAAAAATATAGCTTCTTTTGAAAGGTATTTTTTTAAATAGGTTTTTTCACAATTCTTTTCTTTTTGCTTCATAATTTTTTTATAACTACCTTGTATAGTATTGACATGAAATACGACAACATGAGACCGATGCAGTACATCAGAACTTTTTTTCTTTTTATGTTTATCGCTTATTCGCTGGTTGCGTTTACTCCCCCTATATTCTCCTGCGAATTGTATATAAGCCCGTCAAACATGGATATTAACCAGCATGAAAAACAAACCATCACAATTAGTAGACAGATAATTCATAAAAAATGTAAGCAGGATGTATCAGGAATTGTCATCAATGCGGAGAATTGCCAGATTGAATCTCAAACTGATTGGGTTGTCGAAGGCTTCAACTGGAAAAAAGAAGTCGTGGTGCTCTTTCCAACCACGGGTGATGCTTATATTACCATCTCCAACACCTGTGAATTGTTTCCTATTCGTCCATACAAAGCTGTTTTTCATGTGAAAGAATTGATTCAGGAAGACCCCATTCCGCCACCGCCAATAACAACGGAGCCCTCTCCCCCTCCTGCCACAGAATCACCTGCCCCTGAGACTCCCCCTGTAGAATCGAATCCGATCCCACTCCCGGTTGAAACCAAGCCACAGCCATCTATTCAGGAAAAACCGCCTTCTCCTCCCTCTGTTGCTCCCGTACTTCCCACTGCCAATATTTCCACGCCTTCCCCTGGATCAGGATTGAGTGATCCGCCTGTAGCGTCAGAACTTACCACCCAAAACGCAGAGAGTGAAATCAGCAAGACAAGTGAAAAAGCACCTGCTTCACAACAAAAATGGTCTGATTATTTTATGAAGTATGAGTTTTATACATTAATCATGCTCTTATTCATCTCGATCATCCTCAATATTTCTTTCCAGAATAAATTTCGATACTTGATCAATCTGGTTTCGCTTGGATACCTTGGCTTCTATACAGGAGGTTGTTTGTGCACGATCGGTTTGGTCGAGAAAGTTCCGCTGTTTGGCTTCTCCACACCATTGGGTATCTTTTCAGTCGTGTTCTTGTCTTTGCTTTTTGTGCTCAGTATGGTGTTCGGCAGGGTGTTTTGCGGATGGATTTGTCCTCACGGAGTCTTGCAAGAGTTTTTATTCAGATTTCCAGTGATATCCCACTCTAAAAAAAAGAAATTCCCGTGGACTATAGTGTTGCCTGGATTCGTATTTTTCTCGGTATTCATGATCTCCTTTATCTGGAAAATTTCTTTATTATGCGAATATGATCCATTTAAAATTCCCTTTCAGTTATCCGGAACTATCCTATTATTAATTTTCTTTAGCTTAGTAGGTTTTACAGCTCTTTTTTTTCACAGACCTTTCTGTAAGTATGTATGCCCATTAGGCTTCTTGCTTGGGTTGGCATCATGGTTGGGAGAAAAGCTAAAGATACGATGGATCGGAAAATCTGTCGAATGCGAGAATTGTTCAGTCTGCAGAAAAACCTGTCTATCTGAAGCGCTCAGGAAAAAAGGTACCTCATTACAGATCGATGCTTTTTCCTGCATCGAATGTGGATCATGTCATGAGAAGTGCTCAATTCAACAAAAACGAAAATAAAAGGGGCAAAAAAACGGACTGGACATCACGCCCAGTCCGTGATGTTTCTAAAGTAATTGCTTGTTGTTATTACCAGGAGCGGTTACGGTTAAAATTGGATCTTGGTTTGCTGTCACGGGATCTTTCTTCTCTTGGTCTTGCTTCGGCAACATTAATCTGTCTGCCTTTCACGCTTTTGCCATTTAATGCTGCAATAGAAGCATTTGCCTCTTCATCGTTAGGCATTTCAACGAAAGCAAAACCTCTGGAACGATTAGTCATCTTATCTTTCAGAATTGACAAAGAGCTAATCTGACCAAACTGGCTGAATTCTTCTCTTAATTCATCTTCGGTCATGTCAAACGATAAATTTCCTACAAAAATGTTCATATTCCCTCCAACACTTTTCAATTTTTGTTCACTTGATCTATCATGTTGGAGAACGTGTACCGATCTTAACCAACACGCGAACAGTAATAACGAAAAAATATACTATCATGTTTTGAATAAAATTCAATTTTTTTTTGACATAAAAAGAATTTTTTTAAAAGATCCAACGGAAAAAACAAAGATGCAAAATTTTGAGATTGTGGATATAATCAAAAAAAGGCTTTTAAGATATCAGGTGCCTTAGAGAGGTTGGCTAACAGAATTGACTGAAATAAACCGAAGAATAATGAATAATCCGCATTATCCATTTCTGCTAACCATCATCAGCTTACTGCTTTTTGGTATTATTTCGATTTACAGCGCCAGTTTTTCAATGCAAGCCTCACAAGTCCTGATGATGAAGCACTTTATTTTTATAGGTTTGGGGTTCATATTGTTTACTCTGATTATCTTTCTTCCCAGAGATAGTTTTCAGGATATCACTTCTGCTTTTTATTGGGTATCGATCTCACTTTTATTGGTTCTGCTCGTATACCGAATTCTTCATATCGGAAATGAATCAGTGTATCGTTGGATACAAATCGGATCTACAAAACTTTTTCAACCGTCAGAATTTATCAAAATAGCCCTAATTCTAATGCTTGCAAAAGTGTATACAAATCCAAAGAAATCGAATTGGAGAGCTTTTTTTGAGGGAAGTATGTATTCTGTTCTCCCCTTTTTCCTGGTGATGCTTCAACCAGATCTTGGTTCCGCTTCGATAATATTGCTGATCTTTCTTAGTATGACCTTTATATCAAGACTTGGATTTGGTTACGTTTTATTATCAAACGGACTGATGGTTCTGGCTTTTTTTCCTGCCAGAAAATACCTGATTCATGATTATCAGATCCAACGAATATTAACATTTCTGAATCCTGAAGCGGATCCAACCGGCGAAGGATGGAGTATCATGCAAGCCTTAATTGCTATCGGTTCAGGAGGTATTCACGGAAAAGGTTTCCTGCAGGGTACACAATCCAAAATGCGGTTTCTTCCGGATACACAGTATTCTGATTTTATCTTTTCAGTGATCGGGGAGGAATTTGGATTATTGGGTAGTTTATTACTCATTGTTTTATTTATTGCCCTCCTTATGTGTACATTAGATATCTTTTTGCATTCAGAATCAAATTACTTGAAAATTGTCGTGCTAGGCGTAGCATGCTATTGGTTGATCCAATTTTTTACCAATATAGCTATGAACATCTCCCTCATGCCGGTAACCGGTATACCTTTACCCTTTATCAGTTACGGAGGAAGCGCTTTGCTGACAAATTTTATAGCAGCGGGAATTGTCTACTATGCTCAAATTCATCGAAAAAAAATCGAGTTTTAATCCCCACCAAAAAATTCAAAAAAAAGCTAGTATAATAAAGGTATTATGCGAAAAAAGTGTTCTGCATTGATAATAGGATTTGGTATTTTTATTTCTATTCTCTTTTCACCTATGATTCAGATTGCCGGAATACAAGATATCCAGATCACCGTTAAACCGAGACGAATAGGAACGAAAGCTACCTATTTAGTGGTGATGAAATTAGACAAAGCATTAGAAGTCCATGACTGGATAAAAGTAACGTGGCCAAAAGAAGCTAAATTACCGGAACTGCCGGAGGATCCGATAGAAAGAACCAATGAGCTGAAAAGAATTATTGAATCCATCTATATCGGTGCCTCTCCTTGCTCAGCCTGTCAAGGCTTACCTGAGATTAACTACCGTGAAAATTCTATAAAATTCAACATCCACATGGAATTAAATCCGGCTATTCCGGGGTATGAAAAGGTCAACCTGACTATTACAGATAGGGTAGGGATTGTAAACCCTGCCATTCCTGGTTTTTATAAGCTCAAGATTTCCACGGCAAAAGAGATTGAAACATTTGTTTCCGAGACGTTTGAAATTGTGGAAAGCCATTTAGGGGAGCCAACCGGTATCCCGGTAGTCACGCCTTCCCCGGCAGGTTTTTTTCAAAATGCTTCTTATGAAATACGTTTTCGAGTTGGTCGCGGCGGGCAGATGTCTTTCAATCAAAGCAGAATCAGAATTCGTTTCCCCGAGGAGATACGTTTCGCTTATGATCTGGATAAGATTCCGGTTTATTCAATTAAAGTTAATGATAAACCTAATAACAACCGATTCGCTCTTTCTGACCAGACAATCACCCTTATCACGCCTGTAGACGTTGATAATAGCGGAGAAGTCAAAGTATTGTTTGAAAAAGAATTTGGATTAATCAATCCTGTTGAATCCGGAACCTTTTTTTTAGAGGTTTCGACATCGGAAGATTCTCTTTGGGTTAGATCAGAACCTTTTCAAATTGAGAAACAAGGTTCCAGTTTGCGCATTCAACCCAATAAAACAAACCAAAGAGTGGATATCCAGTTTGTGATCACTTTACCATCGGACTTATTCGATATGAATCCTCTGATAGTGGAATTTCCTGATTCTTTTTCCATACCCATGAAAATTAACAATAACACGATCTTAATCAACAATGTGCCTTCTCAAAAAATCACTATCCAAAAAAACACCATTGTCATTTATCCCTCTAGGACAACAAACAAATTTACTCCGTTAACCATTCATATTCAAAAGGAAACTGAGATTCGCAATCCGAAAACAGAAGGTCCCATTCGGCTTCTGTACAAAACTAACCAAGACAGTGAGTATTTTTTTACGGATGAAGTCATGATTGAGACAGCCACTTTTGAGATCAACCTTCTCGAGATAGAGCCATCTAATGCTTCTTCGACAGCAAAATATAAAATTTCATTTACGGTTGAGTTTCAAGAAGGTCTGGCCAAAGGCGATTCCCTTTGGATTCAATTCCCCAACGGAACCATTCTTCCTACCCAATTCGACCTTTCGCTAGTTTTACTGTATGGTGCCAATCCACTCTCAATTCAGATTTATCCCTCTAATCTGGTTGAATTTCAACTACCTTATTCCGTCAGAAGCGAAGAAACCTTAGTGTTGCAGATTGAAAAAAATATTGGGATTCAAAATCCACCGCAATACGAGGAAAAAACTCCTTTTCTTGCTTGGTTTTCCGCAAATCCTAATGAAAAAAGAACCGTCTATTTTCAATTCAACCCTCCTTGTCCAAAAACTTCAATATCCTTAACAGAAGGAATACAAGGCAAGAATAATTGGTATATACAGCCTCCGATATTGCATCTTTCTGCCAACCAGAAAGAGGTAAAAACATATTTATATTGGAATGATGAGCCTGAGAAAGAATTGCTGTATTCCCAGCCGGAGAAGCTGATGCCTGGTCAATATATCAGCAAGTTGTCTTTTTATTCTGTGGGACCTTATGGAACAGAAGAAGTCCAATCTGTAAATATTCAGATAGATACTACTAAACCTATTTTTACACTTCAGAACCCCTTTAAAGATACGAACAATAAAACCAACAAAAAAGAGTTGGAATGGATTGGGGAAGCAAATTCGGAACAATTAGACAAATTCTTTGAGAAAATTCAAGTATATCCTTCCTACATTACGGTGAACGACCAAGTTTTTCCGATTGATGAATCCGGTCACTTTTCAGTACAAACCAAAAATCAACCAGGGGAAAATACTTTCTTTTTCAAAGTAGAAGATGCTGCCGGCAACTTTAGTACAGAAAGAAGAATTGTCCTGGCGAAATTCACCCCTCCCTCTCTTTCGATTCTCTCCCCAGCCTTGAATGCTACCATCACAACAACCTATTTCAAAATAATAGGAAAAACAGATCCTCAAATCCTTGTCAGTTACGACAACCATACTGTAGAGGTGGACAAAGATGGGAAATTTTCTTTTCCTTACCCGCTTACCCATTTCGGGAAGCAGAAAGTGGAATTATCAGCACTGGATGAATATGGTAATACGAACATCTTAATACATACTTTTTGGTTTGGAGTCGATTTGCTTTTGACGATCAATCAAAAGAAGACGATTGTAAATGAAAAAGAAGTGATCCTTGCATACCCTCCCTTTATTCAGTCCGGGAGAACTTTTGTACCATTCCGTTTCCTGGGGGAACAGCTAGGAGCGACAGTTCAGTACACTGTCGATTCAAAAACAAAACGGGTGAATACCATTTCTTATGAGTTGGAAAATAAACGTATCATACTATATTTAGCAAAAAAAACGATTCAGGTGAATGGAACATCCTACCCGTTGGATCCGGTACCCATTATTCAAAATGGTACAACTTTTATACCTGTTCGTATTGTTAGCGAATTTATGAACTGCAGTGTGTTTTGGGATCAAGAAAAACAACAAGTTCGAATCGAATTTCCAATTCTGGAGGCTTCTTCTTGAGTACTTATATTCGATATCCCAATTATGGCGGTAGGTTTGGATTCTACCCTGATAATCCATCCATGTTGAAGAATTTTATTAAATCAGTCACTGATTTGCCCAACAAACAGATAGAGGGAAAGGGTGTTATTGTACCTCATGCAGGATATCCTTATTCCGGTAAAACACTCTACAAAACACTGAAAGCATTGAAAACTTTCCCTGAAACTATCATTATCATTGGACCCAATCATTCCGGTTTAGGCCAAGATGTCGCCATGATTTCAGAAGGATCTTGGCAGATCATGGGAAAATCGATCCAGATTAATTCCGGTCTTGCCAAAAGTATCCAACAAGTTTCCCGTATCGTTCAAAATGATTATACCTCACACCAGAAAGAACATTCCATTGAGGTGATTCTGCCATTGCTTCTTTCCATCCAACCGGAATTTCGATTAGTACCTATTATCATGCGAAATTACCATCCAAGTGTTGTGGAGGATATTTCTCAAGCCATTATTTTTTCATTTCAAACCCAATCTTCCACCCCTTTAGTGATAGCATCCAGTGATATGTCTCATTATGTCTCGCAAATAGAAGCCAAACGGAAAGATGAGATTGCTTTTCAAGCTATTCGACATCTGGACGGAAAACAGTTATTGAGCTCTGTTCAGCAGGAGCATATCAGCATGTGCGGAAGCGGACCGGTTGCTGTGGCTATGAATATCGCAAAAAGCCAGGGGGCTACCCAGGCAACCTTAATCGACTACACAGATTCTTCAGAGGAGACAAAAGATACCAGCGAAGTTGTTAGTTATGCTGGCTTTATCTTTCATTAATCATGGTATCTCAGCAAGTTCTGTATAATTATTTTTGTTTGTTTGATACAGCTTTCCAGTCTTTTCCTGTAAGCAACCGACCTATCCAATCTATACAGAGGAATAACCTATCAAGGGAGGATTTATGAAAATTGTTGTTGCCGTAGGGGGGAACTCCCTTATCAAAGAGAACCACTTGATCTCTTCTGAGGATCAGCTAAAACAAGCTATCGCTACGAGTAAGCCTATAGGCTCATTGATTGAACAAGGACATCATGTTGTGATCGTACATGGAAATGGTCCCCAAGTCGGATTCCTGCTAAAAATGTCAGAGAACTCCGCCCACGAAATTCCACTTTTTCCTTTGGATTATTGTGTAGCCAATACTCAGGGATCTATCGGATACCAGCTTCAAAATGCCCTTCATCGGTCGTTATTGGAAAAAGGAATCACGAAATCAGTAGTAACGATTGTAACCCAGGTAGAAGTGTCGCCTGACGATCCTGCTTTCCAAAACCCAACGAAACCTATCGGCTCATTTTTATCAAAAGAAGTCATTGAGGAATATGCAAAAAATCTGCATTGGCATTATATCGAGGATTCAGGGCGTGGTTACAGGCGTGTAGTACCCTCCCCGAAACCTCTGGATATCGTTGAAAAAGAGGTTATCAATACATTGCTGGAAAATGATCATATCGTCATTGCAGCGGGTGGCGGTGGAATACCCGTAGTGAAGAAAGAATTTGGATATGAAGGGATTGAAGCGGTTATCGATAAAGATTTTGCCTCCTCATTGCTGGCAATAGAAATTCACGCTGACCTGTTTGTCATTTCTACAGCAGTAGAATATGCCTATATTCACTTTAATCAACCCCAGGAAAAAGCCTTGCGGGAAGTGAAAGCAGATCAGATGGAAAAATATCTGAAAGAAGGATTTTTCGGAATAGGCAGCATGGAACCAAAAATAAAAGCTTGTATTCAATTTGTAAGAGCCACAAATAAGCCCGCCCTCATTACTTGTCCGGATAAAATTTCCGAAGCAATACAGGGAAAAAGCGGCACAATCATTGTATCTGAACAGGGAGGAAAAGCATGAAAACGGACATTGAGATTCAAAACGAAACTGAGTTCTGGCCAATAGAAAAAGTGGCAGAAAAAGTTGGTTTAACGTCTGACCAGATTGAGTGCTATGGAAAATACAAAGCCAAAATTTCCTATGACTTGGTGAAAAATGCAAAACCAAAACAGGACAGTCAGTTGATACTAATCTCAGCCATTTCTCCCACTCCAGCCGGAGTAGGAAAAACCACCAACTTGATTGGAATAGTCGATGCGCTGAATCGACTAGGAAAAAAAGCAATCACTGCCTTAAGAGAACCCTCCTTAGGTCCTACATTGGGAATGAAAGGCGGTGCAGCAGGCGGTGGATATGCGCAAGTGGTTCCCATGGAAGATATTAACCTGCATTTTACGGGAGATTTCCACGCCATCACGTATGCCAATAATTTATTATCCAGCCTGATTGATAACCATATCAATTATGGCAATGCCTTAAAAATAGATTACCGTGATATAAAATTCAAAAGAACATTTGATCTGGATGATCGCTCGTTAAGAGAGCTATATATCGGCCTTGGTGATAAAAACGGGTACCCCAGAAAAGAAGGGTTTAACATTACTGCTGCTTCAGAAGTGATGGCCATTCTCACCCTGGCTAAAGACCTAATGGATTTAAAGGAGAGATTCGGTAACATCCTCATCGGATATACTTTTGACGGCTCTCCGGTATTTGCCAGAAATCTGGATGCTGAAAATGCTATGGCTGTCTTGATGAAGGAAGCCATAAAACCTAACCTGGTGCAAACCCTTGAACACAGTCCGGCCATTATACATAGTGGTCCTTTTGGTAACATCGCCACCGGCACTTCCAGTATCACTTCGATACGAACAGCACTCTCCCTCGCAGATTATGTAGTGACCGAAGCTGGTTTTGGTGCTGATCTGGGTGCGGAAAAATTTCTCGATATCATCTGCAGAGCAGGATCGTTTGCTCCCTCCACGATCGTTATCATGTCGAGTATTCAAGCTTTAAAATACCACGGTGGCGTGCCTGTCCCACAATTAAAAGCTGAAAACATACAAGCAATTGAGATTGGACTGGAAAACCTGATGGTTCATGTGGAGAATATGAGTTTATTTAACATACCGATCGTCGTAGGATTGAACCGGTTTCCCAGTGACTCAGATAAAGAGATTGAATATACCCTCCAGATCATGAAAAAATCAGGTATTCAAGGATACCTGACAGAACCATATACAAAAGGCGGAGCGGGATGCGAAGAAATGGCCAAGGCGATTCTTAGTCTATCCAGTGTTGATGCATCAAAAACGGTGAAATACCTATATCCTCTTGATATTCCGCTAGAAGATAAAATTGAGATCATTGCAAAAAAGATATACCGAGCTCAAGGTGTGGAATATTCCAGAAAAGCAAAACGGGATATCCAGAAAATTACCAGCATTGGCTTTGGAAATTTACCGATTTGTATTGCTAAAACACAATATTCTCTCTCAGATGACCCAAAAATACTTTCTTTAAGACAACCCTATTCTATTAATATTGATGAAGTGAGACTTTCATCTGGAGCCGGATTTGTGATTCCCATCGCCGGCAACATGATGACAATGCCCGGCTTGCCCATGAAACCGAATTCACAGAACTTCACTATTGATGAAAATGGTTTGATCACAGGATTGGAGTAATCGATGATGCGTAAATGTACTTTTATACTTATTTTGTGTCTTTCATTTTTACTCTCTGGTTTATCAACACCAGCTCAATCGGTTTCAAACGAAGAAATCGTAGATTACCTGATTTTCTTCCGTGACCAACAAAATCTCGGTGAAAAAATCAATTGGATGAATCAATTTCAACAATGGGACAGGTATTTTGAGACTAAAACATTTGAAAAACTCTCTATATGTCAGGTAAAAGCCACTTCGAAAACTTTTCGCTTCATTCAACAGCATTATCCGGATGCCATGTTTTACCCAAACTATCATTTTTCAGCTTCTCCGGTTAGCCAGGAAGTGATTTCTGCTCCTGATACTTCCACCATACCCTGGAATCTCGAGAGTATCCACGCAAATTGGTTGTGGGAACAAGGTTATACGGGAAAAAACGTCCATCTGGGAGTGTTAGATACCGGTGTCGATGGTTCTCATAAAGATTTGCAAGGAAAAATCAATCACTTTGCTTTTATAGATCGATCCGGCTATGTGGTAAAGGAAGAGGTAGCGTATGATACCGATACCCATGGCACACACGTTTCCGGAATTATTGCCGGCGGAAGCACTCAGAAACCATTGGGCGTCAGCCCTGACTCAATGCTTTCAGTTGGCGTTGTCATACCCGGCGGTGGTGGATCATTTGTTCAGATTTTAGCTGGATTAGAATGGATGCTGGATCCTGATCAGAATCCAGCTACAGAGGATGCCCCCCATGCTGTCAATTTATCCCTTGGAGCACCTGGTTATTTGAGTATATGGTCATCCATCCTTACAAAAATGCTCAACCGAAATATATTGCCTATTTTTTCTGTTGGAAACGACGGAGACGGTATTACCTCTACTCCAGGCAACACACCTCTATCTTTCAGTGCTGGAGCCTTGGATATTCAGAATAACATCGGTACTTTCTCTTCCGGTGCGGATCATCTTTACTGGGAAGACAAAGAGACCGTTCTTTTGGATTACTCAAAGCCTGATGTATCAGCGCCAGGCGTAAATGTTGTCTCATCAGTCCCCGGAAATAAATATGCAGCCATGAGCGGTTCATCTATGGCAGCACCACATTTAACAGGTGCAGTGGGATTGCTGGTGGATGCTTTTCCCGATATCTCCGCTTTCGATTTACGAGCTTATATTGAAGCCTCTGCGATGGATTTAGGTGTCAGTGGTGCTGATACAAGATATGGTAAAGGTAAATTGGATGTCAAACAAGCTTATCTGAATCTCTCCAGCTCAGTCAAAGTAACCGGTCAAATCAAAAATGCAAGTTCTGTATCGCTGCGTTGGCGTGAATTGAATCGATCCGTCTATGTCAATCCACAGGGAGCATTCGTCAGTTACCTGAATCCCGGTTCCTATCATTTAGACTTTTATATCAACCGCAACTTAGTACAATCCATTCCTGTCCTGAATCTTGAGAAACCAATCCATCTTTCTGCAGAAATTCCTCCCGTCACTGAAACCTTGATTGAAGGAAAAGTGATGGATGCAAAAGGAAACCCCCTGTCTGCTATTGTAGTCTCTTCGGAAGAAACAGTACAAACCAACACTGAAGGGTTTTTTCAGCTGAAAACAAACTTGTTTGAAACGATTGAAATCCTCTGCTCAGGTTATCAAAATAAAACAATATTCATTCAGAAGCCAGGCAGTTATTGTAATGTTAAACTACTGCCCGCAGATTTGTTGCTCATTGAAGGCAATTCTTTGATGAATACGATGAAAAATCCGCCTCGCGATGCTAAACAATTCTATACGAAAGCACTAGACGATTTAAAAGTCTCCTATTCGTATTTCGATTCAAGCAAATACTCTTTAACTTGGGATTATATCAAAAATTTTGACTCCGTAATTGCTTTTTATCCGAGCGGAACAGTGACTTACGATGAAGGAATCGTGCTAGCCAAGTACTTGGAAGCCGGGGGGAGACTAATTATCAGCGGAAGGTTACTTTTTTACCTGGAACAATACCTTGGGAATGATTTTCTTCAAACTTATTATGGCGTTACATCAAGGTACACGCTTGCCAGTCCCTCTGTCATCAGCTACTCTGAAAATGGCCCTTTTGCAGGTTTTTTCTTTCCCTTGTCAGGAGATGAAGGGGCTAATAACCAAGAATATTGCGAGATTCTTCAGAAAAATGAGAGCGGAAAAGTAATAACCCCTCTGTTGCGATATGCGGATGCCACTAAAGAGGCATATTCAGCAATCAGCATATCGAATGGCCGGTACAGAAGTATTTTGATGAGTTTTGGTTTTGAGGGGATCGGAAACCCATTATCAAGGCTTGAATGGATGAGGGCGATGTTATCTTGGCTCAAAGACACCCAAACCATACACATCCAACTTAATGAGAGCGTCTCTCCGCATTTTATCAGAATCAAAAAGAATAATCAGAACTTGATTGAACAGATCGCAGATAACAATGAAGTGATTTTTCGGAACCTGGAAGCCGGGGATTACGATGTTACCCTCCATACGTTTGGATTTGAGAGTGAGAATTTTAAGACTACTATTCAATCCGGAGATTATTATTCTATTCAATCCTTTCCGAAAGCATCCCCGTATCAACCGGTTCAACTACAATTTGAGACATCTTCGGATCATCCGATTTACTACCAGCTATATTTTTATTCTCGCTTGATAAAAGAAGACATTTTGACCTTCCCTGTCCTAAAAGAAAGCCTTCCCTCCGGTAACTATACGCTAATTGCCTATTCTTCTTCCCTGTCTCCGCTGAAATACTACATCAATGTGACTGACCAACCAATTGATATAAAGCTGGAATTGACTCCTATGAAAAAGAAAGTGTTGTTAGTGAATAACAGCGCTACAGGGAATTTTTTTGTGGACAATTATCTTCGTTTAGGAGATTTTTATAAAAAATTCTTCACGTCAGTCAGCTACGGAGTTGATTTTTGGGATGTTTCCGACAAAGGATTTCCCACAAAACTCGATTTGTTACCGTATCAAGTGGTATATTATTTTTCGGGTATCAACCAAAATGCACTCTTAAAACCTGAACATCTCTCTGTTTTAAGCTTTTATCTGGATCAGGGAGGAAAAGTCATCTTGAATGGTAATTGTCATCATTCTAATCTGAAAGGAACCGCATTTTTACAGAAGTATTTTGGTATTGATATCTATTCCCCCAATGTGAGAGAACAGACGGTTATCGGAAATAGTCACACCATTATGGATGGTTTACTGATTGATCTATCCGATTCAATGACTGAAAGCGGCATTCTAACTCCTTATCCAAGTCTGACAAAACTGAATGACACTGTTGTTACGGTATTTTCATACTTAAGCGGAAAGGTATCGAGTACGTATTATAAACAGGAAAACTACAGCACCCTTTACATTACATTCGGCTTGGATAATGTTACAAAGTCAAGCGTAAGACTTGATTTAGTCAACAAATCCATACAACTAATGATAGAAGGAATGAAAGAATAGATGGACAAAACCGCTTTTGAAGAACTAACCATCCAGGCAATGGATAATCTTTCGAAGGAGTTTCAGGAGCGGCTGCACAATGTCACCGTGATTATTGAAGACTCCCCAGAGGAAAATGCGAAACGAGCACACCTTCTTGGTCTTTATGAGGGTATACCCAATCCTTATAAAGGGGTGAATTATACATTTGTCCTGCCCGATAAGATTACCTTATTCATGCTCAACATTCTCCATTGGTCGGACTATCAGAATAAACCCCTTCTCAAGATGATTGAAGAGGTGCTATATCACGAGATCGGTCATCATTTTGGTTTCAGTGAAGAAGACTTGCAACACCTGGATTCTTAGTTATACAGCTTGGAGTGTCAGCTTCTCTTCCGGTAAAAGCTTCATGAACTTAAAGGCAGTTTCCTGAAAATCTATATATATCGTGTCATATTCAGAAAATTCATCTTTCAGGATAGCTTCTGAGAGAGGATCGGATAATGTCCTTTGAATCGTACGCCACAATGGTCTGGCACCAAATTTCTTATCATAGCCAATTCTGGCCAGTTCTTTTTTTGCGGCCATTGAAAGGATGAAAGATATTTTCTTATCTTCCAGCTCTTCTTCCACTTTCTTAATTAACAGATCCACTATTTTCAGAATATTTTCTTCTGTCAGAGAATTAAACACGATTTGATCATCCAGTCTGTTAATAAACTCTGGTTTAAAGTGTTTTTTTAACTCAGTCAGGAGGTTTTCTTTGGAAATGGCAGCCTCAGCAATTTCTTCAGTGGAAGCATCTTTCTGGAAACCTAACATTTTTGCCTTATCCCAGGAGCCTCCGATATTGGAGGTCAAAATGATAATAGTATTGCTAAAATTGATGGTTCGACCTTGAGAATCTGTTAGTCTGCCACAATCCAGAATCTGGAGAAGGATGTTATAAATATCCGGATGAGCTTTTTCAATTTCATCAAACAGGATAATCGAATAAGGTTGTTTTCTGATTGTACCGGTCAACTGACCACCCTCTTCATACCCGACATAACCTGGAGGAGCGCCAATCAGTCTTGAAACGGAAAATTTTTCCATATACTCGCTCATATCAAATCGAACGAGTAAATCAGAAGAACCAAATAAATAGTCTGCCAATACTTTAGCTAGTTCGGTTTTACCAACCCCTGTCGGACCCAGGAACAGGAAAGAACCCATCGGCTTATTCGGGTCTTTTAAACCGGTCTTTCCTCTTCGTATAGCTTTGGATACTGCAGAAATCGCTTGAGGTTGCCCGATAATTTTATCAGTTAGAGCTTTTTCCATGTTCAAAAGCTTGGTTTTATCTTCCTGGAGCAATTTCCCAACTGGAATCTTGGTCCATTGAGAAATAACTTCTGCTACATCGTCTTCTGTGATTTTATAGGTTAGCTTCTTGTTATCTTCTATCCATTTTTGGCTTGTTTCAAGAATTTGGGTCTGCAGTTTCTTTTCTTCCTCGTGCAAATCATTGGCAAGAGTAAAATCCTGATTTACTGTCGCTTTTTCTTTTTGAAGCCGAATCTCTTGCAATTTATTATCATATTCTTTTAAGATGGCTGGGGGGGTTGAAGCAGCTAATCGCACCCTGGAACAAGCTTCATCAATAACATCAATCGCTTTATCAGGTAAAAACCGTTGGGTAATATAGCGTGAGGATAATTTGACCGCTTCTTCAATAGACTCTTCTGTAATAATCACCATATGATGATCTTCGTATTTTTGTTTCAATCCTTTTAGCATATTAATGGTATCCTCAACACAAGGTTCTGAAATTAAGATGGATTGAAAACGCCTTTCCAGGGCAGGATCTTTCTCAATGTGTTTACGATACTCATCAATCGTGGTTGCACCGATACAATGGAGCTCCCCTCTGGATAAAGCAGGTTTCATGATATTGGAAGCATCAATCGAGCCTTCTGCTGAACCGGCTCCCACAACGGTGTGAAGCTCATCGATAAACACGATTACATCGCCGCTGGCTTTTTTCACCTCATCGACCACTTTTTTCATTCGCTCTTCGAATTCACCGCGGTATTTTGTTCCTGCGACCAAGCTGCTTAAATCCAACGATAACACTCGTTTGTTCTGAAGAATCTCCGGAACCTGCTGAGAAGCGATCTTCTGGGCCAATCCCTCCACAATCACGGTCTTGCCAACACCCGGATCCCCGATCAGCACAGGGTTATTCTTGGTTCGACGGCAAAGAATCTGTATGACCCTCTGGATCTCTTTATCACGGGCAATCACCGGATCCAGTTTGCCTACTTTTGCCAACGCTGTTAAATCCCTGCTATATTGATCCAATAAAGCTGTTTTCGCTCTGGCACCAGGTCTTGACTCTTGTTCTGATCCTGAGTTCTGAGTATTCTTTTCTGTCTGGCTCTGCTTTCTTTCCAAAATCAGTTTGAATAGTAACTCTCTGGTCTTGAAAGAATCTAAGCCCATTTCTTCAAGAATTTTAAAAGCAATACCATCCCCTTCACGCATAATGCTAAGAAGTAAGTGTTCAGTACCGACAACCGCAGAACCCATTTCTTTTGCTTCCTGGCTAGCCATTTCAAAAACTCGTTTGGCTCTGGTGGATAAAGTAATCTCATTATTGGAATGTTCATAAAACCGGAATTGTCTATTGTCCCGAATCGAATTTTCTATTCTTTGAAATACATAATTCGAATTGATCCCTGAAAGTGATAATGCATGCCACGCCATACATTCTTCAACTCGAAGTAATCCCAACAGCAGATGCTCTGTTCCTAAATAGTCATTGCCCAGCCTATGCGCTTCTTCTTGCGACTGAATGACTACTTTTCTGGCATTTTCAGTTAAATTCTCCCAAATCATCTACTACAACGCTCCTTTTTAGCTATTCGATCTCTGTATTCAGATGTTCGATTAACTGCGATACGATGTTATACATTTTTTCTTCATAACCACGCTGGTAATAAGCAATATTGCCTTGTTTATCCAGCAACAGGTAGTATGGATAACCTTGCACACCATATTGATTCGATGACACAAAACCGCTGTCATCTAACAAAATGGGATAAGTGTGTTTTCCGGTAGGATATTTATAAAGAACCGTCTCTTTATTTTCCTTGCAAAAAATGGAAATGATCTCAAAAGATTGGTTGTGATACTCTTCATATAATTTATCCAGATGAGGTTCCTGAGTCGTGCACCATGTACACCAAGTCGTGCTGAAATCTATCAGAACAATCTTTCCCTCTAACGACTTTAATTGAAACTTTTTGCCATCGAGTGTAGGAAGCTCGAAATCCTTTGCAGCGACTCTCTGGTCTTTAGGAATCAGATACTGATCCAGTATAGCAGAGGATGGTGGAGAAATCTGCTCCGGTTTTTCTGGTTGGGTTACCTGGGAAGGTAAAGGCGTATTATTGGGATCCACAGAAGCGAGATCTTTTTGACAGGAAACAGAAAATAAAAATAAAACCATTATTAAATTTGCACCCAAAATCTTTCGCCAAGCCTTATTCCTATTCAGATTCATTCTTTGAACCTCCCAAAATCTCAATCATGTTAATTATACCCTAATCAACGAATTTTAGTTTTTAAAAAACATCAATCTCAAGTAAAATTATATCTGGAGGAATAAACTATGTATAGAATTTGGGCTCCTTGGAGAAAGCAATATCTCCAAAACTGCAACGATACCGGGTGTTTCTTGTGTGAGATCCTGAATTCCGATGATGATAAGAAGAACCTGGTATTGTACCGAACGCCTTCTGTATATGTGGTCATGAATAAATATCCTTACACTAATGGGCACATGATGGTAGTTCCAAGCCTCCATACCGGGTCTTTAAGTGATCTGCCCTCTGAGATTCGGGGAGAGTGTTTCGAGATGACCAACCAAGCTGCCCTGTGGTTAACCAAAGCATTACATCCTCAGGGGTTTAATATCGGGATGAACCTGGGAAAAGTAGCAGGTGCGGGATTGGAATCGCATCTGCATATCCATATCGTTCCCAGATGGGCAGGTGATGCAAATTTTATGACTACCATTCACCAGACTAGGGTTATTTCCGAATCCCTTGAGGATACGTACAAACACATTATTGAAGTTATTCAAAAGGAGTAAATCATGAAAAAAATCAACTTTCGTTGGATTGTCATATTGATCTGCCTGAGCGTCCTCCTGCCATTGCAGTCATGCAAAAAAACTCCCCGGCTAGACAGCTCCTTGAAATCTTTTTCGAATCAGTATTTTACATTTCAGTACCCCAAGGACTGGAAGATCGAGGATAATCCTAACCAGCTCTCTATCACCGGACCGGAAGAGCTAGGCTATTATGTAAATTTGAAAATAGATTATAACCCTTCAGTAGATTTACCACTGAACGATTTCCTGACGACCGTTGAAACACAGAATAACCTCAGTAAACTCTGGCAGTTTAAAGATATGGGGACGGTAGAAATGACGATTAATGGTCAACCCGCTTTACAACATAGCATTCTCACTGCGATACAGATCAAGGAAGTTCCGTTGTACCTGTTTGTTCGATTGACCTATTTCGTAAAAGGTAAATTAGGCATCGTGATTACTGCAGAAATTCCACAGGATGTCCTGGCAAAATATGAGCAATCCATTAACGGGATTATTCAGTCTTTCAGGATGAAATAATATGAGAAAGACGTTCCTCTCCCTCTTTCTTCTCACATTTCTCTTTTCATTCTTATCTATGCCTGCCCCCACCAACGCAGCATTACCCGATTTACAGATTTCTACCAATGAAAGCGGATTCTTACTCTTCGGATCTCCTGGCCAACGAACCATCAAAATGGTGGATTCAAGCGGTATCCTTTTTAAGGAGATCAATATTCCATCCGAAATCAAACAGAACAGCCGTTTTCAAATTTGTCCATGTGGCGGATTTATTGTAATGTACGATGCCACGCAAGGGAAATTCTTCTACCTGAATGATATGACTGAAGAATCGGAAGAATCATATCCCGTAACAGGAACCGTTTCCGACATTACTGTCTCAAAAAACAGGTCCCGTTATGTTGGTATCGCAAAAGGCAGTTCCAAAATTGTCACCCTGTATGATGAAGCCAGGAAATTTATCCGCGACCTTTCTCTATCGCAGACTATTCAGGAAGCCACCTTGATTCAACTGGACAGAGACAACAAACTATGGGTGTATGACAAAAAAAGTGCGGCTATATTCAAGTTTGATACTAAGGGAGAGTTGCTTCAAACCATAAAAAGATTTGGGTCCAACAATATTCCCGAACTGGTTAGTTTTGATTCTGACATCCACAATATGCTCTATGTCATGGATAAAAACGGAACTACTTATAATATCAACTCCAGAGGAGAGAACCTAAGCAAAACTCAATGGAACAAACCCGGTGCCGGGAGCATGGCATATGATGCCGTTCATAAACAGATGTTTATCGCCACTGCCTCCATCTTCTGCGGAAATGCAATCACAAAGCAAAAAGTGTGGGAAATAACCAAGCCCTGGCAAGCACCCCTTAAAAAAATATTTGAGATGCGTATCGGCTCCAGGATGTTCACACAATATGGCGCTAATGCGAAAACCATGGATGCAGCCCCGTATATTGACGTTTTCTCCAACCGAACGATGGTGCCTCTTCGTACCATTGCAGAAGCGGTTGGTTGCCAGGTGAACTGGATTGCTAAGGAACAAAGGATAGAATTATCCAAAACCGGATTGAAAGTAACACTGGTCATCAACAAAAAAACAGCCCAAGTCAATGGAAAGACGGTACAATTAGATGCCGTTCCGGTTATTCAAAAAAGCCGTACATTTGTCCCGTTGCGTTTTGTAGGAGAAACTTTCTCCTTCCAGGTAGAGTGGAAAGAAGTGGAGAGAAAAATCCGATTGATCGGATAGTTACTCGGTTATCTCCGGCGGAACAATCGGTTCTTCCACATTATAAGCTTTAAAGGTTATCATCGCGTAGTCTTTTTTATCAGTATCGTTCTGGAGGATTTGTTTTACCAATCCCTTTTCCGGGCCATTCTGAACCATAAATACTTCAATCACTTTCCCGGACGCTTTTTCGGTAACGATGAATTGGATGCAGATGGCATCCGAAATCGTAACCGAAATCTTTGATATTTCATATGTATAGGCTGTATCTTTATAAAAATTGTAAGCCACTTTTAACAAATAGGACTCCTTTGCGGAAACCTTCAGTTGAAGATCAGTAGGCACTTCAAACATATTCCAGAAGCCTAAACTGTCTGTTTCAAATCCGGACAATCCTAACTTGATACTCTTAACAGAAACTAATTGATTGTTCGTATCATACTGCTTGCCAACAATTCTCATCGCCTCATCCATCGTAACAGAATCGACACTTCCAATAAACTGAAGAGACGTTTCTGATTTTCCCATGCGTAGTTGATACGAGTAAGCTGTCGGGATTACAAAATTTTCCTTTTTAATCCCTAATGGATGGGCAGCGTCAAGAATAAAGTCTCTGTAATTCTTCGCTTCCGGTATGATTACCCAGTCGTTAAACTCCTCAAAACGTTTATCCTGAATAACCACTTTTACTTTATTTTCTTGACCGACTTGTATCTGATAGAATCCGTCTTTATCTGTCGTAATGGTTTGCTCATTCACTTGTATCAACACGCCAGCCACTGGTGAACGGTTATAAGACTCATAAACATACCCTTGCATCATACGATTTTTCACGCATCCCGATAAAACCATAAACAAAAAGCAAAGTGTGGCAAACTTCAATATGTTCTTCATACTAACCATTGTAGAGAAATCTCCCCTCTTTTAAAGTATTATTTTTGGTCCAATGGACAGTCCCCTGTACCAAATTTTAGACTTAGTAAAATCTGTTACAATAGTAGGAATAGAAAGCAATTAGAGGAGGGTAACGATGGATAAACAAGAATTGATAAATGACAGAATAAGCCTGAAATCTAAATTTGTGTGGTTGGAAAATAGCCAGGTAAAAACAGATCAGGATTTAGGTCTGCCAAAACCAACCATTTTTAAAATATATGAAAATTATGACTATATCTTTGAACTCCCGAAACCGAAAGCAGATACTCTTCAAATGAATCAGTTGTTTGAGGTGATTGAAAAACGAAAGAGTGTGCGTCAGTTCACCAACACTCCTTTAACCATTGACGAGTTGTCTTTCCTATTATGGGCTACCCAGGGAGTTAGGGTATTGGGTCCCGAGGATGCTTATTCCAGAAGAATTGTCCCTTCCGGCGGATCAAGGCACACATTCGAGACTTACTTAGCTATCCATAATGTTACAGATATTCAGCCCGGAATCTATCATTATCTACCGAAAACTCACCAAATCGGACTGCTTTTCAAAGATCCTGATCTACAAGCCCATATCATGGCCCTGGCAAAAAGACAGGAATTTGTCGCAAAATGTGCCGTTACTTTCATCTGGAGTTGCATTCCCTATCGTGCAGAGTGGCGTTATCATTGGGAATCCCATAAGATGATTCTGATGGACGCCGGTCATGTCTGTCAAAACCTTTATCTAGCAGCTGAAGCGATTAATGCAGGCACTTGCGCCATCGGTGCTTACGACCAGGAGTATGCTGATAAATACTTGCACCTGGATGGCAATGACGAATTTGTTATCTATGCGGCTCCGGTAGGTAAAGTACTATAAGATAGTAAGCAGGATACTACGACTTTTCTATTTTCATACGATTCTCACCCCTTCTTTATCCCTTGAGGAAAGCAAAGTAAAGGATGAAAAAGTAATTCTGCTAAACCTTATAGTGTGCCCAAGAACTCCGTCCCCTTGGGACGTCCCCTTGGGAAGGTCAGGAGTAGTCGTCTTTGGCGTGGAAGTGTTTGACGTTCACTCCCCCGTATATGAAGATGGTGTGTTCTGCAATATTGGTGGTGTGATCCCCTATTCTCTCTAAATGACGGCTAACCAATAAATTCTGGATATAGTGTTTGATATGTTGGGAATGCCCACACATTTTAATCATCGTCTCTTTAAAGATGGTGTTTGTGATATTATCGATCAGATCATCCACCTGTAAAACACTCTTTGCTTTGATAGTATCTTTTGATAAAAAAGCATCCAGGGCTAATTGGATCATCTCAATGGTTTGACGGTAAAGGCTTCGCAGATTTTCTTTAACAATTTCATCCTCATAATGATTTATCTCTATGGTTGCTTGCGATATGTTAACGGCTAAATCTCCAATCCGTTCAATATCAGTAATCATTTTTAAAACGCCGACTACATAACGCAAGTCCTTAGCTTCCGGTTGATACAACGCCAGACACGCTAATCCTTCGCGTTCAATTTTATTTTCCAGTTCATTAATGCAAATATCTTCTTCAATGATCTTTCTGGCTGAATCTTTATCATTCCCTAAAAAAGCTTCCATAGACCGGTAAATTGATTCGATTGCGAGATTTAACATTTGTATGACGTCTTGATTCAGATTTAGTAATATCGCCTCTTTACCTCGTTTTTCCATTATCCAAACCTCCCTGTAATGTAATCCTCAGTCAAACTCTTGGCTGGATTTGTAAATACTTTCTCCGTTTGATCAAACTCAATTAACTCACCAAGCATAAAGAAAGCGGTATAGTCAGCCACTCGACCAGCCTGCTGCATATTATGAGTTACTATAATAATCGTATATTGTGATTTTAGTTCCCTGATAAGCTCTTCAATTTTACCTGTTGCGATTGGATCTAACGCTGAGCAGGGCTCATCAAACAGTATCACCTTTGGTTTAGAAGCAATCGCCCGGGCAATACACAATCTCTGTTGTTGACCTCCGGAAAGCTCTGAACCAAATTTATTCAATTTGTCTTTCACCTCATCCCACAAAGCAGCCTTTCTCAAAGAATCTTCCAGTATGTCCCTGTAGTCACTGCTCTTCAATCGTATACTATTTAGCGAATAACCTGCCATTACATTTCCAGCTATCGTCATCGTAGGGAAAGGATTTGGTCTCTGAAACACCATCCCGATTGTTCTCCGAATCTTCATCGGGTCAGAATGATAAATGTTTTTTTCATAAAGCATCAGATCTCCGCTGACTTTAGCTCCCGGTGTTAGCTCATGTAATCGGTTTATACACCGAACGAATGTTGTTTTCCCGCAACCGGAAGGACCGATGATTGCAGTGACATGTTTTGTTGGAACTTCAATATTGATATTTTTTAAAACCTTAAACTCCCCATACCATGCGGAAAAATCTTTTGCTTGAATCGCGATCTCTTCTGAATTCAATTTTTACTCCTTTTTACAAGAGCCTGGCTAATCCATTTTGCAGAAAAATTCAACAGCAACACCATGCTTACCAACAATAAAGCGCCTGCCCAAGCCATCTTATTTTGAACTACATTCGGACTTCTGGCATATGTAAAAATCTGAATTGGTAGAGTAGAAATAGGTCGAAATAGTTTTGTTGAAAAGAATTGGTTTCCAAACGCAGTAAACAACAAAGGAGCTGTCTCCCCAGCGATCCTGCCAATGGAAGAGAGTATGGCACTAATAATGCCCCCCATGGCAGTTTTCATCACAATCATCCGTTGTGTATTCCATCGTGAAGCTCCCAGCGCAAAAGCTGCCTCTTTCAGTGTGTTGGGAACCATTAATAACACTTCTTCTGTAGATCGAGCTAATAAAGGAATCATGATGATAGTTAAGGCAATGGATCCGGCAAAAGCTGAAAATGTATTCATAGTCTTCACTACCCAGCTGTACACAAGAATTCCTATCACGATGGATGGGATACCAACCAGCACCTCGGTCGAAAGTCTTACCCATTCTGCCAGCTTTGTTCCTTTGTTTTCTGCCAGATAGATTCCGGTTGCCAATCCAAAAGGGATGCCAATCAGTGAAGCCATTCCCAGAACAATCAAAGTTCCGACGATAGAATTCAACATTCCGCCGCCAATTTCGCCCATGGGTTTCGGATTTTTGATAAAAAAATCGAGATTTATGCTGCTGATTCCCATTTTGATAACATAATAAAGCAACAGAAACAGTGGAATAAGGCATATCAGGGTAGCTAATGAGATCATCACTGTCATGATCAGATTTTTGATTTTTCTCATTTTTTGATCATTCCCGTATTTATTTTTCGTAGGATCAACTGCATAGTAAAATTCACCAGGAAACTAAACACAAAAAGTATCAATGCTAAATAAATCAATGAACTGACATGTGAAGCCGAAGATGCTTCGTAAAACTCGTTAGCGATCACACTGGCTAACGTATTGGCCGGATCAAACAAGGAGGTGGGAACGGCATTTCTGTTCCCTATCACCATAGTGACTGCCATCGTCTCCCCTAAAGCTCTTCCTAAAGACAATCCAGTGCCTGCAAAAATACCGGATTTGATATAAGGTAACACAATCTTTTGCATCACTTCCCATTTATTGGCTCCCAACGCATACCCTGCTTCTTTTAAATCATCCGGTACCATTTTTAATACTTCTTTAATGACTGATATCGAATAGGGCAGAATCATGATCAACAAGACAACTGTAGCGCTTAATATACCCACTCCGTAAGGCTTGCTGTTAAAAAGAGGGATAAAACCGGCATACTTGAATAACCAGTTTTCAAGGATCCGTATATAAGGAACCAGCATGAACAATCCCCATAATCCATAGACAACGGAAGGTATGGAAGCAAGAAGATCAATGAGAGAAGAAATGATGTTTGAAAAGTTACCTTTGACATAGTCAGATAAAAATAGGCTGGTTCCGATACTCAAAGGGAGGGATAAAAACACCGACAAAAGTGCTGTGATGAATGTGCCAATCAAAAACGGCAAAGCGCCATATACATCCTTGTTTGGATCCCACACACTCTTAAAAAGGAAGGATACCCCGTTTTGTTTGATGGACAACCAAGCACTTGAGCTAAGTTGAATAAAAATGCCTATGGAAAAAAACAATATAAGAAAACCAAAAACCAGTAAAACAATCTTAAAAACTTTATCGCTTCTCATATAAAACAAAACACCCCTCCGATCCAATTATCGGAGGAGGGTTTCTTTCTTAACATTAATCAGAATTAATTGATAGGCTTTCCGTCAAATGTTATTTGCTTAATCAAAGCTTCTGCTTTTTGAACAGCGAGATCTGAAAGCTTGCCAAATTGCAAGGTTTCATTAATGTCCTGTCCTTCATGAGTAATCCACCATAGTAAGTTATACACCGCTCTGGCTTTGGTGATATCTCGGTTGTTGTAGTTTTGTTCCTGATAAAGAATAATCCATGTGAAAGTAGAGATTGGATAACCATCTGCAGAATCAGTGTCGGTAATAGAGACTTTTAAGTCATCAGGCAATTCAATATCAGCTGCTTTCGAGACTGATTCCAAAGTAGGTTCAACAAAATTCCCTGATTTATTTTGGATTAATGCATAGGGAAGATTATTTTGCGCTGCAAATATCAATTCCACATATCCGATAGAGTTAGGAGTCTGGGTTAATAAACCAGCCACGCCATCATTGCCCTTTCCACCCAATCCAACCGGCCAGTTGACTGTTTTACCAGTTCCTAATGCTTTCTCCCAGTTTGGATCAGCTTTTGTAAGGTATTCAGTAAACGTATAGGTTGTTCCAGATCCATCTGATCTGTGTATCACCACAATATTGGCATCTGGTAAAGTAGTTCCTACGTTTAATTGCTGCAAGACAGGATCATTCCATTTCTTGATGGTGCCTAAAAAAATACCTGAAATGGCTGAAGCATTGAGTTTTAACTTCGGACTCCCTTCCAGATTATATGTAATTACGACAGCTCCCAGAGAGGTAGGAATATGAAGAACAGCTGCTCCTGCTTTTTCTTCCTCTTCCGCTTTCATAGGAGCATCGGTAGCACCAAAATCGATGGTTTTCTCAATTAAAGTATTGATTCCGGCTCCGGAACCGACAGCCTGGTAGTTAACCTGAACCTGTTTCAGCTGGTTGTAATTATCGAAATATTTTTCATACAAAACTTTTGGGAAAGTAGCTCCAGCCCCACTAAGCTCTTTTGCTTCCTGTATCACAGGATTTTTCCCTGTACAAGAGAACATGCTCATTGAAAATAACATAACGAGCCCGGTTACTAAAAGTAGGTTTTTTTTCATTTTTTCTCCTTTATTTTCTTTCTACTTTAACTGTATCGTTTTTCGTCATTGGTAATGTTAAGATTTCATTAAGAAATTGTTTAATCCGGGTTAAGATCATTTTGTTTCTTCCGGAAGAACAACGGTAAACTTTGAACCCTTTCCAAATTCACTCTCAACGGTTACACTGCCGTTATGCTCTTCCACAATGTGCTTCACAATGGAAAGCCCGAGACCTGTTCCTTCTGATTCTCCCGTTCTGGCTTTATCAACTTGATAGAACCTTTCAAAAATACGTTCCTGCTCGATAAAGGGTATTCCAATCCCGGTATCACTTACTGAAATAACAATTTCATGACTCACCTTTTTCGCATTTAAAGTAATCATTCCAAAATCTTGAGTAAATTTGACTGCATTATCAATAAGATTTATCAATAACTGCCTGACTCTTAGCTTATCTGCATGGAGAGTTAAGTCAGGCTTATCCAATTCAAAAGAAAACTGGATTGATTTTTTGTTTAACTTTTTTCTATATAGCTCCTCAATATCCTTAAACAATTCTTGAATACTGAACGTAGTTTTCTGAAGAGACTCGCCTGTTTCGATTTTGGAAAGAACAAGCAGATCGTTCACAATATCGATTAATCTGACTACATTGTTGTGGATAATCTTGCTATAATGCTTTTGCTTTTCCGGTTCGATCTTTTCCTCGGAGGATAACATCTCTGAATAACCCAGTATGGCGGTTAAGGGACTTTTTAATTCATGAGAAACGTTTCCGATAAAATCTGACCGTACTTTCTCCAACTTTCGGATATTGGTGATATCCTGAACCAACAATAGCACTTTCCAACCCGATTCGTTCGCTTGTGATGGTAAAGGGATAATTTTATACAGCACTGAGGTTTCCTGGGGAATAATCAATTTACTCTCTCCCTGGAATTCTTGTTTTTCATGAATAGTCTTCCGAATATGGTCCATCAATTCAGTGGATCGAATAATCTCCCATAACCACTTCTCCGAAGGTTGCAAAGAGAAGTGTAAAATGGAAGCGGCAGCAGAATTATGAAAGTACACTTTTTCATCCTGATCAACAATTACCACTCCTTCCTGCAGTTGATTGATTAATCCCAATAAAACCTTTAGCTTGCTTTGATTATCCGATAAATTGATATCATAACGGGTTTGCACTCTCTGCAGGATTTTCACTAAGGATCTTTTCTCGATATCAGTGTATTCCGGAAAAGATTCCATAAATTTATCAATTGGGCTCCACATCACTTGGGAAAAAATGATCGTTAAGATCAGGGAAATGATGAGGACTGGCGCGACCACCTGAAGAAGATCAATCCAGAGTATCTGATCGGATCCTTGAAAATAAAGAATCAAACAAACCGCTAAAACGCTTAAACAACTCACTACATAAGTAAACCAAAAAAATCTGTTTTTCATGATTTCACCATTCTGGAGGAAAATCGGTACCCGACTCCCCGAATTGTATGAATAAATCTGGATGATTCACCGAGTTTTTTTCTCAGTAAGGTGATATGGACATCAATTACCCTATCTACTACAATCGCATCATCCTTCCATATCGCTTCCAATATGAAATCTCTATTCAAAACCTTATCCTCATTCAAAGCTAAGAGCTCTAATAATTTATACTCGATTGAAGTCAGTAACAGTAGCGTACCATTCGCTACCACTTCCATACTCTCTCTGTTGATCATCAACTCCCCTTGGTTAATATTGATAAAAACCTTTTCATTGAAAGAAAGGCGATCCAATATTTTATGGATTCGTGCCAGTAACACTTTTTGGCTGAATGGTTTGGTCACATAATCATCGGCACCCAGTTCCAATCCTTCCACAATATCTGTCTCATCGCTTCGGGCAGATTCGATAATGACCGGTATAGATCCCCATTTTGGATGAGATTTGATGATTTTTAGTACTTCCATCCCGCTGATTCGTGGTAGCATTAGATCGAGCAAGATCAGATCAACTTTAAGCTTACCAAGGATCTCTATCGCTTTTTCGCCATTGGAGGCTAACAACGTGGCAAATCCATCTTTTTCAAGATGAACCTGAATCAATTCAGCAATATCCTCACGGTCCTCAACAATCAGAATAGTTTTCACTCCGCTACACCTTATCAGAAGATTTTTATACTATTCTACTTCGATTTGTATTTTTCTATGTTAAGATTTAGTAAAATCTCTACGGTTGAAGGATTGGCAATGTGAAATGCCGCCCTAACCACATCAGTTCTTCTTTTAATCGTTTAACAGGAAGACCGATGACATTGTCCAGGTCACCCTGAATTTCTTGCACCCAATCAGAGGGTATCTCCTGAATACCATAAGCCCCTGCCTTATCCAGAGGATCCTTTGTTTGAGTATAGGCTTGAATTGATTCATTCGTTAACGGTTGAAATTGTACCGCAGTTAAATCAACAAAGTACCTGTGTACTCGATTCTCTTTTTCTAGGATGCGAACACTTACCCCTGTCAATACTTCGTGCCAGGTACCGCTGAGATTACGTAAAAAACGGATTGCTTCTTCCTGGTTAGCTGGTTTCCCAAGAATAGTATGGTTCCAGACTACGATAGTGTCAGATGATATCAAACAGTAAGAGGAAGGAAGTTCACTTGTTTGAACCGATAGATTCTTACCGATTGCATTTTTTCTCACAAAATCATAAGGATTGTCATCGGCAGTGTGAATCTCAGGAAAATCAGGCTTGAGAACCTGGAAATCAGTGACTACATGCTTAATCAGCTCCAACCGCCTGGGGGAATTAGAAACAAGGATTACCGGTAGCATGAATTACCTTCCATTCTGCCTTAATGCAGCTTGAGCAATGACTTGAACGATGAGTTGAGGATGATGGCACAATTTTTCAATAAGTTCTTCTCCGGTTGGATAGAAATGGTCAAATACCGAGATAAGATCTTGTATCTCATCGCCCGTCCAAACCTCACTCGATAAAATCCATATTGCAAGACTGGTAAGAAATCCATCCTGGCTGAATTTCTTCATGGCAGTGCAAGCTACATGAAGATTGAGTCTTCCTGCAGGTGTTTTGATAGCTTGCAGGATTCTGGGTATAGAACTTTCCAGCCCTAATGCTCCCAGAACATATAATCCTGCTGTCATAATTTTCTGTTGTTCTGATTCTAATAAGGAGAAATACCTGGCTTCTATTTTTGTTTCAAACTCGCGAAGCTTTGGGTTTTTTTTATCAAGAATAAAACCAGGAAAATCACCCTGAAAAGAGCAAATCACGTTAGCAACCGCTTCATTGTAAGAACAGGGAATCCGCACGGTCTGAATCAGGAAAATCGGAAGTGCGTCAATTGTCTTGTGAGCAGCCAATGCTTCACCGACTTTGATTAATATTAGCTCCGAATTGAGAGTATAAAATATTGAAACCAAGAATTGCGTAATTTCAGGAACCGGAAGCCATTTAAAATCATCCAGCATGGACAATTTATCTTCGTAAGATGCATCTCGATAGGCTTCAATACAGCTATCGGCTAGATTTAATTTTCTGAACAGATCACAGAGCTTACCGGTTATTCTTTCTTGATTTCGAAATTGTGAGAAAAGACTGCTAAAAAACTGGAGTAACTGCTTAAGTGAAAATTCACCAGCTTCCTCGACCAGAGAATCAGAAGAGGCATCAAAATACAGAACCTGGTCCATCCTCTCTTGTAAAAGATGCGTTTTCTTTTTATGAATTTTATTCTTAGTCTGCCGATTCATCAAGAAAAGGACGAAAAGCCCTATCATACAGAAGACTAATAATAAGAAAGATAACCAATCATTCATCTGGTCATATTCTCTAATCGAAAATCAATTAAACTTTATATCTTGCAAGAAGCTCTTTACCAGTTTTATACTTACTTTGTATTTTTAGATGAATTAAGATTTTTAAATCACCTTTGACTCCGCATTCTTTTTTAAAACTATCGATCAGTTCCTTACAAAATGCTTCTAACTTATCAAATTTCACAAAGAGTAAATAAACTTGGCTTTGAATTTTTCCAAGGAAAAAAGTACTCCCTTCCCTTTGTAGTAAAATTGAGGAAATTGTCACCAAGAATGTTCGCTGGACTTCATCCGTATTCTCTTCATTGGGTATTTGTACCCGAATCTCAATCATATCGAAATTCTCATCATCCGCTATCCATTTGTTAATCTGAAACTCAAGTGACGAGTTTTGAAATACCTTCACTTCTGAAGAGCTATCCCCTTTGGAATAATTCTTCAAACTTCGTTTGATCCTAAGTTGTAATTCTTCAAAATCGAAAGGCTTGATTAGATAATCGTCAGCGCCAACCAAAAAACCTTTGATTTTATCTTCTGTCTGTGTTCTGGCTGTTAAAAAAATAAGGGGGATATTCGCAGTTTCAGGATTATCTTTAAGAGCTTTTGCCACTTCGAAACCATCCATCTCAGGCATCATGACATCCAATACAATGATATCTGGTTTCTCTAGTTGAGCTGTCTCAATACCTTTCTTCCCGTTGGATGCCTGAAATACCATGTAATGATTCAGTTTCAGATGAAGGGACAATAAACTTAAAATATCTGGTTCATCATCAATAATCAATACCCGAAACTGTTTATCCATTCAATCAGCTCAACGCCATATTTCAATAGCGGTATCTGGACACATCAGCGCACAAGATAAACACAAGGTGCATTTTTCCATCTCTGTAACGCTGACTGGATGATACCCTTCGGCATTTAAATCCTGCTTTAAGGTAAGAATCTGAACCGGACAAACACTGACACACAAGGAACAACCTTTGCATAGGGTCTCATTAATCACTACTTTTGCCATACCTTCACCTCTGTCAACAAAATTATATTTCTTTTATGATTTCTTGAGCGATGACAATTCTCTGAATCTGATTTGTCCCCTCATATATTTGTGTAATCTTAGCATCTCTCATCATTTTTTCTACTGGGTAGTCCTTCATATAACCATACCCACCCAATATCTGAACTGCGTCAGTAGTAACTTTCATCGCCATATCAGAAGCAAACAACTTCGACATGGAAGATTCTTTCGAGAATCTTTTCTCGCCACGGTCTATCATTTGAGCTGTATTATAAATCAAAGCTCTTGCTGCTTCAATCTGCGTTGCCATATCTGCAATCATAAACTTGATCCCTTGTTGTGAAATAATAGACTCACCAAATTGGATCCTGTTTTTTGCATAACGAACCGCTTCCTCAAATGCTCCCTGGGCAATACCTAGCGCCTGTGCGCCCACGCCTGGCCTCGAATGATCAAAATTCTCCATGGCTAGCAAGAATCCCCTACCTGTTCCACCAAGAACATTTTCTTTCGGTACAATCACATCATCAAAGATAAGTTCACAGGTATGAGAAGCCCGTATACCCATCTTGTTCTCTTTCTTGCCAAAAGTAAAACCAGGCATACCCTTTTCGAGGATAAAAGCGGTCTGTCCGCGAATCCCTCGTTTGAAATCTGTAGAGGCAAGCACAACATAGACATCCGCTACTTCACCGTTAGTGATAAAGATCTTCGTTCCTTGAATTCTGTAATGGTCACCTTCCAGAAAAGCTCTTGTTTTTATATTCCCTGCATCTGATCCGGCTTCTGCTTCAGTCAACGCAAAAGCACAGAAGCTCTTTCCGGAAGCAATATCGGGTAAATACTTTGCCTTCTGCTGATCTGACCCGAACCGCACAATCGGGTAAGCGCCTAAAGCATTGACTGCAAAAGAAGTACCAACTCCACCACACACTCTGGAAATCTCTTCCATAACTAAGCTAAGCTCAAATACACCAAAACCAAATCCACCGTATTCTTCAGGAATAAACACTCTGAAAAAATCTAGTCGACCCAACTCCTTCATTAACTCAATCGGAAATTCATCCTTCTCATCCAGAATTTCTCGAATGGGCTTGATTCTTTCTTCGGCAAAATGCCTTGCCAACTCTTTTATATTTCTTTGTTTTTCAGTTAATTCGTATCTCATTATAGGCTTATTGTAATGAGTTGGAGAAATTCTGCAACATTTGTATAATAGAGCTTCTTCCATTATACTTTCCCAGTATTGAGATAATGATAGAAAGTGGTTTTCATGAAACAGGAAGAGTATAAATGGATTTGTAAGGTTCGCATAAAAACGAAAGTTATCTCTGCGGTTTTACCGGAGAGATGGAAAGATACTAATCGTGATGATAAGGTAATTCTGCGTGTTCAGGGAGAAAAAGAGTTTGGCGTTGTGTTTTGTTCCCCAAAATGGGAGATAGCGCCCAGCGTAGACCTGGCATTTATTGAAGATACCTCCATGCAACATGGTTCTGACCATGGACAAATTCTTTTTCGCAAAGAAAAAGAGATCGAAGAATTTTGCAAGAATAAAGCTTCTCAGTTAAATCTGGAGATGGAAATCCTAAAAGCGGAGTGCACTCTTGATTTATCCAAAACAATTGTGTACTTTACAGCTGAAAAACGCATTGATTTCAGAGAGTTGGTCAAAGAGATCAACACTTTTCTAAAAGGCAAAACCAAGATTGAGCTTTGGCAGATCAGTTCTCGTGAGAAAGCAGTATTAATTGGTGGCCTTGGCATCTGCGGACGGGAGATTTGTTGTCGGTCGCTTCAGAGAATCCCTGAAACAGTCAGTATTCGTACTGTGAAAGACCAACATCTGGACATCAATCCGCTAAAAATAACAGGTCTTTGTGGAAAACTGATGTGCTGCTTGACTTACGAGCACCAAACCTATTGTGAAATTGCCAGAGAATTTCCAAAAATCGGCACCCCTGTCCGATACAAAGAGTATGAAGGAACGATCAAAGCGTGCAATTATATCAAAGGTTCAGTAGTGATCGAACTAAACGATGGCGCTTCCCTAACAGCGAATGTCAAGGAAATCGAGATGATTCCAAGCGAAGAAATCGAATAGACCCATCTGTTTCCAAATGAGTCTACAGATTTCATGAGAAACTAATCAATCTTTTTAAATAGATTTTTCATTGTACCGCAAATCGGACAACGATCATGTTGGTCGCCTTCTTCGATAAATCCGCATACAGGGCAGAGATAGTAAACTTTTTCTGTCTTGTCATTCAAGTTATTTAATGCGTCCTGGTATAACTTTGCATGCACTTTTTCAGCTTCATTGGCAAAATGGAAAGCTTTTTCGGCGCTGGAATTGGTATCGGTTTTGGCTTGCTGAATAAAACCCGGGTACATTTCAGTAAATTCAAATGTTTCTCCCTGTACAGCAGCCTGTAAATTTTCTGCAGTGCTTTTGATCATGCCAAGATTGTTCAAATGAGAAAGGGCATGAATTTTCTCTGCTTTAGCGGCAGCTTTGAATAATCTGGCTGCGTTGTGAAATCCTTCCTCTTCCGCTTTCTTTGAAAAAGCTTTGTATTTACGGTACGCTTGTGATTCCCCCGCAAAAGCAGTTTTTAAATTATCCGTAGTTTTACTCATAGTTCTCCTCCATTTTTCATTTCTTTACATACTACAAAATTATCAGATAAAAAGTTCGATGATTTTATTCATTAGAAACCATCCCCTTTGTTGACCTGATTGCATAGAATTGTTGTTCGTGAAATTTAATCGTCCGAATCAGAAACTGGCTCTCGAAGCCTACCTTTTCAAGCAACCCAACCATCTCACCCATCTCAGCTTCTTGCAGTAATCTATGCAATACCAGATCGGTTTTGGGAGTAAACTCCAGGAATATGGACAAGGATCCTGTATACTTCAAGAGTTTGAGGTAATTGCTCAGGATATACACCGGTTCTTCCATTAAATATTGGACATCTAACTGATAAATATTGTCAAACTGCTCCGGTTTCCAGCGGATCGTTGGATGAAGCGCATCATGGAACCACACCCGAAATCTTTCCTGATGACCGAACTCCTTTACGTAGGATTGAAACAGTTCAAACTCTTTCTTTTGATCAAAAAACAACACGCCAATGCTTCCTTTGGGCATATTGTTGGAAAGCACCGGTAATACGGTGACTGTTTTTAATCCGATGATTGAAAACACTTCACCCTTATGAGCTCTGAAATTCCTGGTGAAAATACTCTCCAGGGTTTGATGCTTAACGGGTTGGTTTTTTTTGGTATCGGTCATAATTAGAGAACAAGCAACCACAATAAGATTGACGGTAGTAGTTTCTTTCCTTCGCTATTTGAACACCTTTCCGAAACTGGTTCCGAAAGTCCTCGTATAAAAAAGTTCTTTTTTGGATGAATTTTGACGCCATTTCCTTCAGCAGATCATGTTTTTGGTAGATGCTATAAAGCAGTGTGGTACTGACATTGGGAATATCCATCTGCTCTGCCATCTCTTCCAGCTTCACCAATCTGATCCAATAACAGTCCCGACACCGGGAAGGCTCCCCCGGATGATTCAGAATGGTTTTTAAAAAGGCATGGATGTCATAAGGTCCTTCCACCAATGGGATGTTATAAGCGTCTGACAGCCTTCTGACACTATCGAGCCGGTCTAAATACTCTTTATAAGGGTGGATATTGGGATTGTAATAATACAACGTCACATTATATTCTTTTACAAAATGCTCCACCGGAATAATCGCGCATGGAGCACAACAAACATGCAACAGCAAAGACGGCTTCAAAATAACAGCTCCTCATTGTTGACTAAAACCTGTTTCTCTTTCAAGTAGTGTAATCCTTCCCTGGTGATAACTCTTCCCCGGTTTGTCTTTTCTATAAAATTAATCGATAATAAATAAGGTTCAGTGACTTCTTCCAAAGTTGTTCTGTCATCACTCAGTATAGCACAAATTGTATCAATCCCTATCGGTCTGCCGGATTTTAAGAAGAGAATCTTCAAATATTTTCGATCGAGTTCACTTAGCCCAATCTGGTCGATTTTCAACGTATCAAAAGCATCCAAAAGGATTTTCATCGAAATTGTCTTCTGTTTCTTCACGAGAGAAAAATCACTAACTCTCTTCAGAAGATGAATAGCAATCCTGGGAGTACCCCTTGAACGTTTAGCAATCTCTTCCGCTTCAGGCTCTTCAATCTGTATATCCAGTTTAGGGGCTAACCTACGGATCACTGTAATCAATTCATCGATGTGATAATACTCAAAGGCAAAAGAATGTCCAAATCTGTCCCGGAATGGCTTTGATAATAAACCTGCTCTTGTAGTCGCCCCAATCAAAGTAAAAGGATTACAGGGAATCGTCATCGCTTTGATATTCTTCCCACTACCCCGGACAATCTGAATAGAGTAATCCTCCATCACGCTGTACAAAGCTTCCTCTACGCGTTTGTCCAGTCGATGCACCTCGTCTATGAATAGAATATCCATGGTATCCAGTGACATAATGATGGAAAAAAGGTCAATAATTCGCTTAATGGAAGTCGCGGTAGTCCGGATAATATTTGAATTTAATTCATTGGCAATCACACTCGCCAGCGAAGTTTTCCCAAGGCCCGGGGGACCAAACAACAAAATATGCTCAATCGGTTGTTTCCGCTGAATAGAGGCTTCCATAGAGATCTTCAGGTTGGAAACTATCGTGTTCTGTCCGATATATTCTTCAAAATTTTTCGGTCTGAAAACGATATCTTCCGGTTGATTCTCTTTTGTTGGATGCGATTTGTTCATGTTACTCCGTTTTGGTGATTTTTCTGACTTTGATAAGATTCTTTTTTACTAACCAGTTCTCTTTAAAACTCGCCAACCGAATCAAAACTGATAAATCTTCTTTCGTATACTGCTCGTGAAATCGGATTAATCTTAAAAAATCGTGATAGGTGAGTAAAGGATAATCCGTTCGGGAAGTTTTAAAATTAGAATCAATACAATAATTCAGATCTCGGGATTTTTTGTTATACCAAAGCTGTTCAGTCGCTTTGATCCCATTCTCAATCCTTTTTGCTGAATTCGCAAAGCATTCCTCTTGGGTGAGTCTGCTCAACTGCCTGAGAAACAAGGCTTCATTCAGCAAGTGGTTTAATGAAGCGTGCGTCTTAATGGTCGGTTGTTCAAAGCAGATATAATCACAAATCAGGTACCCGTACGACCGTGTAGGAATCGTATACCCTTTCTGTATAAAACTCATCAGCAGGTTCCCCTGCTTTTTTGCCAGGTGTAATGCTTCCGGAATACCGAATTTTTCGTACATCTGCAAAGCAAACAATCCCGCATCGATATTAAACCGGGTATCATAATACGAATTCCGGATGCCATACTTTTCCTGCAGCCATAAGGAAATAGTTTGATTACTCCAGTATCCCTCTTTGTTCTGTTTTTTAAGCAAAGCATAGAGACTGATGATGCTCAAATCATAGGGCAATGTCTCGGAGCCATTGTTATAAAAATCCATCAGGCTTTTCATCCCATACATCGAGTAATCCCAATAATACGTATTCTTTGTCTCTCCCAGAAATCCTTCCTGATTGGATTTATAATAAAAACCATTCCGGGTAAATATTTTCTTATTATTAAAATCCATTGTAGCCAAGTACTTCTGTGTGACTGCGCTCTCTATCTGCATAATTGGATGATGAGAGGCAATAAACCAGCTCTCCCCGATATGTTTTCCCTCCACACGCATTCTTTGCTCTATGGAAAATACATTCTCCTTCCAGAAGGACTCAGAAGAAAAGAAACTGTCTGCTCTTTCGACCAATCCGTTTGGTCTTACGGAATAATGAAAATAGGGGCTAAACAGAAAAGAATTGGTCGCCTGGTGATAACGGTTTACCTGGATATAGCACATCTGGTTTCCCGTCACAGCGCTTTCCGATCTCTTAACCTGGATAGAACCATCCTGACGGTATTCAAAAGGAAAATGTAAGATAATATTGCCTGGTTGTTCTTGACTATCCCATATGACTGCCCGCAAGCGAATCGGGTAACCGATCTCCCCATCATTCACTATGTTATAATGAACAAATGTATCCCCATTTACCAGTAGATACATCGATACAGTGCCATATAACGGATTCTTGGAAGCATAAGGCGTCGCTGTGAAATGTACTTTCCATTCCTTGAGCCAATCCATTGAGGCAACTTTTTCAACCTCGGTGATACAAAATGACTGAATGGACTCGCAAGAAATCTGAATTGATCGGAAAGCTGTCTTAGTATAAGCGTACTGAAATGAAAAGCCTTTATCGTTTGTATTGATGAATGGTGTAGTACTCTGTACCGATGCGAAATACTGAGAAGGTTGCCGGGCGATATCGAGAAAGCCAAAATAAATCATGAACACTAACAAAACACAGAACGCCTTTTTGGTGAAGCTCAATGTTGTATTTGCTTTTCTAATATTCATCTTTACACTAATAAAAACTTTCCTATCTATGATTATATATAGGAAATGGTTTTTTACTAAGGTGGGAGGATATGATAGAGAAACATCAAGCCTTGTTCGATACGGAGCTCAGACCTGTATTAAGCCTCTACTTATCAAAAGAAGAGATACAAGAGACTGAGCGTGCCTTCCAGTTTGCAGACAATTTCCACCAGGGTCAACTTCGAAAATCAATGGAACCCTATATCATCCATCCTTTGGAAGTAGCGAAAATACTGGCTGAACATAAAGCCCCCATCTCGGTTTTAATTGCAGGATTGCTTCATGACAGCATTGAGGACACTGACGCTGATGAAAAGATCATCAAAAAAGAATTTGGGGCTGATATAGCTGAACTCGTTACACAGTTAACCCATTTACAGAATATTGATTTCTCCTCAGAAGAAGAAGGACAGGTAGAAAACCTGAGAAAACTTCTATTAGCCATGGCATCCGATATGCGCGTCGTCTTGATTAAAATCGCCGACAGACTACATAATATGAGAACCCTTTCCCACCTGTCCACCGAAAAACAGAAGAAGATCGCCTTGGAAACCATGGAAATCTATGTTCCCCTGGTTCATAGGTTGGGCATGTACGCCTTCAAATGGGAGATGGAAGACCTGGCATTCAAATACTTATACCCGGTAGATTATAAGAAATTGAAACAGATGGTCTCCAAAAAGCGTGAAGACAGAGAAGATTACATTCAAATGGTGATTGAGGACCTTACCGAGGAACTCACTAAAAATGACCTGAAATTCAAAATCGAGGGAAGACCCAAAAATCTCTACTCCACCTATAAAAAAATGGAACGTGAATTTAAAGATATCAGCGAAATTTATGATCTCTTTGCTACCCGAGTGCTGGTCGAAACCGTCACAGACTGTTATTTTGTACTGGGTATCATCCACAACCTTTGGCGACCGGTGCCAGGTAGGATCAAAGATTACATCGCAAACCCGAAACCGAATGGATACCGCTCCCTTCATACCACCGTGTTTGGTCCGGATGATGAGCTGATTGAAATCCAGATCCGGACTTTCGAGATGCACCAGAATAATGAAGTCGGAATCGCCAATCACTGGTCATATAAAGAGGGACCTTCTGACAAAGATTTTAATGAAAAAGTATCCTGGCTAAGACAGTTACTGGATATGCAGTCGGAAGCGACCGATGCGAAAGACTTTGTCTCCTCCGTAAAACTGAACCTATTTAAGGATGAGATCTTCGTTTTCACTCCGAAAGGCAGGGTCATCGATCTTCCTGCGGGAGCCACCCCCATTGATTTTGCCTACCGAATTCACTCCGATATAGGCAACACCTGTGTAGGCGCAAAAGTCAACGGTCGAATCGCCCCGTTAAATACCAAACTGCAAACCGGTGACCGGGTACAAATTCTGACCAATAAAACCTCTAAAGGTCCCGGCAGGGATTGGTTGAAAATAGTACGATCACCCTCTACGAGAGCAAAAATCAGAGCGTGGTTTCGGAAAATTGACGAACCGTTGGAAGAGGATGAGGATAAAGAAGAAGAGATAAAAAAAGTGCTGGTTACCAGCCCGATCAAGATTAAAGTCAAAAAACGGAATTCCAATAACCATTTAGTCGTTCTTGGAGACGATGATATCGAACTTCCGGTGTTCTTTCCAAAATGCTGCAATCCAGTTCCCTACGATGAAATCATCGGGTATATTTCCAGAGGGAGGGGCATCACCATTCACCGTAAGGATTGTACGAACCTGAATAGCCTGATGCGGGACAAAGAGAGAATGATCATCGCCAGATGGCGTTCCACCGAGAATGCTACCTTTTCAGCCGGCCTTTCCATCAAGGTAAAAGACGAACAAGGCGTGTTGTCCAAAATCTCACAAGCGATTTCGGAACAAGGTCTCAATGTGCTCGACTTCCGTGCTTCCGCTTCCACCAAAAACTATGCCAAGATCAGTGCAAAAGTGGAGGTAAAAGACTTATCAGACTTGGAAAAACTGATCGATAAACTCTCTAAAATTGCTTGTGTGGAAAAAGTAAAAAGAGCCTAAATGATCGCTTTATTTCAACGTGTGAAATATGCAAAACTCAGGGTAGCCAATCAACTCATCAGTGAGATTCAGTCCGGATTGATGGTCTTTATCGGCATACAAAAAGAGGATTCCTTCGATGATATGAAAAAAATAGCCGGCAAAATCAGTAAAATTCGGTTATTTGAAAACCCAGACGGGAAAATGAACCTGGCTCTCTCCTCTGAACAGGAGATTTTGTTGGTTTCACAGTTTACCTTACTTGGCACCGTAAAAGGTTGCCATCGCCCTGATTTTGGCCAGGCAGAAAAAGCAGAACCTGCCAATATTCTGTTTGAGAAATTGCTCACTGAATTGCGTCAGACCTATAAGCTAAACGTCAAGACCGGTGTGTTTGGTGGGGATATGCAGATTGAGACTCTGCTCGACGGTCCCGTCACCATACAATTCAACAGTAAGGAGTAACCATGGAAGTAGTACGCATCCCTTGTGGACCCATCATGACCAATTCTTATCTCATTTCTTCTGACCCGAACACTTGTTTTGTCTTGGATCCGGCTGATGGGTCCACCATCCTGCAACGCCTTCAGACTCTGAATCGGAAACCTATCGCCATACTCCTTACACACGGGCATTGGGACCATATAACCGGGATTAATTTGATTCTGGAACAATTCCCGGCTCTCTCGGTTTTTATCCATCAAGAGGACCAACCTTTTCTGTTCGACTCTACCTTAAACGGGAGTGTCAATTTTTATGCTCCCTATCAACTTGATCATTCAGTCGTGGTAAAACCGTGGGATGAATTATCTTCCTATGCAGATGAAAGTTGGAGAGTCATCGAAACACCAGGCCACACCAACGGCTCCATCACCATACGGGTTCAAAACCATCTTTTTACCGGAGATTTTCTTTTCCAGGAAACCATTGGCAGGACAGATTTTCAGTTTGGGTCAGCCAAAACCATGCATTCAACACTGAAAAAGTTCATCACAAGCTACAAAGATTCCAATGAAAATTACATCATCCATCCGGGACACGGTGAAGAAACAGACTTATTTCATGAATTGCAATTCAATCCATTTCTTGTTAGAATGACTAAACAAATGGGGCAGTAGTTCAGTTGGGAGAACGCATCCCTCGCACGGATGAGGTCAGGGGTTCAACTCCCCTCTGCTCCACCAAAAATTGGATACGCCAGATCACAAATTAGCCATTAAATCATTATATTCTTCGATACTAAGATTAATCTCATTTAGAATTTCTCTTATTAACGGTCTTGCTAAGAATTTTTGTGGATGAAATGGTAGAGTTGTTACCCGACCATCATCGTGCCGATACAATGCATGACTACCTTTTTCCTGGTTTTTGTAAATCCGATATTAAAAAAGCAGCTTTTCCCTATTTCTTGCATTTATTAATTTTAATCTGCTCATAAGGAAACAGGAATTTGCTGAACACTAATAAATTCCGGTAATATTTCTCTATCTTTTACATCCATCTCTTCTAAACACAAATCCAAAACCTCTTTGACCTTTACAATAAGTTCGTCTATAGAATCTGCTTGAGTATGTACTCCTGGGATTCCCGGAACAATGCCTACAAAACTGTTAGATTCAGAATCTTTTTCAATATAGGCAGTTAAATATTTTTTTGTCATTTGTTTTGCTCCCTGCAATATATTTAGAACCTTATACTATCGAATTATCCAGAATAATCAACTGAATAAACTCCCATAGGTCTCTAAAATCTATTTTTCATTGGTTCCAATTTTATTTCGTCCTCGGGTAAAGCTGGAATCTGATTCAACAAAATCCTTAATCTTTTTATCAATAGAGCGAATTCTTGCGCTATTACTTACTTTTTTAATCTTACTTAATTTTATTTTTTTCATATTTCCCTTCTGATAAGTATACAAAGAAACAAAAATAGTTCATAGATTCTATTCATTCTGTTTCAGAAACTTTCAAATTAACAACCTTTTCTTGCACTTAATAAAGTCCCAATAGTATTCACCACGACCGCAACATCTTTACTTAGCTGGGTCTTTGTATTCTTCTATCAGAATGCTATACCGCAATCTATCCCATCTTTTTCCGGCAAGATAGACTGCTTTTCTTTCTTTTCCCTCAAAGACAAAGTTACATTTCTCTAATGACTTGATGGCAGGTTTGTTTTGTTCAAGAGTTTCGGCATATATTCTCTCTAGTCCAATGTTTAGAAAAGCATACTCCAATAGCACCCTCAAGGCTTCAGAACCGTATCCTTTTGATCGGTTCTCAATCTTAGAAATGCTCAAACCTATTGAACAAGATCTATTCTTCCAATCGATTTCCTGCAAAGCGATATCTCCAATAATGCTATTGTCCGGTAAAAAAATTCCGAGTCGTATTTGGACATTTCCTTGTTGCTTTTTTAATTCTTCAAACCAATCATCAGCAGAGGACCTTGATTTGCCTATATATAAAGGTTCAGTCATATTGATAAAATCATATTCATAATCATCCCATAACTTCTGGCAATACTCTCTGTCAAGAGCAGCTAAATATAAGCCGTTTCCTTGCAGTTTAATCATAATTTCCCACCTGAATCATCGTAACTTTCTTATTATTCAAGATTCTAACCCCTTGAGGTAAGTAAATCCAGATTTTATCGAATAATTGTGTTTTGCTGTTTGTTGGCTGTTATGACACCAGCAAGATCTTTGAATTCTAACACCAATTGATTCCAATTTAATTCTTTGTGCTCCACGGATTGATAATAAAAGACCAAGATATGGTACCAATAAAAACCGATCAACCATATAATTTTGTAAATACTTTCTTTAAGGAGAATCTAACCCAGACCATCATTCCAAAAGAGTGTCAGTTGGATCAGATAAACAGGGACAGAAATCTTGACTATGCAGAGACTAACCTGTAGGATATATAATAGAATGAAAAATCAGCTAATCAATTATTTGGAATTGACTAACATTGATGTTGTACCAATAGTTGGGGACAGAGCAGCAAGGTCATTTCGTCAATCGTTATGTTAAGTGATAAAACTTTATTAAAAGCCAAAAAATCAGGTAAAAATCATATTGTAGACAGTAGCGGAGTAATAAGTAGATCCATAGAGAATATCGAGTAAAGCAATTGTCTAAAAATTTTTTCATCCCATTGAGATGTTTGACTTAACTGAAGATGTAACTGCAGTAAAACAAAAACTATGGAAGGAGCAATAGAAATGAACAAGAAAACACAACATAACCAAAATCATGATAGCCATACGCATATTGATCTTCAACATAGTCATAGCAAAAATAATGTACATGATGATCATTCAACGAGTGACTCCGAAATAAAGCAAGGTGATCATGCAATGACGAAGCATGAAGGACATCATGATCATCACGCTATGATGGTAAATGATTTTAGACATAGATTTTTTGTCTCTCTTATTATTATGATTCCAATTTTAATCTTATCACCCATGATTCAGATGTTTATAAGTGTGGATTGGCGGTTTACTGGCGATAAATATATATTATTTGTACTCTCTTCATTACTATTTGTTTATGGCGGTAAACCCTTCCTTTTAGGTGCAAAGGATGAGCTTATAAAAAGATCCCCTGGGATGATGACTTTGATAGCCTTTGCAATCTCAGTATCATATATCTATAGTGCATTTGCTGTATTTTTATTAATCGGCAATGATTTTTTCTGGGAATTGGCGACTTTAATCGTCATTATGCTATTAGGACACTGGATCGAGATGAAGTCAGTCATGGGGGCTTCACGAGCTTTGGATGATCTAATCAAATTAATGCCAGAAGAAGCTCATCTAATTCAAGAAAATGGTGATTACGAAAGTGTTCCAGTTAGCAAACTAAAGGCTGGTGACAAAGTTCTGGTAAAACCAGGTGAAAAAATTCCGATTGATGGAATAGTATATGACGGGAAATCAGAAGTAAATGAAGCCATGATAACTGGGGAATCTGTACCAGTAGAGAAATCAGATGGCGATGAAATCGTTGGCGGCTCAATAAACGGCGAAGGAATATTAAAGTTTAAAGTAAACAAGGTTGGAGACGAGACATTTTTATCTCAAGTGGTAAAACTTGTAAGAGAAGCACAAGAATCGAAATCTCAAACACAAAGATTGGCGGACACTGCTGCAAAATGGCTGTTCTATTTGGCTGTATCTGCTGGCACGATAACCTTTGCGGTTTGGATGTTAATGGGCAAGGATATTAGCTTTGCTATGGAAAGGGCAGTCACTGTCATTATAATATCTTGCCCGCATGCACTTGGCCTTGCAATTCCTCTTGTTACCGCAGTCTCAACTAGCATTGGCGCAAAAAAAGGTTTGTTAATAAGAAATAGAAGTGCATTTGAAAATGCGAGAAAAATAAATTCCGTTGTATTTGATAAAACAGGTACGTTAACGAAGGGCGAGTTTGGAATAACCGACATTATAGCAATTGATAGATCTGAGGATGAACTGCTTACTATTGCATATTCTGTGGAGTCTAATTCAGAGCATCTAATTGCCAAGGGGCTGGTAAACGAAGGAAAGAAAAAGAATCTTATGTTGAGAGAAGTTAAAAATTATCAGAACCTGACTGGTAAAGGATTACAAGCCATCATTGATGATAAGGAAATTATGGTTGTGAGTCCGGGATATATAAAGAGTCAGGGTATTGAATTTGATGAAAAAAATTATGAGGAGTTGGCTCAACAAGGGAAAACTGTTGTATTTGTACTTGAGAATAATAAGCTAATTGGGTATATTGCTTTATCTGATATTATAAGGGATACAGCTAAGGAAGCTATTGATACACTGAGATCGATGGGGATAGAATCCATAATGCTAACGGGCGACAACCAAAGAGTTGCTTCATATGTAGGTAAGAAATTGAATTTGGATACAGTAATTGCAGAAGTATTGCCTCATGAAAAGTCGGGGAAAATTGATGAACTCATCAGAAAAGGTAGAAAGGTTGCAATGATAGGTGATGGTGTAAATGATGCACCTTCCTTAGCAAGAGCTGATCTTGGGATAGCTATAGGAGCCGGGACCGATGTTGCCATTGAAACGGCAGATATAATACTGGTTAAGAATAATACGCTCGATGTGGTTAATATCATAAAACTTTCAAAGGCTACCTACAGGAAAATGATACAGAATTTAATTTGGGCTACAGGTTATAATCTGATCGCGCTTCCTCTTGCAGCAGGAATACTATACAACCAAGGGATAATTATAATGCCGGCAGTTGGTGCTGTGCTAATGTCCTTGAGCACCATCATTGTAGCTATTAATGCTAGATTTTTGAAAATCGATTAGAATATTTTGAAAAAGGGCAAAATTATTGCAATATCAACTCCAGCACTCCAAGAGAGTCATCTTCATTTAACTTGATAATTCTGGAGTAGAAAAGCTCCATTTTGATTTGCCCTGTCAGTGAATCCTTTCCAATGCCGGTATAATCGTCAACAAAAAGTGGAAAAACAGAATTCAGCGGATAGGGACCATAGGTTTTATAAAGATTTGTTTTACTGCTTCTTGTGGTCACTTCCAATTGTACGTTATAGGGAATATTATCAAACTCTCCATCCTGATCGTACCATAACTGATTCTGGTCATCCAGCACAATGTATTGTTTTTTATTTTTATAAATAAGGGTTCCCCATAATAAAGGTTTTGTCTCAAAATGGGAATCTTGTCCACCCCAGTAAATTGGATTTAAGTAAGTAACAAATTCTTTGTTAGCAGGATTCATTTGCCATTTATTCAAGTCTTTCAAAGCATGTGGATTCATATCATTTGGAATTCTA
>JAJFUD010000071.1 GCA_021372585.1 bacterium
GGAAAAAAGACTAAACCTTGCCTAATCTTTTCAGGTGGATATACTTTATATATCCGTTAAGAAAAAAGGGTGAACCATGCTGACAAAGATAAAAAAATGGGGAAATAGCCAGGGAGTTCGAATACCTAAAGCATTTCTTGATAATTTAAAGATTTCTGAGGATGATGAAGTTGAAATTGTTTCCGACCAGGAAAAAATAGTCATTCAAAAAGTGAGTAAACCAGAACACCTAAGCTTGAAAGAACGATTGGAGCAATTTTACAATCAACCCATAGAAGAAGTGCTTTCGAATAAAAGAGGACCATCCGAGGAAGTGGATTGGGGAAAACCAATGGGTAAAGAAGTATGGTGAAGCAGGGGGATATTTTTTTTCTTAATTTTGAGTCAGGTGCAGGCCATGGGCAAAAAGGAAGAAGACCCGCCATGGTAGTTAGCAATCACCTATTTAATCAGTTTAGTGGCCTTGCCATGGTTTGCCCTATTACCAATACGGACAAAAACCATCCTCTCCATATAAAGCTGGAGGAAAGCTTAAAAACAAAAGGCGTAATATTGTGCGATCAGGCAAGAATTATGGATATTACCGCCAGAAATGCTACCTTTGTGGAAAGAGTTCCCTTGGAATTGCTGGAAAGGCTATCGGAAATGATCTCTGGATTTATTGAAGTCATCAAATAAAGTCGAAGCCTCTTTTCATTTTATTTCCACACCCATCTATCTTACAATAGAGGCAAATGGAAGGAACCCCCAAAAAACCTGATTTGCATATTTTATGATTTCTTATAAAATCTTCCTGTTACATTAGCGTATTATGAATTGATAAAGATAAGCGAAGGAGTTTTGAATGGCTGTAAGGAAGCGTTCTGGAATTGAAGAAGCAAGGAAATCAATTGCTCGCAGAGAGCAAAATAGATTCTATAAATCATTGATGAAAACATCCATCAAAAAAGCGGTCACCAGCGTGGGACAGCCTGAACATCAGGAAATGCTCAATGAAGCAATCAGCCGGATTGATAAGGCCGCCAAGAGAAACGTTATCGATAAAAACAACGCTGCGAATAAGAAATCCAAATTAATGCGAAAGCTGAACAAGCTCACAGCGACTGCATAAGTTAATTATTGATCTTGATAACCGGGGGCGGTTGGGCTTCCGGTTTTTTTATTTTATTCTGAAATTTCAGAAGCGGATTCGTTCTGTAAATAGCGTGTAATTCTAATCATAAAGGCAATCGCCAGGATCATCGTAATAAAATCAGCAACAGGCTGAGCCCAGATAATACCCGGATATTTTGCGATTTTGGACAGGATGAGCAAAGCCGGGACATAAAACAACAATTGTCTGGATAGGGCTAACAGCATGGCAGGGACCACTTTCCCGATCGCTTGGAACAGATTGGTGAAGACAATTTGCGCGCCTAAAAATGGGAATACGACAAAGGAGACTCTGAGTGCATAGGTCCCCATCTCGATAATTTTGGCATCGTCCGTAAAAATCCGAAGAATCCACTGTGGTACTATCCAATTCAGTAAGGCTACCGATGTGGTCATGATAACGGCTACAAGGGAGGCTTTTTTAATCGCTTCAAACAACCGGTCGAATTTTCTGGCGCCGAAATTGTACCCGGCAATAGGCTGGAAACCCTGTGCCAATCCTACTGCTAAAAAGGAACCAAACATCTGCACCCTCATGACAATGGCGATAGTAGCAATCGCATAGTCTCCATAAGGTTTCAACAAAACATTTACGAGGACAACGGTGATACTGCTTGTAGTATTGCGGATAAAAGCCGGGAAGCCGATCTTGGTGATTTCACTAAGGAGTTTTTTTTGAAGAGTGACAAAACTCAGGGAGATATGAGCGACGCTCTTTTTGGAAAAAAGGTATTTTGCGACAATCATCAGATTAACACACTGGCTTATGACAGTGGCTAATGCAGCACCGGCAGAACCCATTTTTAATGAAAAAATGAAGATGGGATCGAGAATGATATTCAAAACCGTACCCACTAACATCCCAATCATCACAAGTAAGGTGTTCCCTTCGGCACGGATACAGGAATCCACGACCGTGACGTTGATCGTGACAAAAGCAGCCAAAATCAATATTCTGGCATAATCCAACGCATAGGGCATGATGGTGTCAGTGGCGCCAAAAATCAGTAGCATGGGCTTTAGAAAAATGATGCAGAATATACCAAAAATGACGCCGATGATGGTTCCGCAAAAAAGAGCGGTCGAAGCTGTTTGATTCACTGTAGTCAGGTCTTTTTCACCCAATTTTCTGGATATCAGTGAGGCTGCTCCTAAGCCAATCCCTTGACCGATAGCCCCGGCAATAAGATAGATTGGGATCACAATCGCGACTGCAGCTACAGCGCTGGCATGGAGCCTCCCCAGGTAAGCCATGTCCACGATGTTGTATACGGCGGTAATAATAGTGGATATGACAGAGGGTACCCCTAATTTTAGCAATAGCTTACTGATTGGTTCTGTCCCGAGATGGTTAGCCCGGTCACATTGATCAATTTTATTCAATTAAGATGGTTTATAATTTGATTATTTTGATTCTGTATTTCCTGACTCTTCCTTGTTGTTCTCATCATCTTCCAAATTGGTGTCACAAGTTGAATCAAAATCATCCGCTTCTTCCTTGAAAGGAGTCATCAAGCCAACAATAAAAACAATGGCGCCCGCCAGAACAATCATAGGTCCGATTAGTCCTTTGAAAATAATCAAAAATTCATCCCACCAAAGCATCGGGGTGATCATCCAAATACCGATTACAGCTACAATAACGCCAACAGCTAAGTACAAAATTTTTTTCATCTTGTTCTCCTTCTCAAAGCTACTCTGCAATGAAAAAATTTCACAATTCATATATATTTACTCTATAATGTAAAAGAATTCAATCAAGAGTAAAGAGGCGGAGATGAGAAAGGAATATACGGATTGGCCGGAAATGGACAGAAAATGGCAGGCAGAATGGGAAAAAGCCGGTCTGTTCCATAAGCAAATCGATCCACAAAAACAAAAATTATATATTTTGGATATGTTTCCCTATCCTTCAGCGAACGGATTGCATGTCGGCCATCCCGAGGGATACACGGCATCAGATATTCTTTCCCGTTATTATACCATGAAAGGATGGCACGTTTTGCATCCGATGGGGTGGGACGCATTCGGACTGCCTACCGAGAATTATGCCTTAAAAATGAAAATTCATCCTCAAACAGCTACCGATGAGAATGTAGAAAATTTTCGCCGGCAAATAAAACGATTTGGTTTTTCCTATGACTGGACGAGGGAGGTTAATACCACCGATCCGGATTATTATAAATGGACACAGTGGATCTTCTTAAAGCTGTTTGAAAACGACTTAGCCTATGAAGCCAAAATTCCGATCAATTGGTGTCCGGATTGTAAGACCGGATTAGCCAATGAAGAAGTGTCTGATGGGACATGCGAACGTTGTGGAGCGGTGATTGAAAGGCGCAATATGCGGCAATGGATGCTGCGTATCACCAAATATGCCGAACGATTGTTATCGGGGCTGGATGATCTGGATTGGCCGGAAAAAATAAAGGCGATGCAGCGGAACTGGATTGGCAAATCCTTGGGAGCCTTGATCAATTTTCCTATCGTAGGATCAGATAAAAAAGTGCAGGTGTTCACCACCAGACCGGATACCTTATTTGGGGCTACCTATATGGTGCTGGCGCCGGAACACCCGTTGTTAGATGAACTCGTATCGGCACAGGACATGGATAAGATCCGGCAATACCGTGATATTGTCAAAGCAAAGAGTGACCTGGAAAGAACTTCCCTGTCTAAAGATAAAACCGGATTGGCAACGGGATTGTTTGCTGTTAATCCTGCCACGAAAGAGCAGATACCAATCTATGTCTCGGATTACGTTTTGCTTCATTACGGGACCGGGGCAGTGATGGCTGTAGCAGCCCATGATCAGAGAGATTACGAGTTTGCCACCCTATTTCACTTACCGATATATACTGTGATAGAGCCATTTCAAGGAACTTGGACAGAAGACAGGGCTTTTGAGGATGAAGGGCGCATGATCCATTCAGCTCAGTTTAACGGCTTAAAATCTTCTGAAGCGATCATCAAAATCATCGAATGGTTGGAAGAGAATCATCTTGGGGAACGGTCTATTCAATACAAATTACGGGATTGGGTCTTTTCCCGACAACGTTTCTGGGGAGAGCCAATTCCGATAGTCCATTGTGAACACTGTGGGATCGTGCCGGTACCTTATGATCAATTACCATTGACACTCCCGGATGTTCCCTTTTATGAGACAAGCGGCACAGGAGAATCCCCATTGGCTACCATCCATGACTGGGTGAACACCCTGTGTCCGAAATGCGGTGGACCTGCTAAAAGAGAGACCAACACCATGCCTCAGTGGGCCGGCTCCTGCTGGTACTATATTCGCTATATTGATCCGCATAATCAGGAAAGACTGGCTTCTGAGGAGGCGATACGGTATTGGTTACCGGTGGATCTATATATCGGGGGCGCGGAACATGCGGTATTGCATTTAATGTACGCGCGTTTCTGGCACAAATTCCTGTATGATATCGGCGTGGTGAATCATGAAGAGCCGTTTCTGCGTTTACGTAACCAAGGGATGGTACTGGCAGCGGATGGAAAAAAGATGTCCAAATCTCTAGGAAATGTCATCAATCCTGATGAAGTATTGGATCAATATGGCGCTGATGTTGTCAGGATGTATGAGATGTTTATGGGTCCTTTCGATCAGGAATCCCTGTGGAGTACCCAAGGCATTGAAGGAGTTCATCGGTTTTTAGGGAAAGTGGAAGCTCTCTTTGAGCAACCGGGAAGTTCCAACCAGCCAAATGCAGAAGCCCTGAAAAAAATGCACCAGGCAATCAAAAAAGTGACCTTGGATGTTGAATCGATGAATTTTAACACCGCAATTTCAGCGATGATGATCTGGGTAAATTATCTGCAAAAAATGACCTCTATTCCGGTAACATGTTTGGAAACGTTATTAAGAATTCTCTCTCCGTTTGCACCTCATCTTACGGAGGAGTTATGGCACCGATTAGGGCACCGGAGTTATTTGTACTATGAAACCTGGCCAACATTTGAGGAAGCACTGACCAAAGAAGAACTCATTGAAATACCTGTCCAGATCAATGGAAAACTAAGAGATAAAATATTCGTGGCACCCGGTTTAGAGGAAGAAGCGATTAAAAAAGCCGTGTTAGAGAGCGAAAAAGCGCAACAATGTTTAGAGAATGCAACGATTAAAAAATGGATTATTATCCCTGACAGAACGATCAATATTGTGATTTAGAGGGTAAAGAGGAAAGGGCAGAGGAGGCAATATGTTTTTAAAACCGATGGATTTGGCTTTTATCGTTGGTGGTCTCGGTATCTTTCTGTATGGTCTCATTTCCTTCAGTGATTCTCTGAAAGAGGTCGCCGGGGTAAGAATGAAGAGTATATTAGAAAATGCGACTCGATCCCCTATGAAAGCTTTTTTAACGGGACTTATCGTCACTTCTATCGTTCAATCCTCATCAGTAGTCACTGTAATTACCTTGGCATTTGTGAATTCAGGCTTACTGACCTTTGACCAATCATTAGGTTTGATATTCGGAGCAAACGTCGGAACCACGATCACAGCACAGATCATCGCATTTAAAATCTCTATTTGGGGATTCTATTTTATTCCAATTGGTCTGCTGATTTTTTTGATATCGAAGAAAAAGAAAAGCAAATACATCGGGTTATCTGTCATAGCGTTTGGTTGTTTATTAATGGGCTTATTCCTTATGGAACAAGGTTTGAATGCCTTTAAAACCTATCAACCGTTTTTAGATATGATGGCTACTTTCGGAAGGAAACCTTTTACGGGAATTCTTGCTTCCACCATTTTCACCGGAATCATCCAATCTTCCTCTGCCACCACTTCCATCGTAGTGAGCATGGCAGGGCAAAAACTGATCCCCTTGGCAGGAGCAGTCGCTCTTATATTAGGAGCGAATATCGGGACAACTGTTACGGTCGGGTTGGCTTCGATCGGGGCAAATCTGAATGCAAAACGAGTCGCATTGGCTCATTTTTTGTTCAATTTCATTGGTGTGATGCTGCTCTACCCATTTCTACCCTATTTTATCACCGGAGTAGAGACCGTATCGAATATGTTGCACATGTATGATATCGCCAGAATCGTCGCCAATAGCCATACTGTTTTTAATGTGGTGTGGTCTGTTTTTTGGTTATGGCAGGTGAAATTGTTTGCGAAAGTAGTCCGGGGGGTTTTAAAAACAAAAGAGAAAGAAATTCACATGGGTACTCAATTCCTGGATAGTCGTTTGTTGAATACTCCCTCTTTAGCTTTGGATGCGTGTAAGAATGAAATTATAAGAATGGCTACTATTGCAAAGGAGATGCTGGAAATTGAGATTCAGGCAATCACCGGCAAGATACATTATGCAGAATCAAAGAGAGTATATGATTTGGAAAATCTGGTGAATGAAGTTCAGAGAGAAACATTGAAATATCTCCGAAGTATGTATGAAGTTCAATTGACAGAAGATGAAAGTAAGCGATCCCTAGTGTTGATGCAGGTGGTAGATGATATCGAACGATGGGGAGATCATGCTACCAACTTGTATGAGTTTTCTGAGTATATCTATGAGAACAATGTGAAAATGACACCTTCTATCAACCAAAAGATCGAAGATTTGTTTGTATATGTACAGGAGAACCTGGCCAGAGCGATCTATATTATGGATAATTATGGTCAAGGAGCGACATTATTAGAAGAAGCTACAAAGACAGAGAATACGATTGATGCATTGGTCAAAGAAACTCGCAGTGATCATTGTCTCTTTTACGTCAAGGGTGAGACCGACATCAATACAGCGGTGGTATTTACCGACATCATCATCAACCTGGAACGTGTTGCGGACCATGCTTATAACATCATCGAATTGTTTGCAACATTTCAAAGGACCAGAGAACCCCTACCGGAGAAAATCGGGTAAGGATACCCCCTGCAAAGTCTTTATTTTGGTTGGGTGAGTTTGAGTTGGCTCATTAGTAATTCAGCAATCTTACTAAAAGCCAGGGCGCTGTTCGAAGTTGGACAGGACACTATTACCGGCTCCTCTCCGTTTCCGCAAGCACCGGTTTCCATCTCGAATGGAATCTGCCCGATTAATGGAATATTGGATAATTGGCTGATTCTTTGCCCTCCCCCGGATCCAAAAAGATCATACCTTTTCTGTGTGTCGGGAGCGATAAAGTAGGACATATTTTCGATGATACCGTACAAGGGAACATTGAGCTTTTCAAATGTTTTTAAAAACTTGGTTGCATCATTTTCAGAGACTTTCGAGGGAGTGGTGATCACCAAACCCCCGTCAATCGGGAGAGCTTGTGCAACGGTGAGCATCGTATCACTGGTGCCGGGCGGTAGGTCGATTAACAGAATATCCAATTCTTCCCACAAAGTCATCTCAAATAGCTGTTCAATCGAGGAGGAGATCATGGGACCCCTCCAGATAACAGGCGTGTTATCATCCGGGAGCAAAAAACCTATAGACATGACTTTGACGCCATGGTTCTCGATGGGAATAATATGTTCACCCTGACTGAAGGCTTTTTTCTGGATTTGAAACATCGTCGGGATATTGGGACCCAACACATCCGCATCCAACACGCCCACTTTCCAGCCTTTTTGATGCAAAGCGATCGCGAGATTTGTTACGACAGTAGACTTACCAACTCCGCCTTTACCGGAGCCAACCGCGAGGATGTGCTTGATGGATCCTTTTTGGATAGGCTTCTGTTCCGGTATCTGACGGTTCGCAAAGATCTTTTTCTTCTCTTCTTCGGAAAGTTTTCCAAATTGGACGGTCACATTCGTGGCACCTGCATTGAACAAAGCTTGTTTTGCATTGTTTCCAATCTCATGCTTCAAAGGACAACCTTCCTGGGTAAGGGCAATCGTCAAATGTACCGCTTTCTCCGGGGAAACCTGCAGGTCTTTCACCATCCCCAACGAAACAATATCCTGGTGTAATTCCGGATCCTCAACACCTCTCAGAGCTTCAAGCATGATTTCTTTGTTATCCATATTCTTTCCTTTCAAGCTTTAACTAATCACCAATAATCACCAATCCACTATAATAACAATATTCCCATTCTACTCCTCCCCCAAAAAAAATAAATTGGGACAGTCCCAATTTATTTTTTTTTACATGTAGCCTTTCCACTGCAAAACACCAAACATATTACCTTCTGTATCTTCAAAATAAGCAAATTTACCCACTTTGGGAATACTCTCAAAATCAGTTACTTGTTTACCACCGGCTTGTAAAATTTTCTCTTTTGATTGGTCTGCATCTTCCACTGTGATGGTATTGATAGTACTGCTGCCTTTAGGGAAATTTCTTTTCATGATGGCGCCATCGATGCCTGGATCTTTTTCATCACCAGTCTTCACAAGCCAATAACCCATGTTTCCATCCAATTTTTTAATTTCCCAGCTAAAAACTTTGGTATAAAAGTTTGCAGCCCTGGCTGGATCATCCGCACCAATCTCAAAATGCACCACTCTGTTCATAATCCCTCCTCATCGGATTATATCACGAAATATCTTTCCGGAAGAATTTACATGAAAACCTATCATTAAGTACAAAAAAACTATCTAAAAAGTTTATTCTGTTTTAGAAAACCGGTAGTAATAAAAAGTTAAAAGGAAATAATGCCTAATCAGCAAAAATAAAGTACCAACTAAAATAAGACACCCTATCATGAGGGTATTGATGGGAAATGGAAAGCCAAACATGTGCTGGATTTCGCTGCCAATAGTTTTTTCCCTTAAAGCCAGCCAGGCTGAAACAATACAACCGCCTAACAAGCATAGGAGCGTAAAAACAAGTGTAATACGCAGGTATTTTCGTTTT
>JAJFUD010000094.1 GCA_021372585.1 bacterium
CGGTTCAATCACGTCTAATATATTGTTTACCGCCTTCAGAACGCCTTTTCCATGAAATCTGCCTGCATCCTGATCGCGAAGCTCAAGGGCTTCCTTTTTTCCGGTAGAAGCCCCGGAGGGAATAGCTGCTCTTCCTACGAGACCTGATTCCAAGATCACATCGACTTCGACGGTTGGAAAACCTCTTGAATCTAATATTTCTCTTGGTTTTATCTCTTGTATAATATCTATCATTGTTTTCCCCTTTTATCAAAATCTATAAAAAGTATACTAAAAAGGAGAGATTTGATAAGGGGTTGAATTGGTAACCAAGAGGTGATGAATGAGTCAGTTAAAAAGAGTAGTCAGTGGAGCCCGGCCAACAGGCAGGTTGCATATGGGAAATTATTTCGGTTCTTTAAAAAATTGGGTGCAAATTCAGGATTCACGTCAGTATGATTGCTATTTTTTTATTGCTGATTTGCATTCGCTTACTACCGCTTATGAAAATCCACAAGATGTCGGGAACCGCTTGTTTGATATGTACTGCGAAATGCTTGCGATCGGTTTGGATCCGGACAAATCCATTCTCTTTTTCCAATCTCAGATTCCACAGCACTCCGAGCTTTTTTTGTTTTTTTCGATGATCACACCGATCAGCTGGTTAGAGAGAAATCCCACTGTAAAAGATATGATCCGGGATTTAGACTTAAAAGATAATGTCAATTTCGGATTGATCGGCTACCCTGTCTTACAGGCTTCTGATATCGCCTTATACAAGGGGGATTTTGTACCCATCGGAAAAGACCAGCTGCCTCACTTGGAGATCACAAGAGAGATTGTCAGGCGCTTTAATTATCTGTACGGAGAGACTTTTCCCGAACCGAAAGAGCTTCTGACCGATATACCAGTTCTGGCAGGATTGGATGGGAAGAAGATGAGCAAAAGCCTGGAAAACACGATCTATTTGACTGCAACAGAAGAGGAGATTGACACCTGCGTTAAAAAAGCTGTGACAGATCCCGGAAGAGTGTACCGACAGGATAAGGGACATCCGGAGATATGTAATGTATATAAGTACCATGCGTTGTTCAGTCCGGAAAGGCAGGAGGAGCTAAAAGGTGCCTGCCAGGAAGCTACGATTGGGTGCACTGAGTGTAAAAAGAATCTGAAACTAACCCTGAACCAATTTATCACTCCATTCCGGGAGAAAAAAGATTCTCTCATCACTTCCCCGGAAACTAAAAACAGATTAATGGAACAGCTCAGGATCAGTCAACATAAAGCTCAGGATGAAGCCTTGCGGGTGATCACTGAAGTGAAGCAGTTATTCCATTTCGAGGTGTTCCATGAATAAAAAAATACGTGTTCGGTTTCCCCCCTCTCCTACCGGCAACCTCCATATTGGGAATGCCCGTACTGCTTTGTTCAATTATCTCTTTTGCCGGCATCACGAGGGAACATTTGTCTTTCGGATCGAAGATACGGATTTTGCCCGTTCAACAGAGGCTTTCATGCAAAATGAGATCGATGCGATGAATTGGCTGCAAATTCATTGGGATGAAGGTATTCAGCGAGGAGGGGAGTACGCTCCCTACAAGCAAAGCGAACGGCTCCCGATTTACCGGCAATACATTGATCAATTGCTGAAAGAGGGAAAAGCATACCGTTGTTTCTGTTCTTCTGAACAGATCGAGCAGGACAGGAACGAAACGGTCGAAGGCGCGATGGTCGGGAAGTACTCGGGAAGGTGCCGTCATCTCTCACGACAGGAAACAGAATCGAATTTGGAGAGGCAGGTACCCTTTGTCATCCGGTATCAACTTCCGGAGAATACGCAGGATATTGTTATTCAGGACCTGATCCGCGGAAAGATGGTTTTTACCTCCAGCAATCTGGATGATTTTATCCTGGTTAGGTCTGATGGCATACCGACCTATAATTTTGCCGTGACGATTGATGATGCCACGATGAATATTACTCACGTCATCCGGGGAGAAGATCATTTATTCGGCAATACACCGCGCCAGATTTTGTTATACCGTGACCTTGGCTTTGAAATTCCAGCATTCGCTCATTTACCGATGATTTTGGGATCTGATAAAACAAAATTGAGTAAACGCCATGGCGCCTTTGCTGTGACCGATTATAAGGAGATGGGATTTTTACCCGATGCCATTGTGAACTACATGGCTTTGTTGGGCTGGTCGCCTAAAAGCAACGAAGAAGTATTTTCGATGGAAGAGATGATTGAACGGTTTGACCTTTCACACGTGAATGTCAGCCCGGCTGTGTTTGATTTTGAAAAATTAAAATGGTTCAACCAACAGCATATGAAAAGAAAAAGCACTGCATATCTGATTGAACTGGAAGCCCCTTTTATGAAAGACAGAGCCAATGTAAAAAAATGGGCTGAAGAACATCAAGATAGCATTGAAGGTGTATTTGAATCCTTACGGAAACATCTGGTCACCCTGCAAGATTTTCCGGAATACATTGAACAATTCCATCAATATGAACACTTAGGATTCAAGGAACATCGGGAAGAGATAATGGACAGTTTGCCGCTATTGGAAGCTTTTCTGGCTGGATTGGACACTGTACCGAATTGGAATACCGAAGAAATCTCCCATTATATTCAAAGTACCGGTCAAGAGTTGCAAATTAAAGGAAAAAATTTATATCATCCTTTAAGAATTGCAATCACTAACGAAGAGCAGGGACCTGATTTACCTGTCATTATCGTAGTGATGGGAAAACAAGCGGTAAAAAACAGATTGCATCGCTGGTGCGAGATCATCCGATCAACAAAATATCCAGCTGAAGGAGAAAAGGATGGAAATTAGTTTTTACGATACTTTAAGCGCTCAAAAAATTGAGTTTAAACCCAGAGAACCAGGGAAGGTCTATATGTATGTCTGCGGATTGACACCGAGTAATTATCCTCATGTTGGTCACGCCAGGACCGCTGTGATATTTGACTTGATTCGCCGGATATTTGAAAAAAATGGGTACCGTGTTTTTTACTACTCTAACTTTACAGATATTGACGATAAAATTATCCAACGTTCTCTTGATGAGAATATCACTACCGTTGAAGTAGTTAAAAAATATAGCGAAGCGTATCTTGAAGCGATGGATCAACTACATATCAAACCGCTTGAGAAGTGGGCAAGGGTGACCGAGAATATCCCGGAAATCATTGAGATGGTTTCTAAGCTGATAGAGAATGGGTATGCCTATGAATCTGAGGGTGATGTGTATTACAGGGTAAAAAAATTCTCTACTTACGGAAAACTCTCTAAAAGAAGCATCAAAGAGATGTTGATCGGAGCCAGAATAGCACCGGGTGAGAAGAAAGAGGATCAGCTTGATTTTGCTCTATGGAAAGCTGCCAAGCCTAACGAGCCTTCATGGGATAGTCCATGGGGAAAAGGAAGACCGGGATGGCATATTGAATGCTCTGCGATGTCTCTGAAATTTCTCGGGAATCATTTTGATATACACGGAGGGGCTCAGGATCTGATTTTTCCTCATCATGAAAATGAAATTGCGCAAGCGGAAGCCTATACCGGTATCAGCCCTTTCTCCAAATACTGGATTCATACAGGCTGGGTTACTTTGAACCGCGAGAAAATGTCAAAATCCATTGGCAATGTTTTTTTGATATCCGAAGCTTTAAAAGTCGTTTCGCCGAATGTTTTACGTTTCTTCTTCATCGAAACTTTGTATTCCAGTCCTTTGGAGTACAACCTGGATCAATTGCATCAGGCCAGCAGAGCGTTTGAAAGAATTGTCATCTCGATACAGCGTTTGGAGGAAGCCATTGCGAAAGCGGAATCCGGTCAAAAAAATGAAAAAATGCTGAATGGTTTTAAGAAACTGCATGATTCTTTTCATCAGGCGTTGGCTCAGAACTTTAATACACCGCAGGGAATCGCTGTCTTGATGAATGCAATTCGAGAACTGAACAAACTGCTGGATACCGGCAACCAATCCTTGGAAGATCTTCAATCTATTAAAGCGTATTTTTCTGATTGGTTTGATACGTTAGGTTTGGTCAACGTTGCTGAAACCGAACTCTCGAAAGAAGAATGGGACTTGTCCAGTGAGATGAAAGTGATCGCATCCAAACACCAGATAGAACTTAGCGAAAATCAATCAGTAGCAGACATGATCCAGGCATTTATCCAAAAAAGAGATGAATACCGACAGAATAAACAGTACTTTGAATCCGATGAAATCAGAAATGATTTGTATGCGTTAAAAATCCAGTTGGAAGATAAAAAGGATGGGACGGAATACAGGATTATTCCGTAAAAACATGGTTTTAACCAATAAGCACGAGATCGAAGAAGCGGTTTTACAGGGTAAATCTTTAGCCAGGATGATCGTGGCGGAAAATAAAGTCCTACCTGGTAAATTTTATGTGTTACTCAAACAGCATCATATACCGATACAAAAACTTCCCGGAGAGCTAATCAGGACAAAATACAAAATCGACACAGGTATGATCGCTTTTGTTGAAGAAATCAATTTGTTAACCCTGGAGGAATTACTGGATCGGGAAAAAAAGCATACTTATGGCAGGATCTTGATTGCAGATCATATCGAGGACCCACAGAATGTGGGGGCTATGATTCGGACATGTGCCGCCTTTGATTTTGATGGCGTCCTTTTGCCGGACAGAAGAGCGGCTTTTATCTCGGAAGGCGTCTCAAGGTCTTCATCAGGAGCAATATTTCAAGTACCGATTGCCAAAACACATAACCTCACGTTAGCGATTGAAACCTTGCAAAAAAAGGATTACTGGATCGTAGGTACCTCTCCGGAATCTAAGCAAACCATTCAAGAGATCGACACCAAAAGAAATATAGCCTTAATATTGGGGAATGAAGACAAAGGTATTCATCAAAAATTAACCGAAAAGTGCGATTATATGGTTCACATTCCTATGAGCGCCAATCTGCAGAGTCTAAACGTTTCGGTCGCTTTTGGAATTTTTGCTTACGAGTTGTACTTGCAAGTGTAATGTTTTTTTGCATAATTTAACTTTGTGTTTATATGAATATAGTATTATATTCGTTTGCCGACGTAGCTCAGTTGGTAGAGCAGCTGATTTGTAATCAGCCGGTCATCCGTTCAAATCGGATCGTCGGCTTGAAAAATTTGAAAATAAGATATAATAGATAAAGCATTAAAAATGGACAGGTACCCAAGTGGCCAACGGGAGCAGACTGTAAATCTGTTGGCATGCGCCTTCGGAGGTTCGAATCCTTCCCTGTCCACTTATGCGGGAATAGCTCAGTGGTAGAGCCCTTGCCTTCCAAGCAAGCTGTCGCGGGTTCGAGTCCCGTTTCCCGCTTGATGAAGAAAAGGGATATTGCGGGGTGGAGCAGTCCGGTAGCTCGTCGGGCCCATAACCCGAAGGTCGTTGGTTCAAATCCAGCCCCCGCAACTTATTGCCCATGTAGCTCAGTTGGTAGAGCGCATCCTTGGTAAGGATGAGGTCACCAGTTCAACTCTGGTCGTGGGCTTAACGATGAAATGGATGAGTATGCTTTTTAATAATGTTAGGAGGAAGAGATAATGGCGAAACAAAAATTTGAACGAACGAAACCGCACGTTAATGTGGGGACCATTGGTCACATTGACCATGGCAAGACTACCCTGACAGCCGCAATTACCAAAACGCTGGCTACCCTGGGGAAGACCG
>JAJFUD010000102.1 GCA_021372585.1 bacterium
GTGATCCATCAAATCTGCTTTCTGTTGCTGTAATCCATCGAAGAAATATGGTTTAATCGTTTCCCAGAAATGAGGAGAGGAAAATAAGACAGACGGTTTTTTGATGATCTGTTGATTCTTCAGATCGATCTGGACGGAGACGGCAGCTTGATAAGCACCAGCAGGACCTATTATGTAATAGGTTTGAAACAGGATACTGATCAGATCTTCACTGATTAAAGGTACGGTATAGGTGAAATGATAGCAAAGATCAGAATAGGCTGGAAAATACTCATCCACAGATTTTGTATTAATTGTTACATATTCTCTAAGTCCTGCATAACCATCTGCATAAAGCAATAGGTTGTAAAGTTCTTTATTGACTTGATCTTGAAAAGGTTTGTTTGCTAATCCTCTGAGTTGCGGATAGTATCCTTCAATTATCAAGAAACATTCTTGTTCAGATTCCTCTTTAATCATCTTATCACTCATATCATTTTCTAACTGATAAAGACAATAACGTTTTGCCTCTATCTGAATCGGAGATGATTCCCATGATTCCCATTGAATCTCCTTGTCAGATAGAGAAGTTAAATCAATTGGTTGGATGCTTTGCTCTATGATAGGCAAAATACCTTGTGGTTGATTGGTCTCTTCTCGCTTTTTTGTACAACTAAACAAAACATTTAGAAGTATGAATCCTATCAATAATACCGTTATTGATTGTTTCATATTAAATACCTCCAAGTTATATCAAGGGATAGATGGTCTTTTGCCATTGGGATAAAAAACATCTAAACTCCTCTTTTCAGGATGATTAGCTAATTCCTCTAATTGCTTATTGAATGCATTCATATCATCTTGTCCAAATTTTCCTTTATATAGCGTATTAATCAATATCATAAGCTTTTTTGCATGATTATAGGTTATATTTTTTTTTCCTGTTCTGTCTTTTAGGTCTCCATTATAACTTCTTCCAGCACAAAGCCAATCATAAAGTCTCAGCTTTGTATGAAAACCTATTCCATCTGGGGTTGAATCCTTTACAAAACTAAATAGAATTCCAATACCAGCGCCAATATTTACAAATTTTGCTGAATTATCATATCCGATATAACTTGCTTTGGTGAAATCGATTTCAGTTAAGCCATTGCTACCATCAAAGAGCCAATAATTATTTTTATTTGGTGCATAAGTTACATTCATTTGATTATTATTATGTGTTGTAAAAACATTATCCTCAACCGAACCATCCCCGTTTTCTGCTACAGCAAGTATTTTACAGAAATTTGCAATATCGATTAAACCCAACTCATCACTGGAAGATTGAAATGGAATATTACGGGCATACCCATGCACATTTTTATAATATATCCTTGCCCTCTCTGCAAAAAAACTTACCCAGAATCCTATCATATTATTGATATTGTCTTCATTTTCTACACCAAAATTTTGCATCTTCGTAGCAATATATCCCCCAATAATAGCATGTTTCATGAAAGTAGTTGCAACCGAAGCCTCTCCCCAATAACTCCCTTTCGGATCTCTACCTGTTATTTTGCAGAATTCGTCAAAATAGTCTGTGAGACTTGATGCGTTGTCAATAGCAGCAAAAAGATCATTAATATTAATCAGTGAATTACCTTCAAAAAGCGCATCCAAGCCAGCATAAATTCCGCGAATAAAATTACTTGTTAACTCGTCAATTGGACCATCAAGCCCTTCGATGGTTATTTTTACCCTTGGAGGCTTGCTAAGAAATATTGCTTCTGGACCAAAGAAAAATTCGATTTTTGCTTTGTAACCATTCGGCAAGGTTATAAAAACCCAGCTAGTTGTGCCATTGGTATACATCAAATAGCATTGATCATTCTGATGGTTTATCGGGGGTATTAATCCAAGACCA
>JAJFUD010000103.1 GCA_021372585.1 bacterium
ATCCAACAAGTCATTTCTTAGAGAATAATCATCACAGTTCTCAATATACCAATCATTGTAATTTGGGAAATTATTCTCTGTGACCTTGAATTGCGTGTCGTCATCAAGCTTGTATGCCCATAGATTGCCAGATTCGTTTGCGTTCCACCAGACAATGTATTTTCCGTTGGTAGCGCCACCCTTCTGAATGCCTTCTTCCGTAGATATAGGTTTTATCGTTCCGGTAGAAACGATATATACATACACATCGGTATTGGTTGGTTTAAGTCTTACGTCAAATACCAAGACATCACTACAGAAGTTAGTAATGCTTTTATTTCCAGGAATGGATGAAATCTTAGTGATGGTATCGGTTTTAATATCATACAAATTGATGACAGAAGGATTGGTAGATTTCACATAAGCAATGGTATTCCCATCAGATTGGTAACTTTCAACATGCTCATCTACCAGAAAAGCCCCTCTTTCTTTGTCAAATGCTCGTTTGGTTTGAGAAAAAACAGTAGAAGACGACAATAACTTGGTAGGTTCAAAATGAAATAGCGTATTGTTGTTGAAAAGGAAAAATATTAGTATTGATACGAATACGGCAATACAGCTTTTTCCCGCTATAGTACTTGATATCATCTTCCATTCCTGCCTTTCTCGTCCTTTTAACCTCATTTTGGACACGTCAGGGTAATCCGTTGGATAGAAGCATCCCAGTCTACTTTAAACTCAAAAGCTTCTGCAATGAAACGCAAAGGAAGGAAGGTTCGTCCCTTGATAATCACAGGAGAAACCGGTTTGTCTGGATCGATGTCGACAGACACACCATTTACCATTGCTTTGGGTTTGCCTATCCAGAGTTGGATGATGGTAGCGTCCTTCTTTATATCAATCCGTTGGGTGGATGGATCAAAAGTGATGATCGCTCCAATCGCTTCCCCAATAGCCCGTAAAGGTACCATCGTTCTACCGGAATTCTTATCGATAAAAGGGGCACTATCCAGTATTCCCGGAGTATCATTGACGATGATAACCTTACTGCCTATATAAAGCATAATAATAGTCCTGTCTTTTAATGTAGTTTGTAAAGTAATCTCGCTTATGTTTCCTGCCTTATCTTTTGCGGTCACCATTATATTGTTCAATCCTTTTTGAAGATCCACTTTTGCTTCAAAAGTACCGTTAGGTTTTACTTCTACATTGACTTGATTGACTGTGACTACTGCTTCGGGCTCCGTTTCTCCTTCAATAAGAATAAAAGGCTCATAGACTAGTTGTAGGATTGGTTTTAACTTCAATACCGGAGGTATTTTATCGGCGGGAATGATAGTAAATACTAATCCTTTTATTTCCTTGTAAAGAATAGTTTTTCCAATAGGATCCTTAATATCAATTTTCGTAAAATCGATAGTACCGTTTCCAGCTTGATCGGCTACAAATTCGATTTCTAATAAGGGTCCTGAATTATTAATTGATCTCCCTTTTTTTGATTGTATTGATATCGAAAGAATCCCAGAATCGCTGGTTTGATTAGTGATATTAAAATTCAAACCTTTACAAATTGAACCTAATTTTACTGCCTGAAAGGATAATAAATCTTTTGGAAATTGAATGCTTAAATCGATCTCTGAGCCCTTCTCTAATTTTTCTGCCATAACTGTTACAGTGAAAGTTTCTTGTTCTGTAATGGTGTCATCATTGAGTTTGAAGCTGAATTTTGCATCAGTCTGTAAAGGTTTTGGATCAAGAGGAACAGGTGGGATTGCCGTCTCATCAGAGATGACCAGAACAACATTATGAAGATTATCGGTAAGATATAATTTTCCTGCTGAATCCATTGTTAAATTGGAAATAGTATACCATCCAATATCTGACTCCCAGATGGTTTCTCCATCAGGTGATAATTTCTGGATACATGGTTTTTCAGGCTTTGTGACATAAATATTTCCAGCTCCATCTCTAAGTAAACCGCAAGGAGAATAATCTTCGTCAACCGATTGAATGATTTCTCCATCAGAATTTATCCATAAAATAGCTGATCCATCCGGCATGGAAACTATCATATTATCCATATCATCAATCACAATATCCAAAACCTCATACCCTTCACTTTTAAGGGGAATAGTTTTTTTTATTGTCATTTTTTTACTGTCTATTTTACTGATGTCATAAATAACAATAAAGTCGTTCGGATAATCACCTACGCAAACCACCAAATATCCGGATGAGTTGATGGCTAATCCATTTACATGCCCTCCTTCGACATCAAATGACATAAAAGGAGTCAGGTCTTTAGTATATACTTCAATGTAGCTTTCCCACCTGTCCGAAACGTAACAATATCCTTGTTTGTCAAAAACAATATCAAAAGGATACTCTAAATCACCAAGCTCTTTAGTTTCTCCTGCCGGATATTTACCAAATGAATTGATTTCTTCCCAGTCAGAGTTAAATACTTTTACTTCATTATAGGTACTGCTAGTAACATAAATATTGTTGTCTGGACCAATCGTAATTCCTTTAGGAGTGGATAATATGTCTTTTGGTGTTTTCTTTCCAATATAATATTTACCGATTTCCATGATCGAAGATTGAAGGGAACCGAGTACTTCTTTATCATCGTTATAGATTGTTAATCGATTGAGCTCCCAGTCTAAAGAGTAAATTTTATCTTGAAAACATGCTAATTCAGATGGATCAATAATGGTTGTTTCATCCATCACTTCATCAGTTTCTTCAAGGATTGTCTTTATAAATTTCAATGGGTCTGAGGGATTGTCCAGTATTTCATATTTTTTTAATGCATTTCCATCGTTTAAATAGAAGTATTT
>JAJFUD010000001.1 GCA_021372585.1 bacterium
GCATGGAGAGCAAAATAAGGAATGACAATACTAATGATCTCTTCATATCGCCTCTCCTGATGTAAGGTAAAAACAGAGCAGGTGCCCGGGAAGGTAAGCCGTATGTTTCTCCAGGGCAAAATGAATCGTCTTGAAGGTCGGTGCAGTAGTGGTAAACACCACTGTTCTACTCACGTCTTTGTATCCGGCTTTACTCACCGTAACCAGATAGGTACCCGGTTTGAACTTTAGGGTGGCGGGGGTGAACATCCCGAGGAACTGGTTGTTGATGTAGATTTTTGCCCCGGTGGGTTGAGAAGTGACAGCGATTGACCACTCTTTCACTACAGGGGGAGGCGTAGGCTGGATGGGGGGTTTCGGAATCACCACAGGGGGTTTAACCGGAGGGGGAGTGGGCTTGATCGGGTTGGGTTTCGTGACGGGAGGCGGGGTTGGTTTTTTGTCCAGGGTGATGGCAACCGTGTTATTCAACTTATCCTCTGAAAGGGTAAAATGACTGATTTGGGGAATATACCCGTCTAATTGGGCATAAACAGTGTACTCTCCCGCTTTCAGGATCACTTTGTTGGTCTCTCCATGAGATTCATATAATCGTATGTCGGTATCGGTAATATGGTCCAATTTCCCTAATACTACCTGAATCCAGGCATTTGTCGGATTCACCTGAAATAGTACTTCTATATCCTTTAGTACCGGTTGCTTAATCGGCTGCTCAACGGGAGGGACCTGAGTGATGGGAACAGGTGTTTCCTTGGAGGAAAGAGACGATACCCAGCTTTGCAGTTTGGGATAGCCCTGCCAAAGGACCATCGCTACCAGTAAAATCAAAAGTACCCACCCAATAAACCACACAGAGAGACGGTTCTTTTGTGTGGTGGTCGATTTGAGTTTTGGTGTTGGGAAAGGTTTTTCTTTTTTAACCGGGATTGGTTTTGGTTTTTTGGGTTCGATGGGTACGCTGACCGGAGCAGAAGCACCAAATTCCACAGTAACGGCTGAGGTGTTGCCTTCCGTCTCCAACTCATTGGCATGGTTAACAATCGTTTTCGGGAAGGAAGCATTCGGGTATTTCCGGATATAGGTGAGTATTTCCTCTTCCGGCATGACATTGGTAATACCGTCTGTCAGAATGAACAATTTATCGCCGAGAGAGGGTGTCATATCAAAGATCTCGAGATCTAATTCACCTTTCATGCCCAGAGCGGGAACCTCTTCAATGGGTTGGTTCCTGCGAAGTTTCGTTAGGCGGGTTAACTCAGCGTCTGACCCTTTCTTCAGGTAAAAACTGCTGATATTGCCTACATGTCCGATGAGTAAGCGGTTATCCCAAACCAGAATGGCCATGAAGGCTGTTTTTAGATCGGGAGAGCTAAAAAAAGTGCCCTTGTGAAGCACAAACTCCTGTAGTGAGTAAAAAATATCTTCCAGAGCTTCTTTTGTCGGTTTCTGTAATTCCAGAGCAGAGTATTGGCTGATAAAATTCTCGCAAACCAACTTACTGATCAGGTTACTGTTGATATCATTATCAAATCCGTCTGCCAGCAGGATAAGCGTTCCGTTCGATTTATCAGGCAGGGAAGTAACATAGACCGTCTCTACTGACCGTCTTCTTTTCGATCCTAAATCGGAAAAACTTGAAACTTTACATTTTTCACCCATAGTTGGATGCCTCAGTTCTCTCAATTTTTAGGTTATTATAACACAAGAATCGGTTCTATCCGCTTGATTTTTCCCAATACCGGTAAAAAGAGTCAATTTTATCTCTGTTTTTGGCGATTCAAAAGAAAAAAACTATACTAATAAAAAAGAAATCAGGAGCGTGAAAAAATGAAAAAACCAATCTGGCAATTCCTCTTCGTTTTTATTCTAATGTTGAACTTATCAAGCTGTTCACTGTTTGCTAACAAGGTTCAAAAAGCCGTTTCCTTGGTGGAACATCAGGCAAAAGTGACCCAGGCTTTTACAGAGCAAATACAGGCTTATTTTGCGGAAAGTCCCGATAAACAGGAGAAAATTGATGCGTTTGAAGCTTCCGTGAACAACATGATGAAAGCTTATTATGAAGAATACAAAGCCAAAGGAGAAGCAGGCATCGAGCAAGCCAGGAAAGAACTGACTGATTTTTTCACCAACTTTAAAGTGGAAGGGGTTGGCATATCAGATGATTCTGTGGCTGATTATTTGGAGCGATTCGAAAAACTGGTGAAACCGACTCCCTGATTTGAAACCTACCCAATCAAGATAAAAATAATATGACTCTGTTGGAGAAACTGGCGATATTGGCTGACGGGGCGAAGTATGATGCTTGCTGTGCCTCTTGCGGCAGTACGAGATCAAACCAAAAGGGAATCGGAGCGAATTCGGTTGCTGGTATCTGTCATACCTGGACACCGGATGGGCGATGTGTCTCTCTCTTAAAAATACTGCTCTCCAATGATTGTGTGTACAACTGTAAATACTGTTTTAACCGGCTGGAGAATGACCACCAACGGGCTACTTTTCTTCCGGAAGAGATTGGTCGCCTGACCATCGAGTTCTATAAGCGTAACTATATCGAAGGGCTTTTTCTGAGTTCCGCGGTGGTGAAAAATCCCGATTATACGATGAAGCAGTTTTATCACCGTGAACGGAAAGTCATTATTACCCAACCAATCCCTTTACCCCGAGAGAATACGCGAGAAAATTGCCGATACCCCTGCCCCCTCCTTGTTTGAAACCGGGTTGACGTTACATTCCGCGGTATCTGGTGAATTATAATGCACTACGCCTATTCCGGGAAATGGTCCGGATTATTGCCGGTTCTTCACCATATCGTAACCAAGCAGGATGAAGACTGCCATATAGACCTGCAAACGTCCTTGTTTGTTCAGGAAGGGTCGTCCCCTGTTCTCTCTTCCGAGGAGGAAGCATATCGGGTATTGCATCAGACGTTTTCCCAGGAACTGCTGTACAAATGCTATCTGGCTTTTTTATCCGAGAAAGAGCGGATCGAGGAAGGCATCGCCCAATACTTGCTTCTAGCCAAAAAAATGGGAGCCGGTATTCTGAGTTATTGGCAGCATCCGGTAGTGAACTTGATAGAGTACCAGGTGAAGAAGGTCTCCAGAGAAAAACACCTTCTCTTAGGGGTCCTGCGATTTCAGCCATTGGAAGAGAGTGAGATACTGTACGCTCCGTTTGAACCGACCTATCGGGTGATTTATTTGCTCGGGAGTGCTTTTAAAAAGCGCCTGAACAACCTTCCCTTTATCCTGCACGACAAAAAACGAAATATTGCCTGCCTCCATTGGCAGTCAGAACTGCTATTCCAGGAGCATTTTTTCGAACAACACCTCTCCAAGAAAAGTGCTGTCGATGAGGATCCTTATGAAGAGCTATGGAGAGCATTTTTTAAAGCAGTCACCATCGAATCCCGAAAGAACCTGAAATGCGAACAACAACACCTACCCAAGAAGTATTGGAAATACCTTACCGAGAAAAACCTAATCCTGGACGCCCGGAAAACAGGATGAAAAGAACCATCTGATTCACTATTTGCTGAGAAAATTAAAAATGCAATATACTTTTCCGGAAATGTTATCCTTCTTTATAGGACCAAAATATCTGCTATCAGTACTATATGATCGATTATCACCCATCACAAAATACTCATTCTCTTTGAGAGTAACAGAATCAAACTGATTGGTTTGCTTGTAGGTATGAGTAAACTTATCAAACATATAGGGTTCGTTAAGTTTTTGATTGTCTATCCAGATTTCATAATCTCTCCACTCAATGGTTTCCCCTGGTAAAGCGATGATTCTTTTTATCAGATTTTTGTGTTCTCCGGAATCGATCGATATGATATCCCCTCTTTCAGGACTCTTATTGGTATAAGCATTCATGTTAATTCGCATGAATGCACCATTTTTGATGGTTGGGGTCATAGAAATCCCATTTGCTCTGCCTGGAAAGGCAAAAGTAAACATAAAAAACAATAAAAACAATAAAAAGATAAAAACGAAAAATCCCAGTACCATCATCCCAAGTACTTCAAAGAACGAGACTTTCTTTTTCACCTTCTCCACATTTTCTAAGTGATTGAATAAAGATCAATATTCAAACTTGATCACTTTCTACTAAAAATAGTATAATTGAAAATTTTTAGAAAGTGACTTTGAATATCTGATCCAACTTATCTTCCAGCTTAGTGAAACAACATCTCCTAATTTTTTTGAAATTTGAAGTGGGAATTTGGAAGGATTGATTTTGGAAAAAAAGGGAGTTACCTACAGTAAGAAAGTAGGAATATCATAGGAGAAAGACATGTTAATTGAAATCAGAAAAAAGAACCAGATTACATTGCCTTCAGAAATGATGAGACAGATGAGCTTGAAAGAAGGCGATGTGCTGAGTATCGAGACTTCTCATCAGCAAATGATATTAAGACCCGTTGTCGTGGTACCCAAGGAAAATTTGCCAAAGTTGTATGAAAACATCGATGCCTATTTAGCCAGTGAGGATGTCTTAAAAAAGGACTGGATGAATCAAGAGGAAGAAGAAGCATGGAAACATTTGTAAGGGGAGATATTGTGGTGATACCTTTTCCCTTCTCCGATTTATCCCATGCAAAACGAAAACCTGCTTGTGTGGTAAGGGTGTTGGACCATCATGAGTTGATCTTATGTCAGATTACCAGCAATAAACCTGTTGATAGATTTCATGTATGTATCGAGGAGGTTGATTTCTCTCAAGGATCATTATCTCAAACAAGCTACGTTCGCTACCATCACATTTTCACTGCGGACGCAGCCATTGTGCTGTATAAAATCGCCAAATTGAAACCTAAGAAAACACAACAAATTCTGAATGAGCTTGCGAACCTGTTTGGTAAATAAGCCAGGTATGGTATGTTTTCAATTGTGAATTTCATCCGGGTTTTACTCCAGCAACCGGATCCTCAAACTGCTAGAAAGTACTGGAATAAGCCCAAAGAACGGTTCATTTCAGAAAGAAGTCAACTGGTGACAGTTTGTCACCGATTGAAAATGAAAAGAATTTTTTTAGTACCTATTTGGGAAACAAGCTGTTTCCCAAATACAACAATGAATAGGTAAAAGGGATAAGATTAATGGCTAATCAAAAAAAGATACCAAGCAAAATAAATCACATATATTCTAAAATGTTCTTGTATTTGTAATGCATTGTTATACAATACAACATGTGATAGTTATTGAAGAGTTGATATGGGATGAATGGAACATTAATCATATTGCTAAACACTCAGTTACCATTGTTGAGATTGAACAAGCATGTAAAAATCAATTGAAAGCTTACGTATCGTATTCTCATCGAGTCATCGTTATTGGTGAAACGGACATGGCACGACTTCTTTCAATAGTTCTAGCTGAGTCTTTAGAAATTAAAAATAGCTATTATGTTGTAACTGCAAGAGACATTAGCAGTAAGGAGAGAAAACTAATATGAGCGAAGAAAATAAAAAAATACCACTTTTTAAATCGATTCAAGAAGAAGCTGATTTTTGGGATACCCATAGCATCAATGATTATTTACCAGAATTGAAAGAAACCAGAATTGAATACAGGCCCAAAGTGAAAAAAGAATCAAATGTTGTCTTGAGGATGGAGCCAGAGCTAAAAAAAAGGTTATCAGCTTTATCAAGAAAAAAAGGGATAACGCTTTCCACTCTCGTTCGTATTTGGTTGATTGAAAAGTTGCGTGACGAAACCTCAAGACAAAAAACAGCATAACCTTCCGCCCAATCACCCAACCAACTACAAAAGGAGCTTAAGCACTCTTCCCCTTCTTCCGTAAACCCGATATCAACTAATTTTCTAAATATGAGTTAGCCATTTTTGAAGATTATCAAATACGCAGAGAATATGATGAAAAGAGTAAAACATGGTATTTTTCGATTGTGGATATCATCCGGGTTTTACTCAAGCAACCAGAGCATCAAACTGCCAGAAGGTTCTGGGATAAAATCAAAGAACGGTTTGTTACAGTGGGAAGTGAGTCGGTGACAAATTGTCACCAGTTAAAAATGAAAACCTTACGCAAAAAATCATTAAATAAAAGGCTAGAATCCTCAATTAGCTCAACAAAGCGAAGGTATATATTTGTTAATATATAATAAGGAGTTACTCGAACCTGATGTTCGAGTAGTCGGGATAGCAGATAAGAAGCTGAGAAATGGTATTTGTAAAAGGTTGAGAGGGATGAAACAGAAAACCCGATTTTATGACAGGAGATATCGAGAGAAACTGGGAGTAAATTATGCCTTTATTTAAGATTCAGAATAATAATGTCGCAAAGATTAATACCAAACAGTTATGGAATCCGGTCAATCCGATATCCGCAATAAAGTGCTGGCTCCTATTTTTAAAAAACTAGGGATCATCGAAAAGTGGGGGAACGGACTCAAGTTTATTTGGTTGGAGCCTGGTGTTTCTTTTAGGGTAGTTTTTGAGATCACTACCCAAGAAACTACCCAAGAAACTACCCAAGAAACTACCCAAGAAACTACCCAAGAAACTACCCAAGAAACTACCCAAG
>JAJFUD010000035.1 GCA_021372585.1 bacterium
AGACGGATGGATGGGAATCCGGGAAAAGCACAGCCCCTTGATTGCGAAATTAGCGGATGGAGAAGTGCAGATTATGTACCAACACACCAAAAAAAGATATCGACTCACCGAGGCTTTCTTCCGCATCCTGGAGAACGAAGCTCTCATCCTGACCGAAACTGCTCAACTCCTGTAACCCACACAGGACGGCTCTTTTGTGTGGTTCATATTACTCATAATTCATTAATAAAGTCCCATTCAATGAAGGTGCCCAAAAACTTTGGGGAAGATTACTCCAATTAAACTGTCAGTTGTTTTCCCTTGAATCAATCATGAAATGGATACATTAAGTTATGGGTTTTATCAATTAATAGTGTCTGTTTATCAATCTGAATAATATCAGAAAACAAGTTTGTTGCATAAGATTCTGCTTTTGTGTTTTGTTCTTCGTATTTGATGACTATACAATTCACCAAATCTTTATTCAGCTTTTCATCAGGAATCAGGTTAATGATGAACCCTCCTTCAGTTAAAAGGATTGTCATGCTCATTGATTTTTTCAACAAAATGTTGTTACAACTAAGTTGGTAGGTTTGTAAAAGTTTAAGATGTTTAGAATCAGATTTCATTTGATACATTGCTAAACGATTATCTCCGTTCATCAAAAGCAGTTTATTATCATAAAAATCTAAATCCATGATAAGGTTTCTAAAATAGAAGCGATTTATTTCCCTTAAATCAGAAGAAAATTGATACAAATAAGGGTGGTTCAAGTTATAAAAATATAATCTACCAAGGTGCATAACTATTTTTGGTTTTCTGGTTAAGACAGTTTTACTGATAGGTATATAGTCCATTAAAAGGTCGTTTAAGTTAATAATCTTTTGCTGTTGAGAGAGATTATCAATATTATAGAGAATGAAATAGCCTTTCTGAGAATTACCTACTAATGATCCGTTTGGGTTATTCATCACGTAAAGGTATTCTTCCATATAAACAACCAATTGGTTTTGATCAATAAAATCAAAAGATAGGAAATATCTTTTTTTAGGAATACTCTCCGAGGCATATTGTTGGCTTAAATCATATAAGTCCGAAAATAGCCATTCGCCACTCTCTTCTTTGGTTAACCACCCTAGCTGACCATTTTCATATAAACACCAAATCTGATTTTGATGTATTTTGATTTGAGCATCATATAGGGAATTATCCGGTAAACCATCGGTGTTTATTTTTTCAAAGTCAGTCATATTTTTTCCTGGATAATCAGCATTAATCATCTTAGCCTGGACAGATTGACAGTTAATTAAGAAGAAACACATCATCAAAATTGATATACTTTTGTTGAAATTCATATTTCCACCTCTTTGTTTATGAATAACATGTATGCGGAACATATCTGCAATCATTCTTTTTATACTCTCGCCATAAATATGTCTGTAAATCATCTTGTAATTCATCTATTGCGCCTTTATTATGTGTACAACGCCATACAGTTGCGCAAAATGCTGCACTTTGATAAGTACATTTTGTTGGAATACTCCTTTCAATCAGAACTTTTTGAGCAAAATCAATACAATTCATGCTATTAAAATCTGGACATGGTCCGAAACAGGCATTTGTGTAGTTTCTTGCATCCCAAACATCACCGATATCAAAGGTCCATTTACCGGAGGATGTAGTCGTTATGCTGGTATATTCAGTAATATTTTTATATAAGGAATTATTCATAATAAAAAATGTTTCTGGTAATTCTACTCCAATTCCACCTTGCTTTCCATCATTCAGATTGATCATTTCCAGCCCACTCGGATTCCACTCATTGATCACTTTTCCGCTGTGCAGGTCATACTCAAAGGAAGCAACTGGAATGCCTTGGGGATTCGTCAGTAGTGTCGTATTTCCATAATGATCGTAATGGAAGTACAGCTCCCCGTCATACCCTTCACCGGGGGTGGTGTAGGTCATGGAGAGGATTCTTCCCTGAGGATCGGTGGTGAAGTCCTGGGTAAGAGCGGTTTGACCGTTTACGGTTTTCACAGCTTTTTCCAATCCATGGAGTCCCCAGGCATAGGTCCAGACAGATTGGGTGATGCTGTCAATCAGGTGGATGCTGGAAGCCAATCTGCCAATATCGTTGTATACAAGCACATAACTGGTGGTGCTGTCTGCAGAATCATCGTAATAGTCCAGCCTAGTGACCTGGTCTTTGGCGTTCCACTGAAATGCCAACGTATCGTGATTGGGATAGGTAATCTCCGATAATCTTCCTTTTCCGCCGTCATAGGTATATACTTCCATGCCCTGGCTGTTGGGATAAGTGATCGCATCGATATTCCCATTTCCCAGGTAACCGATGGTATAGGTTCCCAGGTCGGAGAAGGCAAGCGAGGTTAACTGCCCGTCATAAGCGTCATATCCGTAAGTAAGCGTACGGTCAGTGGAATCGGTCACCATCGTAGAAAGTCTGCCTTTGGTGTCATAGGCCAGTTCATACGACTCTGAGAAGGTATTCTGCCCGGCATTCACAGAGAAATCATAGTCACTCATCTGTTCATTGGCGTTGTACGTGGCATCCGAGGAGAGATACGTGGTCTGCTGAGAAGCATCGGTTACGGTTACTGAATCCAGCATCTTGGCATTCCAAGTTTGGTGAAGCTCTAAGGTGTTGGGGTAATCCAGCTCGTTCAGCTCTTTGGAGGAAGAATACGCATACGAATACGATTGGTTGGCTTTGGAAGTATCGGATAGACCGGATAACCAGTGCTGGGTATTGTAGGTGAACGAATAATCCCCCAGGTCATCCGTACCGGTTACATGACT
>JAJFUD010000062.1 GCA_021372585.1 bacterium
TAACTGAATTCCAGATCGATTCGGATTTCGACGACTGGCTGCCAAATCGGTAAAGAAATTTTTCAAGCAAACAAATAAAATTGTGACAACATCGCTTATCCGATCAATGTCCGACTGTTTTCCCATTATTCTTTTATCAAAGACGTTGTAGATAGTTATTGAATTTTAATCTATTTTTGACTATAATTCAATAATGGATTTCTATTTTCGGTGTTTAAACGGAAGACTGTGACAAATACCATCAAGGATCTGATTATCTGGGATAGTTTCAGGGAAGGAAACAGCAAAGCTCTGCAATTGATTTATGAAGATAACTATTCTCCACTTTTTTATTATGCCCTGAAGTTTACAAGTGACCGGAACCTGATTAAAGATCTTATCCAGGAGCTTTTTGTCGAGCTGATCAATTCGGGCAAGAAATTATCAAGAACAGACAATGTCCGCATTTATCTTTTAAAAGCTTTAAGGAACAAAATTCTCTTTCAATTAGCACAAAAATCAAAGCGGCAATCCCGGTTCCCCGATGCTGTCGAATTTAACCTGCTTGATTCGATCGAAGCCCAGCTCATCAAAAAAGAGATTGATGAAGATATTCAAACCAGAATCACATCCGCCGTTAAGAAACTTTCTCCCAGACAGCAGGAAATCATATACCTCCGCTTTTATCGCGATGTGTCCTACACGGAAATTGCAGATTTATTCGATGTGAAAATACAAACCGTGAGAAACCTGCTTACAAGGGCCATCGCACAATTAAAAGAGGATCTGGGAAAAGTAAACAAACAGATGATTCTCTTTCTTTTGAATTTGAGAAATCCCGGATATTTCAAGTGTTGAAAGTATAGCAATCATGGCTCATTTCAGCAATAGATCCTGATTTGTGTTTTAGAGCATCTTCTTTTTGTAGTATAAAATTGGCCTGATCACCATTACTAATAAATACCAATCCAATGAAACGACGAAATTTAATAGGATTGATGGCAGGCACCGCTTCCTGCGGCGTTTTCTGGAATCCGATAAATACAAGTGCTCAACATCCAGCAGACAAAAAATGTCCGTATTATCCGGGCAACACCCATGTTATTTATGCAAGCGATGCCGGATTAAGACTGGATAGTAATGTGTTGACAGGAGGCGGAACGGATGATACAGAAATCATTCAGTCTGTTTTAGATCTGGTGCTGCTGACGGGAAATCTTCATTTCATTATGGATGGCGCTTCACTGATCAGAGGGATCAACATCCATTCCAATACGACGATTGAATGCCTGAATCCGTCATGTGGCTTCTTCCTTGCAGCTCAATCTAACCGTTCTGTGATCCAAAATGCCAATCTGAATCTGTCGGGAGAGCGAAAAGACAAGAATATCATGCTTTTGGGAGGTACCTATAATCAGAATTGCAAGGAACAGGTTCATCACCTTACCCGGGAAGGACAGGAAAAATGGGTCATTGCAATGGAATTCTACGGAGTTGAAAACTTTACCATGCGTGATGTGACCATTCGCGATCAACGTACTTTTGCGATGCTAGTGGCAAATTGGTTCCGTGTGAACATGGAAAACATTTCAATTGATCTGCCCGGTCATATGGACGCTCAAAATCAGGACGGCATTCATTTTTTTGGGCCGGGACAATTTCTGACCATGCGAAATATCCAGGGAAGCTCAGGTGACGATTTTATTGCTCTCGCGCCCGACGAACACGATGGTAAGTCC
>JAJFUD010000072.1 GCA_021372585.1 bacterium
TTTTTAAAAAAGGAAGCGACTGACTTTGCTTTGTTCATACTTTTTCCTCCTATTATGAAATGATTCTATTTTACCAAGATAATAAATTCTATTGATTAAGAGTTTGTAAAAGAATATTAAGATTATGTTAAATCAGTGAAAATGCATTTCTTGAGTATAATTTAAACATACCTTTATATATATTACATTAGCCATATATAAAAGAGGTAATAATAGAGCGGAACTATAGAAAATAGAAGGCTGTATCGCGAGGAGAATGAAATTGAATCAACTGAATAATGTACACTGTTAACGAAATGCCAACAGAACAAACAAAGCTACATTTGAGTTTATTTTCTTCATATCGACTCCAAAATTGGATTATTCACCTGCTCAATACGCTTTCACCAATCTTTTTTTCATTCATTTTACAATAGATTCCTACTTCGACTTTAACAAATGAGTAATGATGTTATGCCACACAAAAGAACTGTCTCCTGTGTTATGCTTTTAGATTCTTTTACTGATTTTTTCAAACATGATGGCCGAATCTCTTTTGAGCTTGTCTAATTCAAACTCTCTGGCTTGTTTTTCTTGTAAACTTTCTGAATAACCGGAAAATATAATGGTTTTGAAGAAATTTTTTACCCGTTTAAGATAATTGGTTATTTTTTTCCAAAACAAGTAATTTTGCTCCTTTCTTTTTTGATTTAATTATAAGCCGTATTGTATTAAGAACCAAAATTTAATGCAGAATGAATCAAAGGAACCGTCCCTCTGATTTACCTACGGAGAAGGCGGGATTCGAACCCGCGAGACAGTCTTCCCGTCTACACGCTTTCCAAGCGTGCGCCTTCAGCCACTCGGCCACCTCTCCATAAACTCGAAGAATAATTATACAGGAAACCGGGAAAGTGTAAAATTCATAAACATCCTCTATGGGTCGAATGAAAGTTTTGTTCAATAAATATGGATAGGGACGCTATCCGTAACATACCCTATATATTAGCCAGGAACGGTCTCACGATTAAGCGAAAAACCGGTTAGTTGTTTATTTTGCTTTTAATTGGATGGTTGCATCGCCGGAGATTGATTTGATGAACAGTTTCAAGGAGGATTGTCCCAGTTTAACTGCATTGGAGCTTAGGGTATAGGTATTCCCCTGACTATCTGTCAGAGTGTGTTCTCCCGAGGTAGTTGATCCAGAGAATTCTCCCGCATCATTGAGTAATAGCGCATTCACATCACCTGAAAAAGTTTTGCAATGAATATTCCCTTTTAATTCGGTATCATGAATATGGATATCTCCGCTAAAAGAAGAAGAGTCTAAGTCAGATAAAGCGGAATCTTGAATCGAAAGATCGCCGGAATAGGATTTTATCGTCCCCGAAACTATACTATCCTGAATCTCGATATCTCCTGATTTTGAAATAATGGTACAAATACCGTGTAGCGCAGTCACCTCAATATCTCCGCTCATGGAGTTAGCCTCTGTGTTGCTATTGCAATCATTGATGCGGATATCACCCGAGACGCTTTTGACTTCCAAGGTGTTTTTCATGTTTTTTAAAACAATATCTCCGCTGACAGTTTTGATTCTTAACGGCATGTTCATGGGTACGTTGATCTTGATAGAATCGTTGTTGTGATGAGAATGAAAGAAATGACTCATCTCTCCTTTTTTGGATTGGATTTTTACCGATTTTGTCGTTTTCTCGACCTGAACATATTGATTTCCTTTTGTAATGCTGACTTGCGTATCGTTGGTTCCGATGATTTCTACGTTTTCATCAATGAATTGTATCACCAGATCTCTTTCTTCAGTATTCAGGATGAGCCCGATCTCAACCGAATCTCCCTCTTTGTAAGATTCTCCTTCCATAGCTTCCATTAAGAGTTGTTTCTGCTCCAGCGTGATCTTGTCTGAATCTACCAGCTTGGATAATTTAGCTTCCATCTCAACCCGAAGAGGATGATTATTCTGACTCATATGAGGTTTCCTCCTTGATTTCCCGAATTTCCCGAAGAACAGACTCAAAGTCCACTTTTCCTTCGTCTAATTGTTCAATCAGAAATTTCATTTTGTCTTTCACCGATTCAGGTCCGGACTCCACTATTACCTCGTTATCCTCCTCCTCTTTCTCGGTATGAAAACCAAGATGGCTTAACAGTCTGTTAAGTTTTATTCTCGCGGTGGGATAAGAAATGTTTAGTCTTTCCTGAACTTCTTTGAGGGATCCCCTGGAAGACAAGAAACAGAGCAGAAAATTCTCCTCTTCTTCTGAAAGACCGCTAAATAATCCCATGGGGTAAGATCCTTTAACTTCCGTTTCACATGTCGGGCATTGAAGGGAGATTATTTGCAATTGATTGCCGCATGACGGGCATTTCTTCGGTAATTTTAGGTTGTTCTTCTTCTCGTTCATATTCTCCTTACATAAATCAATAAATTTAAATTAATTATAAATAAAATTAATAAATTTACAAATATTTGCTGACTTTACTTTTTCGCATGATTTTCATACAATGTTGATGAATGCCGAAGTGGCGAAATTGGCAGACGCGCTAGGTTCAGGTCCTAGTGAGGGCAACCTCTTGTGGGTTCGAGTCCCACCTTCGGTATTTATTTATTTCTCAGGTATTGAATGCACTTTTCCAAAGCCCTTCCTCTGTGAGAGAGAGCCAGCTTTTGTTCAGCTGTGATTTGAGAGAAAGTTTTGCCTAACGAGGGAACATAGAACAGAGGATCGTAGCCGAAGCCATTTGTTCCGATTTCTTGTTCCAGTATGATGCCTTCGATTTTACCTTCAAAAAAACGGATTTGTCCTTTCCATAACAAACATAGCACACAGACAAACCTGGCTTCTCTTTGTTCATAAGGATATTGAGCCATTCTTTCCAACAGGTATTTGCGATTATCTTCTTCACGTCCGGTTCCAGCAAATCTTGCAGAGTGAATCCCGGGAAGTCCATTCAACGCTTTCACTTCTAACCCGGAATCATCTCCTAACACCCCATCTACCTCTACATGTAAAAAATGCTCCACTTTGGCTCTGGCATTTTCCTGATAGGTCGAATAACATTCTACTTCCTCAGGGAGTGAGAGCTGCAACTCGACAGGCATGACACAGTCGATCCCGACGGTTTGAAACGAGGGAGACAGTTCCTGGTATTTGTGCCGGTTATTGGAAGCTATTAAGAGCTTCATGCCTGGTTATTCCCAGGGAAATTGAGACAATACTTTGTTTTGCTCATCAAATAGTTCTGTAATGCCTTTTTTACCGTATTGAAGCATGGTGTTTAGCTCTTCGAGTGAGAAGGCGCGCTTTTCCCCTGTTCCTTGTATCTCAATGAAATTACCAGAGTCATCCATGACAACATTCAAGTCAACGTCTGCCTGGGAATCCTCTAAAAAATCCAGATCCAACAATACTTCATGCTTTAATAATCCAACGCTGATTGAGGCGATTTGTCTTTTTACCAGAGAGATCGGCATGTGACGAGATTGTAAAGCCAGGCAGACCGCAACATAGGAGCCGGTGATGGAGGCTGTCCGGGTGCCTCCGTCTGCTTCCAAGACATCACAATCCACCTGAATCGTTCTGGTGCCAAGGTTTTTTAAATCAAAAGCAGTCCGTAAGGATCGGCCAATCAAGCGTTGAATCTCCATATGCCTTCCGTGACGGATGACGCCAATCTCACGGTTGATCCGAGTAGGAGTAGAGTTTGGCATCATACCATATTCAGCAGTCAGCCAACCGCTATCGGTATTTTTCAGAAAGACCGGGACTTTTTCCTCAATAATAGCAGTACATAGCACACGGGTATTTCCCATTTCAATCAGAGTGGAGCTTGGAAGGTGATGCAGATAGTGGGGAGTAATTTTGACAGTTCTTAGCGCATTGCCGGCTCTCTCAATTCCCCTCATCATCAATCTACTGTCAGTGTTTTGCTGATATTTCTTGGGAAATCAGGATCATATCCGCTTAAAACAGAAGAAAAATAGGCGATCAACTGCATACAAACAACGTTTGCAAATGGGGTGAGATAATGGTGACAATTGGGAGTGATGATGTAGGAATTGGCATTTCGGGCGTATCCTTCATCATAGGGAGAAATCAGGACAACAAAACCCTTCCTGACGGTGATCTCGTTAATGTGTGAGATGACCATTCCAGATTCAGAAGGACTGGCCGGGAATAGGATTGGATAGCCTTCTTCTACAATAGAGAGAGGTCCGTGCTTGAATTCTGAAGAGTACATGCCCTCGCAATGCCTGTAATACACCTCTTTTATTTTCAGCGCCCCTTCCATGGCAGAGCCGTAATTCAGACCATACCCCAGGCAGTACAAATCATGGGCTTTTGAGATAACAGTGTCCGCAAGAGCCTGGCATGGCTCTTCATCCTGTTCAATTGTTTTGGCTATCAACTCCGGTATCGTGCCAATAATGGAAAACACCTCTTCAGCTTCCGGGGCTCCGGTTTGTTTCGCGATATAGGCGGATAGGTATAAAAATAGAAGTATCTGGTTCATAAAGGTCTTTGTTGCCGGTACGCTGGTCTCTACCCCGGCGGCGATATTCAAGGTAATATCACTTTTATGGGCAATACTGGATCCGATAATATTGACCATACTGATGATGGGACAAAGCTTTTGATCCCTGATCGGGTTGATGACATTCACCACATCTTTGGTCTCGCCTGACTGGGATACGCAGAAAACCACATCATTGTTATCCACCAGATGTCCGTAATATTCGTTAAATTGACCGGCAATCACCACTTGCGTCTTTAACCGGGCAATGTGGTTCAGGTAATAGGATCCAATCAGCGAGGCATGATAAGAGGTGCCGGAAGCGACAATAAAGATTCTGTTTGCTTTGGAAAGTATTTTTGAGGTTTCATCAAGAGTATGAGGATCATGATTCAATAATTCTGTCAACTCCCTGGTTTTAATGATCTGTTCATGAATTTCCTTCTTCATATAATGAGCGAACCCTTCCAGGTTGGCTTCTTCCACTTTAATCGGAGAAAGATACGGTTCTCTCTCAATCTTGGCACCAGAAAACAAGTCGTATAGCTGGTAATGTTCATGATTATAATAGATCATCTCTCCGTCATGGATATCCACGATTTTATTGGTGAACTGCAGTAAGGAAGCAAGGTCAGAGGAACAAGCGATAAAATCTTTGCCGATGCCAACATACAAGGAAGAACCTTTTTTTACGGCTAACAGATGGTTATCATGTTGGTGACCAACAATAAAGGCATAGTCTCCCTTTAACATGGTTTGGGCTTTTTGCATCGAGAGAAGAGGGTCTTTGGTCTCATTAAAGTACTTTTCAAAGGCATGAACGACCATTTCTCCGTCATTCTGGCTACGGACAGTATAACCATCTCTTTTAAATGCCTCAATTAAAGAACTTGTGTTCACAATATTCCCATTATGAGCGCCAATAATGTCGCCATCACTATCATAGTGTGGTTGTGAATTGGCTTCAGTGGGTTCTCCGAAAGTAGCCCATCTCAATTGGACAATACCACGACTGCCAGACATTTTTTGGATATGAAATTGCTCTATGACCGTTTCCAGCTTTCCGGGTCCTTTTTTCAGTTGAGTGGATCCATCAGTTTTGATAGTAGCAAATCCAGCGGAATCATAACCCCGGTAGACCAACTTTCTGGACGCTTTGACGAGATATTCTCCAAGATCTGACCTATTCTCTGCAAATACTATTCCAAACACTCCGCACATATTGACTCCTTGTTCAATCTGACTTTAATAAGCTGTAGAGTATGCTGTTAAGAATACTCAGTATGAAAGCTACTACCAACAACACTATCCAGTTGTGTTGAATTTTGAATCCGTAATTCGCTGTCAAAACGCTGGCTAAATAAAGAATGATCATATTAATCACAAACGTAAATAAACCGAGGGTAAGGATGTTTAAAGGAATGGCGATGATTTTCAGGATGGGTCTCACCAGCACATTCAGCAGTGACAGCACAACGGCAACTATTAACGCGCTGACCCAATCCTTGACACTCAGCCAATTGTTTGCATGAAGCAAGATGGGTAAAAATCGGTCGAGCAATAAAATCGAGATCCAATTGACCACGATCGATATCAGAAAATTCCTCATTAGATCATCTCCTCAGAAAACTTCTCTCTGCCTCGAAAAGCATTTTTCAGGGTTAATTGGTCGGCAAATTCAATGTCACTACCCATGGGAAGACCTGAAGCTAACCTGGAGATCGTCAGGGAACTGTTTTTTAGCTCTTTGACAATGTACATGGCTGTCAGCTCTCCTTCATAATTAAAGTTGGTTGCGAGGATTATTTCTTGGAAGGATTCATGTTGTAATCGGTGAAATAATTCTTTCAACCGAATTTTATTGCTTTGGATGCCCTCGATCGGCTTCAATACGCCCTGTAGAACATGGTAGAGACCGTTATAAGCGCCTGTTTTCTCAATAGCAACCAAGTCTTTTGATTCCTCTACCACGCATAATTTCGTTTGGTCTCTTTCCGGATCGGAGCAGATAAGACAAAGCTCTGATTCTGCGAGGTTATAGCAACGGGAACATTGTTTCACTTTTTCGCGCAGTTCCTGTAAAGCTTCTACAAAGCCATGAAAATCTTCCTGTTTCATTTTCAGGAAACTGGCAGCTAATTTTTCTGCACTCTTCGGACCAATACCCGGCAGTTGATGCAATTCTTCCACAGCTTTTAAATAGCTGGGTGTAAATTCATACATAATTACATGCCGGGAATGTTAATTCCCATTTTTTTGGCGATATCCTGTGCTGATTTTTGCTGGGCGACCTTTGCTTCGGATAGGGCTCTGTTGATCACATCTGTTAAAGACTTTTGCAAGTCTAATGGTTTCATGGAGGTAAAAATCTCCGGATCCAATTCGATTTTTTTAACCGCAAGATTCCCGTTGATCGTGATTTTCACTTTTCCGTCTTTGCTGGAAGCTGTAAATTCTTGCTTTCCGATTTCCGCTTGCATTTTGCGCAAATCATTCATTTTGCCGATATTATTCATCAAGCTCATTTTACGAATCTCCTTTTATTTCTTCAATTTCTTCAACCGTTGCATTAAATAATTTAAGCGTATCCATTATAATCGGCTCTTCTAAAATTTTCTTTTTTGGGTCTGATTTTTTTTCAGAAGAACCGCTTGATTTCTCAATAATTTTCAGATGAATCGATTTCCCGGAATACGCATTGTAAAGATCTTCCAATTTATGCTTATTCTCAGGTTTTGCCATTTGGTCTAAATGATACTCATGGTCCTGACCATATTGGATAAACAGGTCGGAGCCTTCTTTCCTGCAAAATTCAGCAGGAAGCAGAAGGGTTAACAGCATAAGATCTCTTGGTTTGATAAAGTTCAGGAAGCTCTTCCAATCATCCTGCGGGGGAAGTTCAATCCCATTCTCCGGCTCTACAGTTAATTCAACCACTTTTGGTTTCTCTTTGACAGCGGTCGTTTGCGTCTCTGTAACAGGTTTCGTTTCTACCGGTTTCTTTCTGGAAACATTCTCGTCGGCTTCAACCGTGACAAAGTCGGAAAATTTAAAATGTAACAGGGTGATTTCCAGTAGAATCCAGGGATCCATTAAATAACGCATGTCACCCAGAATAGACACCAACTCTTTGTTCAAACTCACTAACCAGGAGGGAGTAAACAGGGAAGCTTCCTGCAAATATTCGTCTACTTTCTCAAACGGAAGCACTTTCAGTACGACTTGGTTTGATTGGGTGATCGACAAGACGAACATATCCCTTAAGTAGGCGATCATATCTTTTGTCAGCTGACTGGCATCGATTCCGGAGAAGCGAATATCGTCCAGTTGTTGGATGATAGCAGTGTATTCATCGTGTTTTAAGGTTTTGATAAATTGGTGGATTGTGTTTACATCGCATCGACCCAGCATATGTAAAATAATATTCTCGGTCACTGTTTCCTGAATGTAGGAAGAAAGCTGGTCCAGCATCGATTCGGCATCGCGCATCGATCCGTCGGCTGATTCTGCGATTCGGTTTAATGCGGACGCTTCGATCAAAATCCCTTCTGTTTCTGCCATTTGTTGCAATTTTTTTGCAATTTCCGGGGAGGTGATCCGATGAAAATCAAACCGCTGGCAGCGACTGATAATAGTAGGGGGCAATTTTTGCGGTTCAGTGGTGGCCATGATAAAAATAGTGTGCGGGGGTGGTTCTTCCAACGTTTTCAGCAAGGCGTTGAACGCTTCCCCTGTCAGCATATGCACTTCGTCGATGATATAGATTTTGTACATACTCTGGACAGGATTCAGACGAACTTTCTCCCGTAGCTCACGGATGTTGTCCACACCTCTGTTGGAAGCTGCGTCAATCTCGATGACATCCATGTTGTGTCCTTCCGTAATGCTGATACAGGAGGGGCATTCATTACAGGGATCCGGTTTGCCGTTTTTTTCGCAATTGACCGCTTTAGCCATGATACGAGCCATCGAGGTTTTCCCGGTTCCCCTGGGACCGCAGAATAAATAAGCATGCCCGACCCTCCCTTGCTTCAGAGAGTTTTTCAGGATGGTGACTGTATCCTGTTGTCCGATGACATGATCAAAATTCTGAGGTCTCCATTTGCGGTATAGTGTTTGATGCATCATTACATCCTTTCCGGAGTGTCAATACCCAGTAATTGAAACAAGGCAGTCATAATTTTCACGAGTACCTGGACTAAGAAGATTCGACTCTGAGAGGTTTCCGGATTCTGAAGATCAACTACCCTGCAGTGTTCATAAAACAGATGAAACGTATTTCCCAAGTCAATTAAATCCATGGTAATCAGATGGGGGGAGAGAAGTTCGAAAGCGCGGAACAACTTATCAGGTAGATGGGCTATCTTTCTGATCAAGTCTGTTTCTGCTTGGTCGGTAAAGGTAAGCGTATCCGGTATAAAAGTAAGATCCAACCCTTTGTCCCGGGCTTCCCGCAAGATACCTTTGCATCGGGTAAAGGCGTATTGCGCATAAAAAACCGGATTCTTGGGATCATGGCTTTTGGTGGTTTCCACATCAAAATTCAAGTGTTGATCGTGGCTTCGGGTTAGGTATATAAACCTGGTCACATCGGGTCCGATTTCATCAATCAGTTCTCTCAAAGAGATGAAAGCGCCGGTGGATTTGGACATTTTTAGTTCCTGTCCGTCTTTAAACAGGTGAACCAGCTGAAAGACGACGGTGAGTAGTTTCTCTTCATCAAATCCTAACAAGCGCAGAGCGAATTTCAACGGTTTCTGGTGGCTTTGGTCTGCTCCCCAGATATCCACTATCCGGTCATACCCTCGTTCGAATTTGTTTCGGTGGTAGCTGATATCTCCTGCCAGATAAGTAGGCGACCCATCTTTTCGGAGGAGCACCCTGTCCTTATCATCCCCGAATTGGGTAGACCGGAACCAGAGCGCGCCCTCTTGTTGATACGTAGCTCCTTTGTCTGTCAGCAACTGAATGGTTTCCGCAAGGTATCCTTTGTGAAGCTCACTCTCCCGAAATATTTGTGTAAAGTGAATATGTAAGTCATCCAGATCAAGGAAGATTTTCCGAAGCATAAACTCCAGGCTGTATTGTGAAAGTAGGGTAATGGCTTGTTGGCGGTCCAGAGTCAGGACGGAGGGTTTGTCTTCCTGAAGATACGCCTCTGCAATCTCCTGAACATATTCTCCGGGATAGAATTCTTCCGGTAATGCAGCCGACCCGTTCAATTTGAGCTGAATATGATAAAAAACCGATTCAGCAAGTTTTCGAATCTTTGACCCCATGTCGTTGACATAGAATTCACGCTCTGTATGATACCCAAATAGAGTGTACATATTGGCGATGGTATCCCCAATGGGACCCCCTCGGGCATTGGCTACCGTAATAGGTCCGGTAGGGTTGCAGCTGACATACTCAATCAGTACTTTTTTACCGGCACCGGTCGTAGTCGATAAAAAATGGATGGGATCAGCATTGGCTTCTCTGAGCTGTTGAATCAGGTGGTCAGGATGAAGGAAAAAGTTGATATACCCGTTCGGGGTCGCTTCTATTTTTTCAAAGAAAGCAGAAGACAAAGCGGGAACAATGGAGTTTGCAATCTGACCCGGGGATTTCTTGAGTATTTTCGCCAGATTTAACGGCAAAGTAGTCGAATAATCACCGAAACTCAACTCCTTGGAAAAATCAACCCAACCCGGCTGGGTATGAAAATCTATGTTCTGTTCCTGCAGCCATTTATCCAGCTCGTGCTGTAAGTATTCTTTATAAAGCATAACACTCCTTTTTCATCCCTCTGCTTCTATTGTATAAAAGAAACCCCTTTTTAAAAACCGATATTTTTAAGCTCGAACAAGTCTAATCCCAACTTCCCGTTTTTTGGGTCCATCCAGCTCAACCAGGAATATTCCCTGCCATCTACCCAACCATAAAGCATGGTTTTCGATAGGTACCGTTATAGAAGATCCGATTAGCGAGGACAGGATGTGTGCATCTGAATTGCCTTCAAAGTGGAAAAATCGGCTATCCCGGGGCACCAGTTCTTTGAGTTTATACAAAAGATCTTTTTGCACATCAGGGTCGGCATTTTCTATAATCGTTAAAGCGGCTGTAGTGTGGGGAACGAAAATAAAAGCCATTCCTTCCTCAATATCACTTTCCTGAACAGCTTTGTTAATGAAGTCAGTAATGTCAATTGTCTCTTTATCCAAAGTACTTTGCAGACTGAATGATTTTATCATAATATCTCCTTTTATTCCTTTCCAAATATTATACCTAAAGTTGACATAAAGGGCTGGAATTATACAATGTTTTAATAGGATTAAGAGGGTTTTGTATTGAAAATTTGCGGGAATAGCTCAGTGGTAGAGCATTTGCTTCCCAAGCAAAGGGTCGCGGGTTCAAGTCCCGTTTCCCGCTTAGTGAGTGAAGCGGCGACATAGCCAAGTGGTAAGGCAAGGGTCTGCAAAATCCTCATGCGTCGGTTCGAATCCGACTGTCGCCTGATTAATTGAGGAGGGAATCATGAAACGATTTATTTCATTTTTAATGGTATTTTTATTGGTTTTTAGTGTTTCTTGGATAGCGATGGCAGAAGAAGAGTCCATTACCCTGGAATTATGGGTGGATAATCAAGAAGCCCTGGTGAACGGTAAACAAGTGAAACTGGATGTTCCTCCCACTATCGTGAAGGGGAGAACATTAGTCCCGTTACGTTTTATTAGCGAAGCTTTGGGTGCTAAAGTGGACTACGAGGCAAAAACTCGTAAGATTACCGTTGTGATGGAAAACCTTGCCTCCATCAAAAATAAGCTGGAAGTGATAAAAGCGGAATTGGCAGAGGCAAAAGAACAATACACAGCGAAGGTTAATGAGCTGGAGCAGAAAATACAGGAACAAACAAACACAATTAACCAGAAAACAGAAGAAATTACTACTCTGAAAGAATCCGTTGCCCAGCTGGAAAATGAAATAACCAATCTCAAGGCAGAGATGACTCAGTTAAATGAAGAAATCACTTCCTTACAGAAACAATTGGAAGAGTCCGGTGTCAAAAACGATACTGTCCCTCCCGTGATTGAGAGCGATATAGTGAAAGAAGGGCTGGTTATCACTGATCCTTTGACCCTTCAATTTACCATTAAAGACGATACCAAGATTGTCTTTACACGGGTGAAGTTAGGAACCATGACCATTTCTGAGGATCTGGGCGTTTTTGGCATTATTAAGCCTGAGTTGTACGCGTCCGGTGAGTACGATCTTACCTTGGAAGCCATCGATGCCTTCGCCAATAAAGCTACTTTTAAGACGAAAGTAGTGATCAAAAACTCTGCCAAAGCTGAGCCAATTAAGATTTCTGCTATTGCTGCGGATATGTCCGGTGCCATGATGGGTGGCGATCCCGAAAAGACCATAGCTGCGCTAATGTTAAATGTTAGCAACAAAGCGATGAATAATATTGAAATTATGAAAATTGAATGCTTCGACAAACAGGGCAATCTTTTCGAACTTATGCCCGGCGCAGGTTTGTATGATTTATTAAAAATGCAGCTTGGTCTGGAGCATCTATGGATTCAGAGCAATGATAAAATCACCATTCCGGTTGCTTATGACTTAACCAATTCAGAGAAGAAAGCGAAAGAGTATTTTGACGGATGGAAAGTTTTTGTTACACTATATGACTCGGTTATGGGCAAGGAAATTAAGTTAGAAGCATTAGTAAAATAATCGGCCTGACCGTTTGCCGGAGTGGCGGAATTGGCAGACGCACGGGACTTAAAATCCCGCGGTAGTGATACCATAACGGTTCGACCCCGTTCTCCGGCATTTTTTAGGTAAGTGGGAGAGAATATGAAAAAAACTTGTTCACTCGCAACAATGAATAGCTGGCTGGTGATGTTGCTCACTTTAGCAGTACTTGCCTCCATTCTGTTTGGCATTCGCTTTGTTCAACAATATATCGATAAAACTGCCCGGCATGCAGAAGTAAGAAGCGAAATAGAAAACATATACTATTACCTGAAAAAAGAACCAACCAATCTGGAGATGTTTACTGTCCTACGAAATGGAGACAGCGTTTCTTTATCAGTTTGGCACAATTATTTAAGTACAACTGAAGATACTATCAAAAAGTACGAAAAGAATCTGACAACCTATGAAACTAACCAAGATTACAGCTCATTTCAGGAGGTAAAACTCATCCCTTCCCTCAGGAAAATCCTGGAGACTTTTAAGAGCTTTCGAATGGAAAATCAGGAACGGGTAGAGATCACTAAAGCTTTCAGCAAAGAAGATTTTGAAAAACTGAAACAAACTATTACAGAGCAACTTAAGCAGTTTATCATTGAGGCAAAAGTATATCAATTTGACCTGCGGTAAAAATAGTTTGATCTGTGTTTCTTGTAAGGAGAGTGTTTCATGGAAGCATTAAAACCCAATGATTTACATCATTCCTGTGATTGCAAAAAACGAAAATTCACGAATACTAAAGAAATACCATTACTTTCTCGCATTGTTGGGCAAGAAAGAGCTTTAAAAGCAATCGATACCGGTCTCCGAACCCGGGTACCGGGATTTAACCTTTTTATTACAGGACCTACCGGTACCGGCAGAAACTCAACGATTCGATCCATATTGGAGGAAATAGCGCCCAATTATCCCAATCCACCCGATTGGTGTTATGTCTTTAATTTTGAGGATCTGAATAAACCCAATGCCATCAGCTTAACTCCCGGGCAGGGCATTACTTTTAAACGAGACATGGCTGAGTTTATCTCTATTATTCGTGACCGCATCCCAAAACAGTTTGAGAGTGATCATTATGACACAGAAAAAAACAAATTGATGGATCGGTTTGAAGAACAAGGCAAAGCGATCTCTGATGTTGTCACTCAACGAGCAAAGGAACTCGATATACAGGTAAGCTCTTCACCAGAAGGGATTTTTACGATACCGATTATTGATGGAAAGCCAGCCACTCCTGAAACATTTCAGGCATTATCGGATGAACAGAAAAAAACCTATGAAAAGAATCGACAAATTCTTCAGATTGACATTAATAATGCTGTCAAAAAAGGGCAACAAATCGATCGGGAAATGCGCGAAAACATGAAAGACTTGGATAAGAGGATCGGATTATTTGCTATTGAACCCTTATTGGATGATTTAAAACAAAAATATGCTGATAATGAAGAGATTGTGCTCTATTTAGATGAACTGAAAAAAGATATTGCGTTAAACATAGGTTTGTTTAAGGATGATAATAAGCCAAAACAAGTCAATCCTTTTATGCCAATGACAGAAACCAAAGGGTTAGACAGCTTACTGGAACGTTATAAAGTCAATTTGCTGGTTGACAACAGCAAACAAAAAGGCGCTCCGATTATATTTGAGATGAGTCCCAGTTTTTATAACCTATTTGGCAGTATCGAGTACCGGCAGGAGATGGGGTACTGGATGACCGATTTGAACTATATCCAGGCTGGATCATTATTGCAGGCCAATGGTGGTTTTTTGGTTCTACAGGCCAATGATATTCTGAGCATCCCCTATGTGTGGGACAGATTAAAAAGAACCATTAAGAGTCAGCAGCTAATCATTGAAAATTTGGATGAACAGCTGAAAGTCATCCCTACAACGACCTTAAAACCGCAACCCATTCCCATCGATTTGAAAGTGATCATTATTGGCAGCTCTGAAGTATATGCTCTTTTATATCAATACGACGAAGACTTCCGAAAATACTTTAAAGTGCGCAGTCATTTTGATGATGAAATGGTAAGAAACGAAGAGACCGAGTGCTTATATGCCTCGTTTATTGCAACTCAATGCAAACGAAATAATCCGGAAGTCAATTTCGACGGGGAAGCCATTTCAAGAATTATTGAATACGGATCCCGCCTTATTGAGGACCAGAATAAACTCACTACCCAATTCAACCTGATTGCCGATATTGTGAATGAGAGTATTTATTGGGCAGCTCAGAATAACCGCAAGACAGTCACTTTATCTGATGTAATCAAAACGTTACAGGAAAAAAGATACCGGGCGAACTTGGTGGAAGAAAAGATGCAGGAAATGATTCTGGACGGATCCATCCGAATAGACACCTCGGGGAAAGTTATTGGTCAGATTAATGGTCTTTCTGTCCTGAGCAACGGGGAATACACTTTTGGCAGACCTACCAGGATTACCGCTACTTCTTCCCTGGGGAAAGGGAATCTGATCAATATTGAGAAGGAAAGTGGATTAAGCGGACCGATTTTTGACAAAGGTGTCATGATTCTGACAGCCTATATCAACAATGTTTATGCAAATGATCAGCCTTTTCCGGTAGCGGTTAATCTTTGCTTTGAGCAAAGCTACAGCGGAGTGGAAGGGGATAGTGCCTCCGCGGCTGAATTAGTAGTGATATTATCCTCCATCTCCGATGTTCCGATCCGCCAGGATTTAGCGATTACCGGGTCGATGGATCAGCAGGGCAATATTCAGCCTATTGGTGGGGTGAATTATAAAATTGAAGGATTCTTTGATATTTGCGTGAAGAAAGGTCTCACAGGCACTCAAGGAGTGATTATTCCCTGGCAAAACAAGCAAAATCTGATGTTGAGAGACGATATTGTAGAAGCGGTCAGTGATGGTAAATTTCACATCTACACCATTAAGCGCGTTGAAGAAGCGATTGAGTTGTTAACTGATATGACTGCTGCTCAATTCGATAAAAGAGTCAAAGAAATATTAGAGAAATTTATCCAGATTACTAAAGAATTTCATAACAAACCTAACTAAACCGACTCGATACATAACTGCGAGAGGCGGGACTTGAACCCGCATGGTTTCCCACTGGATCCTAAGTCCAGCGCGTCTGCCAGTTCCGCCACCCTCGCATAGAATGATGAGAATATGGATGGAAAGGAATAAGGGAAAAATTGGAGCGGAAGACGGGATTCGGACCCGCGACATCGACCTTGGCAAGGTCGCGCTCTACCACTGAGCTACTTCCGCAATTCCTGGGTCGTACAGGACTTGAACCTGTAACCCGCTGATTAAGAGTCAGCTGCTCTACCAATTGAGCCAACGACCCAATACCCCAAGAGTATACAAATTTCATCAGAGGATTTCAACCCATTATTTTTTAACCCTGTAATTTCAACTACGCGCCCAGCAGGAATCGAACCCGCAGCCTACAGATCCGAAGTCTGTCGCTCTATCCAGTTGAGCTATGGGCGCAAACCTAATTTTCAAAATATGGGCCTAACAGGATTCGAACCTGCGACCTACGGTTTAGGAAACCGGCGCTCTATCCCCTGAGCTACAGGCCCTTAAGGGTGGGTGAAGGGACTCGAACCCTCGACAACCGGTTCCACAGACCGGTACTCTAACCAACTGAGCTACACCCACCGTAATAACGCGCCTGGAGGGATTCGAACCCCCGGCCACCTGCTTAGAAGGCAGATGCTCTATCCCCTGAGCTACAGGCGCATACCAAAGCACAAATGGTCGGGGAGAGAGGATTTGAACCTCCGGCCTTGTGGTCCCAAACCACACGCTCTACCAAACTGAGCCACTCCCCGAAAACCCAATGAAAAATATATCGTTTTTTAGAAAAATTACAACTATAGCGTCTTGTTGAGACAGTAAGGTTCAAGTATACTCTTTACAAATTTCCTTTTTATCCTAGAAATATACTTATGAATATGGAAATACTTCGTGGATTTGCTTTGTTATTCTTTCCGGTCATTTTAGTCATAGCGGTCGGGTATTGGTTCGGAAAGTCATTCAAAAAACTCGACGTCACCATCGCTTCCAAAATGACAATCTATGTTTTCTCTCCATTTATGGTATATCATTTGTTCAAAACCGGAAATTTGAATTGGGGGGAGATCTCTCAGTTTGCACTGATTTTTATCATCATTCAATCTTTTTTTATACTCTATCTTTTTATCATTAAACTGATTAATCGCCAATCAATCGATCTCTGGAAAAACAATGTGTTAAGCTTATTATTCTCTAATTGCGGTGGCTATGGGCTCCCCGTCATTGCGTTGGCGTTTGGAGATCAGCATTTATTGATCGCCGCCCAATATGTCGTCATGTTCAACCTGATGCTCTCCACATTGGGGATTATTGTCGCTTCCCCTCAATCTGTATCTTTCAAGTCCACTATTCAGAAGATATTCAGACTGCCAATTATCTGGGGTGTCTTATTCGGTCTCCTGGCTCATTACGCCTCGATTCAGTTTCCTGCAGTAGGCAACTCTCTGATCATCGGGATCTTGGATAAGATGTCCGAAAACCTCTATCACGCCACATTTCCAATATTCCTGGTGGTCATCGGGATGGAGCTCTCCCGAACTTCTTTCCAGTACAATTTGAAAGACATCGTGTTTCTCGTGTCCCATAAATTGGTGCTGTTTCCACTGTTCACTCTTGTATTGATGTTACTTTGGCCGTCCCTGCCCACTCCTCTGATACAGGTGATGGTTTTAGAGACCGCTATGCCCACTGCATTCAATGTGATGTTGTTCGCCAAAGAATTTGACGGAGATATGCACCGGACTTCTTCTTCCGTATTTTGGACCACCTTGCTGAGCCCTGTTACCCTCAGCGTTTTCTTATGGTTCCTGCAGTATAAGATTTAGCATACGATTCCTACATCTTCGTTTTTCCCTTAGATTTTCTTCACTCCCCCTTGCCTTCTATGAATTGAAAAAACCAAAAAAAAGATGTACTTATTAATGATTCGATCTAATAGGCATCCTGCCTGTTTGCAATTGTTAAAATATAAATAGTATCGTTATCTATCATATAAAACAAACGGTATTCACCGATTCGATACCGGTATACAGCTTTAAAGTCACCTTTTAGTTTTTTAATATTTGGACCAAAAAACGGATTGATTCTTAAAAGCGGGTATACACAATCGTGAATCTTAGCATATAAATCCCGATATTTGGATGATTTTCTTTTTTTTATAAAAGTATCGGTTTCAGAGATTTTAAAGTTAGTCAATAACCGTGCATCTTCCTGCTTTTACGTCTTCTATACCCTTGTTAATTTCCTTTTCAAATAAAAGGATTTCTTCCATTTCATGGTCGTCAACCACCATTTCGTTTGTGATATAGCTAAGAGTTGCATATTCCAGAAAATTGGATATAGTTCTTTTTTCGCCTTGAGCAGCTTTTTTGATAATAGAATACATTTCTTCATCAATCCTGACAGTAATTGTTTTTTGCATAAAAACCTCCTGCTTCAATAGTATTCAAAAGTATTCATTTTGTCAATAAAAATAAATTGGGACAGTCCCAATTTATTTTTTTATAAACAGGTGCTTTATATTAACCATTTTACCAATTTGAGAGGCCATGATTCTCACCAATGCAGTAAAACTATTAGTTTTTTGGACACCCAGTAGTTCGACGATATCTTTCGCAAGATAATGCTGAAAGAGTTCAGCGATGATTTTTCTCTTTTGTGAAGATTCTTGTAATAGGTCTTGAAATATAGAATATGGTTTTATGCTTCGGGAGCAGGATACAAAATGGTGATTTTCCTGGTGGCATTCTCATAGTCGACTTTGGCTCCGAAGGCTTCACTGATAAAACGGATTGGCACAAAGGTGCGACCACTTCGAATCACAGGAGGTGCGTCTAATACAATTTCTTTTCCATTGATTGTTGCATTCTGATTACCTATTTGTAGTTGAATTACCGTTCCCCCTAATCGAATAGTGATTTCTCTGGTAACTGGATTATAATCAATTTGTGCCCCAAAAGCTTCAGCAATTAAACGCGCCGGAACCATGGTTCGACCATTATGGATAAAGGGAGATGCTTCTAATGGTAGCTGTGGTTTATCGTTAATTAAAACAATCGGATCGTCAATGATTAATTGTATTTTAATCCCCACTGCATCCACGCTGATATCCACCTTGAGTTGGTTATCATCATTCAATTCCGCTTCATCACAGCTGATATACAGATATCCGTAGTTATTTGCCCAGGGTTTCATCTCGGATCCTATCAAGGTGATATGCAGTTCTTTGGTGTCCGAGGTAAAGGCAGACTCCTTGATTTGAATCCACTCTTGATCGGTTTTTACCTGGAAATGTGCTAATGAATCCGCTTCAATGTTGATCTCAATGGTTTGGTCATGATCTTCAAATACGCTGATATCTTTTAAATTAATGAAATCCGTAACAGTCACTTTTGGCGCAGGCATAGGGGCGGTCATGATATGATACCGGCAATTCATGAAATCAGTGATATACAAAAGGTTATTGTGAGTTTTCACGCGCAGGGGTATATTAAATCCATCCGGATTGGTCTGATAAACTTCTTTTTCTCTCCCGATTGTCAGGCGTACTCTTTTTCCCCATTTGGCGATGGTCTTCCCGCTTTTATTAGTTCTGATGATCTGGTGCTGAAATGGATCCGCTAAGATAAAATCACCCGATTCCATAAGACAAAAAGAGCTATATAAGGTATCCTCAGTCAATTCCAATTGAATGGTCTTTTGCAGTTCATCCGGATCTGGAAAATTCCATTGGTACAGTCTGCTGGTGATGGCATCCAAGACATAGATATAATCTCCATCGATTTCAAAACCGGTATAGAGAGTTTCTGATTCTAATCCTTCTGATAGGGGAAATTCGACAAGGTTTAGCTCTCCCTCTTCATCCAGAACAGAAAGCATAGGCAAGCCGTTTTCATCCGAGATGGGGTCCAATAAATAGATATTCTCACCGTCTACTTGCATATCTAACCATAAATGTGGTTCATCACTCATCATATCCCCAGAATAGAGATTTTCCCATGCCTCATCTTCCAAGTTATACCTTGAAATGGTGTTGGGCATCAGGTTAGCAAAGTATAGATAGCCCGAGTCATAAGTGATATCGGTAATCAATGGCATAAAATCCAACATTCCCATAATGCTCGAGACAGAGGCTATATCGATCTCAATCGATTTTGCATATTCTCCGGATGGTGTAAACACTTCAATCGTGGAGCTACCAAGATTCGTTGTGTATAAATTTCCCGCTTCATCGATCGCATAAGAGAGGGAATTGTTGAGTTGTCCGGGATCATGCATAGGTGTACCGATGGAATAGTATTTTTTGGGAAGATCGATCACATTCACCTGGAAATCGAGCATATCCTCAAAGCCTCCCATACAGACAAATCCGATTCGCTTCGGATCGACGCTTAAGGATAATCCCAGGAAACCCCATTTGTTATTCTTCCAGCTTTCTTCCCATTCAAGCGTTGCGGTTTCTTCTTCAAACAATAATGTACCTTTTTTAAGAACAGTATTGAGTAATAATTCCGTCATCTCTATACCCATGAAAATCAAAGAGTTGTCTTGCTGATATTCTACCGCCATAGGCATAAAATCTTCTTCTTCTGAAACGGGTAGGGTATGCACAATTTCTCCATCACGGTTGATCAGATTGATTTGGTCGCTTGCTAACAGGAAAAAATCCTGTTCCGGCAGGTAGCTGAAACTGGAAGCAAAATCAAATAATGAGCTGTCTTCATCGGTTTGAATTACAATAGAATCCAACACCTCACCTGTTGAAGATAATTCATAAATGGTTCGCTCGTATAAAGGCTCTTCTTCTGAATAGGAGCTTTTACTATTGTATAAAAATAAACCATCGTTAACCATGGTAAAGTTTAATATTGAGCTTTCTTCTTCATTTTTCGGGTTGATAGCTTCCGGATAAGGGATTAATTGAATCAGTTGACCCTTTGGATCCAGATGAGAAATGCCATTTGAACCTGAGATGTAAAGATCCCCTTTGGTGTCTGCCTCAATCGAAGTGAAGACCATGAAGTTAGTTGGCAGAAGATCAGTGGGAAGCCCAGATCCGATATCAGCGAATCCTGCCAATCCTTTAATCAACTCCAGCCAAATTTTAGGATCATTCATTGCTTCGACGGTATCTGCATTCCCTAAATCGACATCAAACCTTGTAATAAACTGCTTGTCGGGTAGTGAGAAATAAGAAACGCCATAGCTATCCATGACATAAATCGTATCGCCGACGATTTTACAAATGGTTGGCATCACCAAATTACCATATACCGGACCATAGCCGGCTATTACATGTTTTTGGTCTGCTTTCACAACAGGCATCTTGGACAACAAAGAAAACAGGAATAAAAATGATAAAAAACAACTGAAAAAGCGACGTTTATTCATCACTCACCTCAAAAGTTAGGCATCTCTGCAATTTTAAAACACTTTTTCATTATCATACAAAGCGTTGTAAAGTCAATAATAACAGCGACCTTGCAATTGATATCAATAGTATAAGTGTTATCATAAAAAAGATGAAGAAAAATATTTTTCCAATCATTCAAATTTTTGATAGGAATAGTTAATCATGTATTCATTTCATTTACTGGAATCATGAAACGTAGTCTATTAGTCAGAATTGTACGTTTAGCTGAAATTATTCAGAATAAACCATATCAGAACATTAATTATCTTGCCAATGATTTAGAGGTGAGTACTAGAACGATAAAACGCGATCTTGAAATATTAAAATCAGAATATGACGCTCCTATTCAATACGATTACCTTCGCAAAGGGTATTATCTATCCAAACCATGGAATTTTTCTTTTCCAAATCTAACTGAAGGAGAGGTGCTGACGCTACTTCTTGCCACATCGGTGATGAAACAATTTTCCGGAATCCCTTTGGGTACATCTCTGAAGAGTTTAGAATCAAAAATCTTGGTTCTCTTTCAAGATAAAATCTCTTTAACAACGAATGATTTGTCTCTTCTTGTCTCGGCTCAAACATCGCCAATACAGATGAGAATTGATATTCAGCCAATTTTTGAAAGTGTTTTTAAAGCGATTTCTAAACACTATACTATTTCGATCAAGTATCATTCGCTTAGTTCTGAACAATCTACAACAAGAAATGTTGATCCTTACCATCTTTTTCATCATCAAGGTGTCTGGTATTTTTGCGGATATTGCCACAAACGGCAAGAAATTCGTGATTTTGCATTGGATAGAATTCAGCAGTGTTCTCTTACAAATAATAGATTTACCATTCCAGAAAACTTTTGTGCAGAGGAATATTTGCATCAAGCTTTTCGTATGATAAAAGGCGATACTGTCAAAATCAAGGTGCATTTTGATGCTTATCAGGCAAAATGGATTAGAGAAAGGATCTGGCATCCAACACAAGCCATTGAAGAACTGCCAAATGGAGAGCTGTTGTTAACATTAGAAGCGGATGCACATGAAATCAAACAGTGGATCCTAAGTTATGGAATCCATGCAGAAATCATCGAACCAGATAGTTTGAGAAAAGAAATCAAACAAGA
>JAJFUD010000093.1 GCA_021372585.1 bacterium
AGTTGTTGGGCAAGCTTGCCCAACAACTCCGTCCCCGTGGGCACCGTGGGCACTTGCGTTTTGGAAAGCAAACCATATAATTAATTTCTTGGTATATAAGTAAACATAGAAGAAGAATAATAAAAGAGGTTTTTTGATGTCAAAAGTATGTGAAGTATGTGGAAAAGGACCTTTGGTTGGAAATAATGTATCTCATTCTGTAGTCAGGACAAAGAGGCGCACTCTACCGAATCTGCAGAGAGTCAAAGCGAAAATCAAAGGCAATGTACAGGTAGTCAGGATTTGTACAAAATGCATGAAAGCAGGGAAGATCGAATTAGCGTAATCATGGTATTCCATGGGTTTAAATAAAGAACTTAGAATACAAATATTACAATACTTAAGGGATGCATTTCTTTCGTATCCCTCTAAAATAGTTCGTGGTCATGAATTAATGGAAGCGCTGGTCATCGACGAGTATAGCTTAGTTTCCAATCTTAAACTGTTGAAGGATCTTGGTTATATTAAATTATTAAGCGCTAATGAAGGTGTACAGTCTTATGTCAAGATTACGGACGCCGGTCTCAAACAAATCTCAACAGAATAGTTTTCTGCTCTCAACACCCATCGGCTATTTTTTCGGTCAGATTGAGAACGGTGCATTAATCTCCCTTTGTTGGCAGAAGACGAAGCCGACCGAAGTTCCCGAAGAAGAATCAGAAATCGCTCAATACATCAGGCAATCTTTAGAAAGTTATTTCACCGGGAAAAAAACGACCTGGGATTTTACATATTTACTGCCCGGTTCTCCTGAAGAAAAAAAAGTGTATACCACCCTGATGAAAATTCCTTATGGCCATACGCTCACTTATAGTGAAGTAGCAATGTTAGTTAATAAACCTCGTACCGCCAGATGGGTAGGACATGTGTTATCGAAAAACCCTTTACCAATTGTCATCCCCTGTCATCGGGTGGTAAGGAAAGATAAGACCGGTGAATATTCAGCCGGTGGGCCGACATCTAAGAGTTGGTTGATTCAATGGGAGAAGCAGCAGGTTTCTGAAGAACGCACACCACCATCTTGGTAAGCCATTCCCGGCAAACCGGACATGGGCGAATCCCTGCCACCATTTTTCGCAGAGGGTCTTCATAATAATATTTTTGTACAAAAGGCATTGTCAGGAGAATTTTCCGGAACCTGTGAATCGTCATACGGTTGATATAGGTAATATGAGCTTTCCCTTTCTCATCATGGCTGAAACGAAAAGACATTCTCTCCTGGTAATCCGGGTGTCCTTTCAGAAGATCCTGGTAAGCGGCGATCAGGGTGGATTCAGAGAACAGCACATGCACCCAGGGGATGGCAATGGCGTCGCTCAGATGAGCCCCATACGGGTGGTTATAAGGTGGAAAATTGATGTACAGGTGACCCCCCGGTTTCAGTATCCGATGGCATTCCATTAAAACCGCTTCGGGATCAGCGACATGCTCCATCGCATCGTTCATGATGATGGTATCAAAAGTATTTTCGCGGAAGGTTGTCTGGGAAGCATCTCCGACCATATAGGTAAAAACATCCTCCTGATGATATTTTTGTGCCAGTTTTTCGGCTTCTTCGCGGTACCTGTCCAAGATTTCAAGCCCAATAATCTGCTTCACTCCTTGGGAAGCATAATAAATCGTTTTACCGCCAGCCCCGCAACCAATGTCCAAGACGACTTTATCCTGAAACATCGTTTCGAGTGAGTGATAAGGCAGGAAATACCGGATAGTATCCTCTCCCTTTTGGTATTGCCATTCTGCGTACGTCATCTCCCCTTTATTTTGAAGGTTAAAAGGGTGCACGACCGGGGGAAATAGACGGTTCAATCCCTTCAGGATGACCACACCAAATCTCATCAGTTTTCTCCTATTTTCAGATAAGTGCTATAGAGTATTATAGATGTTTTTCCCATTCTGACCAACCATATGGTACAATAGGAGCATGTGCGTAAAGAAATGGATCTGCTGGCTGGTTGTGTTTTGTTGGGTTTTTTCATCTTTCCATCCAATTCACTCTGAAATAAAACCCATTCCTGTCTCCATGGGAATGTGGATAACCGTTTCCCCTGCCGAGAATACAGCTGTTTGGGAGTGTTATGCCTGGAAAGGAAACCCCATCCTCCTTGACTGGAAAGGAAAGATAGAGCTGGTCGTATTGGATAACGATGCACAGGTTCATCGATTGGAATATTCCTCATCCCAAGTGAAGATAACCTCCCTACACGACAGCTTTTTTCGGTTTCAGGTAAAATCCGCTGCAGCTGGTAATGTTCGCTGTCGATACGCCTCTCCTCATCTGGCCATGGTCTCCTACGCGAGCTTATACAACCGGTTAGCCATTCCTTGGCAAAAAAGGTTATATCACCAAAACCAGCTTGATAAGCTGAATCCTACTGCCAATGATTATCATCCGGAATTACCGCAGGTGGGTGAACAAATCACCGGCGTTCCGTATGTCTGGGGTGGCAAACAGTCTCTCCAGGAAATTGTCCGGAAACTTTCTCAACATCCAACCAATCAGAGCTGGCTCTCAGTTCGGGTACAATATCCTGATGTACCCTGTGTGAACCTCGATGAAGGCGAATCAGCCTGGGACTCTCCAAAGGGAACAGAATTTCCTTCTCTTTGGTGTGGATTGGATTGTTCGGGATTGGTGGAGCAGTGTGCCAGGTATGCCGGTTTACAGTACAACTGGCGTCAAGCTCCCCTGGTCGCATCCGGTACCTACCAGGGTATTGACCACTATGAGCTGTTGCAGCCTGGGGATGTGATCATGATCCTCAAAAAAGGCATACTGGTTCATTTCGGCATTTTATCGAAAAAAGGCAGTTCTGTTCGTACTACCAAAATGATCCACACCGTTTGGTTCACCAACTACCGCCTTCATCACAACAGCGTCCTGAAAACGATAGAGACTCCCCTGGCGGAGCTTTCCAATCAATACGAATATCAGTTTGTGCGGTTGAATCCATGGTAAGCCACGAAAACACGATCAGTACTATTTTGAAAGGGGTTTTGTTGGGCGTTCTTTTAATGCTGGTATGGTTTTTAGGGGCAAGGAAAGTGACTGATACCCTCTCTTCTTCCCCGGAAAACGTGACCGAAGAGACCATCTTCCTCGACGGCACCTTGAAAAACAGACAGAAAATGACGGTAAGTACGACGTTTTCTATCCCGTTAGGGAACCTGGATCACCAGATTGGTTTCATGCCCTACCAGGAAAAAGTACCACCGGGATGGGCACAGGGAGCGCTGCCAACAGAATTGTACCGAAGCCCCTCACAAATCACCTGGATCGGGGATCCGTATGGCCCGAGGTTAACAGGGTGGAATTCGAATGGAAAGCTGGAAGCTTCTTTAGCGTTACCGTTTTTAAGAAATGAAGCCGCATCGGGTAAAGAAATCGTCGGTTACACGCTGACTCCATCTGCTGACAATGGGTGGTTCGTTTTGAATAACCAAAACAAAAAGATATACCGACTCGATAGTAACGGGGATGTGATTCAAATCCTTTCCGTTCCATTGATGTTATCGGATCATCGCATCGTACTGACTATCAGCCCTTTCTTTGAAGTGATCAATGATAGGTGGATTTTTGTAACGGTGGAGTCTGCCAGGCAACCTTTTTCCACCCTAAAGGGATTCGCCGGTGGATCCTATCTCGATACCAACTGGGAGAGTTTCTTTCTCTCTTTAACCGGAGAAGTGATAGGACCTTTACCGGAACAAACCGCTATATTACCCTTTCAGGAAGGTTTGATCAGTTGGACATACGAACCCGGTGAATTATCGCTTCAATGGTTCCCTGATCCTCTCTCCCTGAGCCACCCTCAAAAAACTTGGATTATCAGGAATCCGGTATGGCATTATGGAGGTATGATTGGAACAGATGTAGAGAATAATATCTATTTTTGGGCGGATCAATCCACCATCGGGCAAATACAAACCAGGCTCAGTGAGGTCCGATATATGGAGCTGCCGGCCGGAGAGAAGAAGTTTCCGGTTAGCATTTCTTCTGATGGAGAAATAGGGTACATCCTATCCAATAAACAGGTTCTGCAGGTCTGTTTTGTGAAAATGACGGATTAATGGTGTAAAAAGCTAGAAGTATCGTATAATAAACACTATGACGTTACAGAATAAGTATAGTACTATGTTATCAAGAATTAAGGAGATCTTTGCGGGAAGCCATATCTGGCGTTATAACCTGTCTGAGGTTGTCTATGAGATGAAATCCAATATTCCTAAATACGATTGGGTTGGTATCTACTTATTTAAAGACGATGTACTGGTGCTTGAGACTTATCTTGGTAAACCGACGGAACATACCAGGATCCCTTTAGACAAGGGTTTATGCGGATTAGCAGCCAGAGAGAGAACCACCCAGATTCTGGACGATGTTTCTAAAGATGACCGTTATATTACCTGTGATTTACACGTCAGATCAGAAATTGTCGTCCCTATCTGCACGAAAGAAAAATTAATTGGTGTGCTGGACATTGACAGCAACACGAAAGCAGCTTTTCTGGAAGCAGACAAGCAATTTTTGGAAGAGGTAGCCGCTATCATAGCCAAATCTCATCCTAAAATTTCTATCTCCACTCTCTGATTTGATTTTTTCATCACCATCGGGAATCCTGCAAAAAAAATCCAAAAAAGATGAATGGACATAATTTGAAATGACTCTGGGGCGTGATGAAGAGATTAGGCTGATCAACCTGTGCAAACAGGGCGATGAAGGCGCGATGGCTGAGCTTTTCACGTTTTTCAAAGAGGAGCTGCTCCGTTCTGCTTATATGTTGTTAAAGTCCCAGGATGAGGCCGAAGATATCGTATCGAATACGTTTATCCTTTTTTTCAAGACAATTCAACGGTTTGATAACCGTTATCCTGTCCGGCCTTGGTTGCATAGAATTTTACGCAATGAGATCAATACTTTCTTTAAAAAACGTTCCCGAAAACATGAATCTGACGAAGAGTACAAAATTTCTGTCGAATTATTCGAACCGAATCATGAAGAAGAGGTATTTTGTTCTGAAGAGCTCAAATATTTAGAAAAGGCTCTGTCAGAACTGAAAGAAGAGGAAAGGATGTTGTTGCAGTTATATTATTACGATGAATTATGCGTGAAGGATATCTCCGGAATGTTGTCGATTCCTGAGGGAACGGTGAAAAGCCGCTTATTTACTGCCAGGAACAAACTGTCCGAAAAAATAAAAAAGTTGATGGAGGCAAGTAAGTGAAGCGAAAGATCAACAAGCAATCTCTATGTGAGAGGGTGCTGGAATGGTCGCTTGAGCATCGGAAAGAGTCTTTGCCTGCCATTTTGCAGGAGCACTGTTCTCATTGTGTTGACTGCCAGGCATTCCTTGAGCAGGAAAGATGGATCACAGACACGATCCAAAACCAAGCAAAACAGGCGCCAACCGGACTTTCTCCGGAACGTTTTTCGCGGGTGTATGAAGCGATTCGGGAAACCTCCGAACGATTATCTGTCCCGGTCAAACGAGGGTTTGTCTGGCGCAGGGTGGTCGTCTCTGCTTTAACCGCCTGTGTCATGGCCGTAACTGGTTTTTGGTTTCTTCCGTTATTTCATGGAGAAACGTTTATCGCCAGCAAAATGAATCAGCAGATGAGGACTTTATTGCATTACAAAGCGCCAGTGATGGATTCTGTGTCCATTGCCCAGGCAGAACAAACGCTTCAGTTTGCTTCCCAGTATTATAACACCAACGAAGAGAAGACTTTTTATTATGCGAATGACCACTATTCCTATGAGGAATTATTGTGGATACGATGGCTTGTAAAAAGGACTCGTGTTCAATATGACACGATTGCTGAAGATTACCAGACGTTGTCTCCGGCAAAATTACTGAAGAAATATCACATCCCCTCCAGGGAAGCTCTGCCAGCTTTGGAAAGCATTCTGAATCAATACCGCCAATCGGTTGCATCCGCAGACATAACCGTTGACGGTGTGATCGAACGAGTGGATTATTATACCCAACAGATTTGGCTGGATTCTCTCCCATATCCTCTTTATACCGATAACGACTTAATTAACTTTGCAAAAATCCATAGTTTCGTACAGATGAAGCTACAAAAGCAAGGTCAGCAATGGAATGTGATCCAGATTGCCGATAGTGGTTTCTGCAATACTATCTTGAAAGGAGTTTTAGTTTCTGCTAGCGCCACTAATCTGGTGTTACAGGATAATCCCGTTGTGATCGAGTGGAACAACAGAACTATCTATTCAACCTGCCAACCGAAAGAATTAATCAATAAACCGGTCCAAATCCGAGCTATTCCCGATAAAGGCAAGTCGATCGCTCTTACTATTCATGAATTGCAGGAACCAAAACTAAGGACCCTTACAGGCTTAATCGATACCGCGTATCAAACCGGATTTACCATGAAGGATATCCATCAGAGCTTTTTACTCTCCTCTCATTTGAAAAACAACCCGAGAGAGATCGATAAAAGTTTTCAAGTCAGTATCACTGGGGAAGACTACGGTGAGTATTTTATCGTAACAGAATTTACCCTGATCGCCCCTCCGGTTGAAAACACTGATATCCTCTTAGCCTCAGCAGAACCGGTCATTCAAGCGTCATCCCGGCAAAAAGAAGCGACGACCACGCGAAAAGCTGCTTCTTCCCTCTCTCCTGTCAAAACAACCTGGACATTCGATTGGATTGTCGGTATCAAAAATAATCAATACCTATTGGCGAGTGGAACAACCATCTCCAAAGCCAGCTACACAATTCCGATTGGTTCGAAAATCACCAAAACAGTTGATTCAAAAACTCAAACGACCATCCAATCGAATCAAATCAATGGAATGGCTGTTCATCAAATACAAGCTACATTAACCGGTATACTCAGTAATGGAATCTATGAATTCCAAAGTGATGGCAAGAAAAGAGTCCTGTATTTTACAGACAAAGCTCTTCCCTATATAAACCAGAAAGTTCGTATTCAAGGACAAGGAATTGAATATCCTGAATTAATCATCCTCATTGATGCCAGAGTGTTTCAATCCCAGAATGCAAAGATATTGAAAGGATTAATCATACGCGAAATGGAACGCGGGAAGATATTCCTGCTGGACAACGGTACGATTTTCCGCGTGGATTCCCTGACAGCGGTACAAAACGGTCCGGTTGCTGTAGGGAAAACTGTCAAATTAACCGGAGTGGATGAACATAATACATTCACCGCCTTTATCGTAGAAGTCCAACGAGAATTCGCGATTTTTACCGGAAAGATCATCGAAATTAACCACGTTGAAAAGTGGTGTCGGATGGATTCCGGCAAACAGTTCTATTGGACGACTGAAGCTCAGTTTTCCATGATTCTGCAAGCGCTGGATTCAGGCAATATAGTCTATTGCAAGGCATTTTATGAAAACCAGCAATGGATGATTGAGGATTTAACTTTCACCCAGGGAGAAACCGGAGACCAGGCATGAGAAAAATACTGACCGCATCCTTATCAGCTCTTTTATTACTAATGAGTGTTCAGCCGATTAAAGCAGCGACTTCTCTCCTACAATTAGAAGTATCTGCTTCCAATATGATTGCCGGGGAAAATTCGGATTACACATTCCGGCTAACCTTCTTGGCGGCACCGATTGTAACGAATCAGTGGATCACCATTATTACGCCGGAAGACATCCGGGTCCCCGCTGAAATCGCTTTAAACGATATTTACCTCAATGAAAACACACATCCGATCTCTTGTAAAGTGGTGCAAAATCATACGATACAAATACTGGTTCCGCCAATGACGGATGACTTTCTGAGTATTGCATTCCAGGGATCCGGTCAATTGACGAACCCCCCCCATTGCGAGCCTGTTGATTTTACGCTGGTTTGGGATGAACGTGCCATTATGGCAATTAGCGCCCCGATTCATTTTAATGCGCCAGACAGCTCTGTCGAGTATGTGTTTTCCGAATCCCAGACTGTACCGTATTGGTATAATAAACCGGTTACCCTAACCTTGACTTCCCTCCTGGCAAAAGAGATTTTTTATCAAGTGAACAATGGTAAGGAGCAGTCCTACACGGATCCCCTTGAGTTTAAACAGGGACGGTTCGAACTAACGATTGCTGGCGTGAGAGCGTCAGGTGTGCGGGAAAAAAGCATCGAGCTGACGATACAAGTTGACTTGCAATCTCCGGAAATTACATTGATCTCTCCCAAGGACAATTTTATTACCAACCAGATGGTTACACCTTTCATATTCAGCGTTTTAGATCTGTCAAAAATGCAGTTGGTCGTTCAAGACCGGGTTTATTATGTGGAAGGCACCCAGTCTCCTTTTGAAATCAGCATCCCGGTCACGTTGCAGGATGGTGTGAACCATGTTTTTTGGAAAGCAACCGATGAAGTGGGATTGAGCACATCCGGATCTCTGGTGGTGAACCTGGACAGGACTCCACCCGCCCTGATAGTATATTCTCCCAGGAAGGGAGATGTTATCTGTGGCAATCAGGTTGAGATAACCGGTAAATCCGAACCCGGATCCCTACTGTATCTGGGTGAGAAGGATATCCCGTTAGATGTATTCGGGAATTTTTCCATGTTTCTGGTTCCCGCGAAAGGGCAGAATACTCTGGAATTATGGTGTTACGACCCTGCCGGAAATGAGACACGCGTCAAGATCGACTATTACTATTTCGCCGGAAAACTGGTTGAAATCTGGATAGATAAAATAAACGCCACCGTAGAGGGAAAAGCGATCCCCATCTCTCCTCCCCCCATCGTTGAACCGGTTTCCGGGGAAATCTATCTCCCCCTTCGCTTTCTTCCTACCGTGCTTGACTATCAACTCGAATGGAACACGCAGGATGGGGTAGCGATATTAAAAAGAGATGATGTTCAGATCCTGGTGAAACCGAATGATGTGAAAATCAGGATAAAATCCCAAGGAAAAAGCGAGAATATAGTCATGGATCATCCTCCTTTGTTGATCAACAAAACGATCATGATTCCATCCGAGTTTTTGAAAAAGATATTAGGGGCTGAATTATTGTTTGATGTGGATGAAAAAAAGTTATTAATCAATTTTTGTGATCGGAGTGAGTAAAGATGAAAAAAATTAGTTTAATTCTTTTATTAACGCTATTACTCAACCCACTTTTTACTGTTTTTGCGCAGGATATCAATCAGATCAGTGTAAAACCTGAAGTGGATTGTATCATACTGTCTGAAACCGTTACTTTTACCGCAGCGGCTTATGATGAAAACGGAACACCCATCAATGGTGTCACCTTTACCTGGTCCCTCTCAGGGGCTGGCAGGATTGTCAGTCAGCAAGCCGGTAGCTGTCTGTATGCAGCCACCAGTCCCGGTCATGCAACTATGACAGCTTCCGCCGGAGGGAAAAGCGGTAGTGTCTCCTTTTCAGTCGGTTCGCCGAAAGTCCAGAATGTGACCGTTCGGGTAGAGCCGGAAATTGCCGGGGAAGTAGCGACTTATTATGTGTCCTTTACAACGGATGATTGTGGGATGTTGGAATCCGGGGATGAGATCTATGTTGCTTTTCCCTATGGTACGATTTTCCCGAGATCTTATTCCTGCAGTACCTTGACTGTAAATGGTATACCTGCTTCCTATACTTCTACTACCCAGGACGATGTTCCCATCATGGTGATTACCGTCCCTAACGGTTTTCCTCTGACAACCAGTTTTTACATCAGAATCTGTAAAGTCATCAATCCGCGTGGCGGGGCTTGCTATATGTTGGCAGTGGCCACCGATAAACAACCGCAATGGGCACTTTCAAATTCTTTTGCAATACGGGGTGGTGTGATTACGGCGCCTATCGTAAAAGTAGATCCGAATGTAGCCGGGGAGTTCGCTGCCTATGAAATTAAATTTACGACCTCTTCTTCCGGTAGGTTGAGCAGCTGCTACGGCGGTTATATCCAGGTGGAATTCCCATTTGGAACAAAAGTCCCGACGGAGATTGATAAAGAAGATGTCCTGATCAATGGTATGTATTGTACCTCCACGGAGCCTGTGATTAACGGCCGGACAGTCAAGCTCTTTCCGGGCATGACCGTGATGGATGAAGCAGAAGTCATCGTATTATTTACTTTAGAAGCTAATATACAAAATCCCGATACACCGGGGGATTATGAGCTTACTATCTGGACTTCCTCTGATACAGTGCATGTGGACTCACGTCCCTATAAAATTAATTCTTCTGTGATTACCGATTTGAAGGTAGAGGTGGATAAGCCTTATATCAACACCGTTTCTGCCTATAAAATCAGCTTTACAACCGGCTTGGTTGGTAGAATGAAGATCAATGGCATTATCACGGTCTATTTCCCCACTTCGATTAAATTGCCCACTTCTTCCAGACCTGGCGATATCAGGGTGAATGGCACTCTTACCAGCAAGGCAGCCATCGTGGAAGGGAACTACACCTTGAAAATACAGACACCCGTTGACATCGAACCAAAAAGCTCAGTAGTCATTGAGATCAGCGAAGCGTTTGGCATCGTCAATCCACCGGATCCAAGAAAATACAAACTGGAAGTTCACACCGCCAAAGAAGGAACCAACGTGGAGTCCAATGAGTTTTTAATCAGCCCCAGTGTCATCGGGGACCTTTCTGTCAGTATCAAGATGCCTTATATCGGTTTAGTCTCCCAACTGGATCTGACTTTTAAAACCGGTGGCGGTGGCAGACTGACCAAAGACAAGGATCAAATAAAAATCGTTCTTCCCAAAGGCTCCTATCTTCCCAATGCGATCAATCAACAGTTTATTGAAATACAAGGTGTTCCGATAACTATCACTCCTTTTATAAAAAAGGCAGAGAATGAGATTTGGCTTCACCCCCCCGTGGATATCGGTGCGAATGAATTAGTCACTGTACGGTTTTTGGAAGAAGCCGGCATCCAGAATCCGAAAACACCCGGAGATGTGTATTTCCAGGTGGCTACCACACGGGAAGTCTCGTATATTAAATCTCCTCTGATCAGGATCTCAGAATCCACCATCCAATCCATCATGGTTCAGTCCAGCCAAAATGCTGTCTCGGAGATATCTGTGCTGGAAATTCGTTTTCAGCTCGGGGAAGCCGGCAACCTTGGACCGAAAGACAAGATTTACCTCTCCCTGGATCCGGGTTACTTTTTCCCGGAACAATATGAACAAGGCATTTGGATGAACGGAGCTCCACTGGACGTCCTGAAGGTTCGCTTAGACAGCGATAAAAAAATGATCGAAATCTCACTGGACAAGGAATATCCTTCTTTATCCCTTTTTACAGTTCAAATCACCTCTGGTAGTCAATTCCGAAATCCTGAGAAAACCGGACCGGTGGTGCTGGGAGTTTCTTCTTCAAGAGAGCCAAGAACCATGGTTTCCTCTCCTTACCAGATTATCCCATTACCGATGACGGATATTGTGATTCTGCCGACTGTGCCGGATGGAAAAGAGAATTTTTATATTACCGAACCGGAAATTACTTTTCAGACGAAATCATCCGACAACCATCGCGTAAAAACGTATTATAAACTTAATGAAGGGGAATGGACTGAGTATATCCAGAAAATCCGTTTAGGATCCGGTGAATACTTAATATCCTACTACAGCGCCTACAGTGATTCTGCAAAAGAAGCAGTCCACACTTACCAATTTTCCGTCGATACCCGCAAGCCCATCCTTGTTTTGCCGGAATTACCGATTTATACGAACCACAATCCCTATCTTCTGGAAATGAATCTGATTGAATCGAATTTTCTGGAAGCTATCGTACAGACACAATCCATTACTTCCTTAGTGGAAGGTAAGGTGAAAGTCAACCTGAATTTAACGGAAGGCATGAATACCATCAGTATTCTGGTTATCGACAGAGCCGGTAACGAGAGTGAGATGGAGATACAGATTATATTGGATGTGATCAGCCCTGAATTTACGCTGGTTACCCCCACACCTTGGATGAAATCGATCCGCAAAACGATACTCTTAGCCGGTCAGGTGGAAAAAGATGCCATCTTGACTGTCAATGAGCAAAACATAGCGAATGAAAATGGTGTATTCAGGATGAACTACACATTGAAGCCTGGTATCAACACCTTGGAATTTTTAGCGGTCGATAAAGCCGGCAACACGAAAAAGTATCTGGCACCGGTCACCTATTACCCGAATTTCTTTGCCTTCATGACTATTGGGAAGAAAACAGCAGATACCTCATTCGGTGCTGTGGAATTACCCGATGCTCCCTTCCTATACGCCAGCACCTTTATGGTTCCCTTACGTTTATTTGTGGAGTTGCTTGGTTTTACAGTAGAATACGAACCGGTCTTTCAGATGATCACGATCCGAGATGATGATGCCGGCAAGGAAATCATCACCCAAATTGGCAATTCTGTATATACTGTAAACGGAGAGAAGAAGAATTTGCTGGTTCCCCCGGTGATAAAAAATGGAAGGACTTTTCTACCAATACGGTTGTTTGCAGAAGAATTTGGTTTTCGGGTTACGTATACAGAGAAACCTCCATCGGTACGATTGACATTTAATGAAAGTTAGCCTTTGGATCCAGCTTATTGCACTAGGCTGCTATGCGCTGACCTTGTTTTATTTTATCCGATTGCTGATTTGGCGGTGGATGAGCGATAAACAGGTTTGGCGGAAAAAGCTTCCGTTGGACCGTGACACGGTGAAATATTTGCTCGCACACCAATGCGAGCCTTTTCCATTTATATCCTTACTGATCCCGGCCAAAAATGAATCTGTCGTGATTCAGGCTACACTCAGTAATCTGGCAAAACTGGATTATCCGGTGGATAGATTTGAAATCCTTGTCATTACCGATGAAAGAGAAGAAAATTCGAATGCCCGGAAAATGCAATCCACCTGGGAATCTCTGCAAAAATACGATCGGCAGAAAGCGTACCGGATACCGGTAGAGCTTCGTAAAACCTGGTTTTCATACCGTTTTCGAACCGAACCGCACGGCCCTTTTTTTTCTTACTTACACGAAAGATTGAGAAGAGAGTTTTCCATTGAATACTCTTCAGAGACTTATACCGCAAAACTACCCCTGGTCATTCAAAAAATTGCTCAACAATTATCATTAGATAAAAAGCAGATGAAACGGACTTTAATGATTGTGATACGTCAGGTATTACCAGATTGCCCATGCAAAATTCAACAATGGCTCTATCGGAATTTTCTGCAATGGATAGAAGGTTTTATCTCTCCCGACCAGCTATTTCTGGCAGATTCCATTGATCCTGAAAGCTGGAAAGCTCTTTTTCCCACCACGCTTACTGTGGCCACCCAGACTGCAGAACCGCTTATCCAACAGGGATTTCGGATCAAAATTCTGACCGTTCCGGAATGGTATGACGGTGTGTTCATCCAATCATTAGGAAAAACTTCCACGGATTCCACCAAAGGCAGAGCGTTGAACTGGGCATTACAGAATCTGGATGAGCGCTGTACAGTCGTAGGTTTTTATGATGCAGAAAGTCAACCGGCCAAGGAAGTCTTACTTCATGTCGCGTTTCGGTACGCCCGGGAAAAAGAGAAAATGCCGATATTGCAAGGTCCCTTATTTCAAGTCAGAAACTTCTACTTATTGGGCATTCTCTCCCGATTGGGCGGATTATATAAAGCCCTCTCCCACGACTGGTATCTGCCGGTAATCTTTAAAAGTATCCCGTTTGCAGGCGGAACCAACCTGTTTATCCGAAAATCCATACTGACTGAAATCAATGGATTTAACCCGCTTTCTTTGACGGAAGACCTGGAACTGGGTGTCCGGGCATTTCAACAAACCGATACCCGCGTAGAGTTTCTGCCGGTGATTTCCACGGAGCAAACACCCCCCCAATGGCACCAATTTTTTGTCCAGAGACTGCGTTGGGCTTCCGGTCACCTTGAAGTGATGAACTCGCTCTCTCCAAAGACAAGGTTGTTTTGGCAATTATTCATTCAAGGTCCGTTGGAATGGTTGACCTATCAATTTATCGGATTGGTTGTCTTGGTGATGAACCTTTGGTTTTTAGGGGTTAAACTGCATTTCTTTCCCACGATACAAACGTCAGTCTCTCCCTATTTATCTTATGCATTGGCTTTGTTAAATATCCCGTATATCCTGTTCTCTTTTTATTGTTTGCACCGTTATGCCTTTACTTTTGACAGCAACCTTCGTTCCGATTCACTATTCGGGAGGATGGATTGGTTAAAATTAATCGTCTCCGCCTTGTTTGTTTTTTTACTGCCGCTTCCCTACACGTATGCGATTTGGCTGAGAATCATCGGTAAAGCCCCCACTCGCTGGGTAAAAACCGTCCGCACCGCCGAATAATCCTCCTTCCCACGGGGACGTCCCACGGGGACGGGGTTGTTGGGCAAGATCATCATTATTGAATTTTCTGTTAAAATTCTCATTTTCTGAACATCGTGAACATCGGTATCGCATGCCTATTGAGTCAAAAGCAGAATTGCACTTTTATGAAATAAATTAGACAAAAATGAAAAAAAAGTAAAATATATGTCTGTTTTACTTGACAAATTTGACAACTATATGTAAAGTGAAAATATGTATAAAGAGCGGGATCTATTACAACAGATTTTGCCTTATTTCTATACCAATGAAGCTATTATTGTCACTGGAATGAGACGAGTTGGTAAAACTACCCTATTGAAAAATATTTTTTCTAAAATCGACTCAAAAAACAAATTATTGTTGGATCTGGAGAATCCAATCAATCGAAAATATTTTGAGGATGATAACTATGAAAAAATAAAGTCTTCTTTGGAAATATTAGGACTCGATTTTTCCAATCGTGTGTATTTATTTTTAGACGAAATACAATACATGCAAAATATAGCTTCGGTAATGAAGTATTTCATCGATTCCTGGAAAGTAAAATTCTTCGTAACCGGATCAACAAATTTCTACACACGCAATATCTTTAACGAATCTTTGTCAGGTCGAAAACTCATTTATGAACTCTTTCCGTTAACTTTCCGGGAGTTTTTATCTTTTAAAGGTCGAAAAGTAAATCTTCCTATTCATATTGAAGATATTTCAAAGCCTATTTTCGATATGTTGTCGAATCTTTACGATGAATATCTTCTGTTTGGTGGTTTTCCGGAAGTAGTCAACAAAAAAACAATCGAAGAGAAAAAAAAGACTTTGGAAGATGTGTTTGCTTCCTTTTTTAAGTTTGAGGTCGTTCAGCTAAGTAACTATCGAAAGAGTGATGTCATCAGGGATTTGATGCTTTTGTTAATGCGTAGGACCGGAACCCGTCTGGACATTCATAAAATATCTCAGGAGCTCAGTATATCCCGAGCAACCACATATGAATACCTGTCCTTTTTAGAAGGCTCTTATTTTATACAAATTATCCGTCCGTTTGGATCTACTAATACGAATGAAATTAAAAAAGCTCCGAAAGCTTATGTATGCGATACCGGATTGGTCAATCACTTTGCCCGTATCCCCGAAGAGAATTTATTTGAAAATAGCGTTTACCAGAATCTAATGACCAAAGGCGCTTTGCAGTATTATGAACGAAAGAGCGGAACAGGATTGCACTTTGTGCTCTCAGGAAAAATCGGTTACCAGGTGTTACTGCATCCCAGGAAATCAGACGCTACCAGGATTATGAAATTAGGAGCAGATCTTGAATTGGATCAGTACTGGATGGTATCGAAAGTGTTCTCTGATTTACCGCATGTATTATATTCTTTTATGTTGTAAAGGATGGAAAGTGTGAACGGGTTATGAAGAATTACATATTTAACAATAAAGAGCGTGAACCTAATAAAAGGAGAGTTAACGCCATGAAAAAAAGAATTAGTATTTTACTTACTTTTTTCCTTTTTATCTCATTATTTTCATGGATACAGCCAGCCAGGGCTTTAGACCCTGCTGATGTAACACCGCTGCCACATACAAGCGGTCAACCGGCCCAATATACAATAGATTTTGTATTAGGATCCGGTGCAGCTTATGCTATTCCGGCGACCGGGTATTTTAAAATTACGTTTCCCACTGATACGAAACTACCCACTTCGATTGCAAAAGCGAATGTGACGGTCAACGGAGGCAATCCTGCCACCGATCCTACCATATCCAGCCAGACGGTTAGAATTCCGACACCGACAACCTATGCTGCCGGAGCTACTATTAGCATCGTATTTGCAGTGGCAGCCGGCATTAAAAATCCGACCACTCCTACTGGTATGATTCGGTTAAAAGTAGAGACCGGGTATTTGGTGGGGACGACTGAAACCAAAATCGAAGGACCTGTCGATTCCAATAAGTACTTTATCGGATATGCCGCCAAAGTCACCCCGACACCGAATACGGATGCTCCTGCGACCGGCACGGAATATGCCGAATACAAAGTAGAGTGGAAAACCGGTAATGAAGGGGCATTGACAAAAAATACAGACACTATCACGATTGTATTCCCAACTGGCTATTCCATCCCTATCTGGGAAGGTTTAGGATATATTCCGGGAAATTATATGCTGGTCAATAATACCAAAGTGGCTACCAATGCTACCTGTTCCGCTGGTCCTCTCACCGTTACCCTCAAGACACCTGTCGATATTGCAAACAGCACAGCGGTAACCATTATTTTTACCACCCCCATCGGTTTGAAGAATCCGATAGCCGGGGATTACAAATTGAAAGTGAGTTCTTCCAAAGAGGCCACTCCAACCGATTCCCTCGAATATACGATATACAATGCTGTCTCGTTTGTGGACTTACTGACGCCTACTCCTGCCGGCGTGCAGGGCGTGGTCGTCACTCCCTCCTCGGTGGGTTCTGAAGCAGAATACAAAGTGGCGATTATGGTGGATATACCACTATTAGCCGGTTTAGGAACGATTAATATCGCTTTCCCGACTGGCACCACCCTACCTTCCACCCTCTCTCTGTCTGATATTATCTTCAAACTAAACAATGTTCCTTCCCCACTCGTATTATCTCCCACAAAAAGCACGAATGTGATTGTCATCACTACGCCGGTGGATATCGCTGCCGGAGACTTGGTTGAGATCACTTTCTTAGTCTCGATGAAGATCAAGAACCCGACCACTGCCGGTAATTATTCCATCCAGGCTCTCACTTCCGCTCAGCCATACTACCGAAATTCACCCCCTTATGCCATTGGTACCGCTGTCAGCTCACTCAAAATCACCCCATCACCTAATGCAAAAGATGCTGTGAATGTTCGGTACGATGTTGAGTTCAAGTTAGGCGCCAATGGTGCTTTAACAGCGAATACCGACCAGATTATTATCTTTCTGAATATCGCAGCGCCCGCTGCCCCTGCCACAATGAGTGCCTCTTCTGTACTGATCGGGTCTGATTACACTACTGTTGCCACCAGTGTTGACTCGGTAGTACCTGCAGACAGTGTGCCTACCGGGTACACAAAACTCACCGTCACGCCTCCCAAAAACATTACTGCCAATGCAACAGTGAAGATCGCTTTTTTAACCGCTGCCGGTATAAAGAACCCTGCAGTGGCGACGAATTATACAGGTTTTGTCAAAACGTCCAAGGAGCCGATTTTAGTGGAATCTCCTTACTATAGCATCACTGATACAGTGGATATTCCGAACGCACCCGTTGTAGAGCCCCCCTCTGCCGGAGTGGAAGCGAAATACTCCTTTGATATCGTGATTGGGCAAGCGCTGACTATTAATGAAAGTACTATCTCGGTTGCCTTCCCTACCGGTACTACTGTTCCCTCTTCCATCACCCCCGGTAATATTACGATTAATGGTACCTCGTTGACATTCCCAGTCACCGTATCGAGCGGAATCGTAACGATGACAGTTCCTGCTACCTATCCTGCAGGCGCTACTTTGAGTATTGTATTCTCAACGTCGTGCAAAATTAAAAACCCGACGAAAGTCGGTGTGTATTCTTTACAGGTCAAAACCTCCACCCAACCGAATTACAGGGTGTCCCCGGTATATGCTATCGGCACTTCTGTGACCGATGTGAAAGTAACCCCCATTCCGGATACCAAAGGGTCCACGAATGTTCAATACTTGATTGAGTTCAAATTGGGTGCCAACGGTGCCCTAACAGCGAACACTGACACAGTGGATATCTGGTTGGCGATTGACGCTCCTGTTCCACCGGCTGTGATTCAACCCGCATCCGTCACCGTCAATGGTAACTATTGTATATCCAATATTGTGACTGCCGCCCCTATTCTTGGAGAACCTACCCAAACGAAGCTGACAGTGACTGTTCCAAAAGATATCGCTGCCAGCCAGACAGTGAAACTTGTTTTCTTAGCTACCGCCGGAATCAAGAACCCGGTTGAAGGCAATTATAAAGGATATGTCCGAACGTCAAAAGAGCCGATCATCATGCAATCCACTCTGTACTTGATTACCAATGCTGTCGCGATCACAAACGTAGTTGTAGACCCTCCTTCCACGAGTGTGGAAGCGAAGTACACCATTGATATGCAGATCGGACAATCTTTAACAGAAGATATCGATGAAATCACCGTGACTTTTCCTTCCGGGACAACGGTACCCACCAATATCACCCCGGGTAGTATTACCATTAACGGCACAGTGCTCAAGTTTGCACCAAAAGTCACCAGTGGTTCTGTGACTATGAAAGTACCGGCTACACTTGCCGGACCTTTCCCCCTGAATGTTCAAATCGTATTCCTCTCGTCTGCCAAGATCAAAAACCCAACCACTGCCGGCATTTATACGTTACAAATTAAGACGACATCCCAGCCATATTACAGAGTATCCCCCGCTTATGCGATCGGAACAGCTGTATCCGCAGTGAAAGTCACCCCCACTCCGAACACCAAAGATTCTGTGAATGTTCAGTATGTATTGGAATTTAAGTTGGGCGCCAGCGGTGCTTTGGCTGCGAACACCGATAAAATCATTATTATCATGAAACTGGGCACCTTAGTACCCCCTCCCCCGACCACCCTCCCCGCTTCCTCAGTCATGGTGAATACCGATTACACCATTGTCGGCACCACCGTTGAATTAATCGCACCTGCCGACACAACCGATCCCGATTTAGCCGGGTATTATCGTTTTACAGTAGTTCCACCGAAAGCGATTAATTCCGGCAGCACTGTAAAGGTGACATTCTTACCCTCATCCGGATTAATCAACCCGATTGACGGTAATTATAAAGCCTATATTCGTACCAGTCAGGAGCCAATCCGTGTTGACTCCGAATATTATCTGATCACCGATGCGGTCAGTATCACCAGTGTTGTGGTCAACCCTCCCTCAACGGGAACAATTGCAGAATATACGATCGTCTTCGAAGTGGGCACCTCCTTATTACAGGACTCTGGAATCATTACCGTTTCCTTTCCTGCCGGCACTACGATTCCGACTTTGATTCCGGTCACTGCTATCACACTTGATGCCACCGGTACACCCTATGTATTAAAAGTGAATCCAAAAGTCACCGGGACTCGGATAGATATCACCACGCCGATTGCTATCCCTATCGGTACACCGATTACGCTGGTCTTTAAAACATCCGCCGGTATCAAGAACCCGACAACCGCTGGTATGTATAAACTGCAGATGATGACCTCTGCTCAGCCATACTTTAGGGAATCTCCCGCCTATCCGATTGGTTCCTCAGTCACAAACGTGAAGATCATCCCCATGCCAAACAACATCTCTGCGCAGAATGTCGAGTATCAAGTGAAGTGTAAGGTCGGAGCGATCAAATTGCTACGGAATACCGACAAAATTATTGTGTACTTGCCTGCCACTACCGCTCTTACTTCTATCTCTGCTGCAGCGATTACCGTGAACGGAGTCTTTACGGAATTAACCACTACGATTGTCTCTCCAGTGGTATTGGAAGGAAATAATTATACCGAGTTGACGGTCGTCACCCCTATTGATATCAACGCTAATTCTGAAGTGACGATGGTCTTCCTCCCCTCCTGCGGGTTACAGAATCCTGCTGCGGAAGGCATCTATTACGGTTATGTTGCCACTTCACAGGAGAATATCCCGATGAAGTCGGAGCTGTTTAATATTATGGATACGCTTTCGTTCCCGGGTTTCAACCCCCCGACAGATTTTCGGTCAGTGTTGGTGAAACCAAACGCCATTAAGCTGACAGCCCAGTATTTGATTCACTTTACGACTTCTGCTTTGAAACCTGCCTTACAAGCCAATGTAGGAACGATCACTTTTGCATTCCCTGCCGGTACGAAAGTACCCGGCAGTATCTCCTCCGGCTCAATATATCTCTATACAGCACCACCCTCCCCTGTGATTGCCAATCCGGATGCAGTCGTCTGTCCTCCTGGCGCAGGTTGGAATATCATTAATCAGCCTGTCTATGTCTCAGGACAGGAAGTGAGAATTATCACTCCCATCAATATTCCTGCCAGTTCGCAAGTATATGTTGTATTCTGCCCTTCCGCGAATATTCAGAATCCGGCAGAGGCTGGTTTGTATACCTTACAGGTGAAAACCTCTTCCCAGCCGACCTATGGAATATCAAGATCTTACCTGATTCGCTCTACCATTGAACAACCTGTGGTGACGCCAATACCTACTGTTACAAATCAATTAGCCGAATACACGGTAGCATTTAAAACGGGTTCCCAGGGAGAGTTATATGCCAATACCGATAAGATATTTATAGCATTTAACGGGGATGCCGGCCGGTATATCACCCCTCTTGGGCCTATCGCGGCTTCCGCTGTAAAAATTAATGGAACCTATATGAATATTCAAGCCACCGTCAATACTGGTGTATCACTACCTCCGAATATTGATAATGCACCCAGTTGGTCAGCTTACCGATGGATTGAAATGCAGGTTCCGCAAAATATCCCTGCCTCTTCTGAAGTGATTGTGTATTTCACTTTGACGGCGGGCATACAAAATCCAGCTACCGCTGATAATTACACCGCGTTGGTCTGGACGAATAAAGAGCCGGTGGCTATTGAATCCTTTATTTACACCATCGGCGATGCGCTACTGAATGTCACGGTACCGCTTGCTTATCCGAATCCTAAAACGTCAGGTAGTATCGCTGAATATTATCTGAGCTTTACAACGGGATCCAGTCCGGCCAGTCAGCTCTCTCCGGCTCTCTCCAGTACGATCACAATCACCTTCCCCGTAGGTACAAAATTACCTGCTTCGGTCAATCCGGCAGACATTAAGGTTGGAATCGGAGGCTCCTGTCCTAATCCAACAGATTCAGCGTTACCTCCGGTAGTGGTCGATGGATTGTCTCTGCGTTTTTCCGTCCCTATTCTGATCCCGCCCGGATCCAACGTTTGTGTGAGCTTGCTGCAGGGTGTACAAATCACGAATCCTGAGACCCCTGGTTCCTATAGACTGCAAGTGATGACTTCATCTCAACCTATACAGGCTTATTCCAATTATTACACCATTCTTTCCACCAGCAGTATTCCGAAAGTAATTGCCACCCCTCCGGCGATCGGTAGTTTAAATACCGATTATCAGATTGAATTTACTACAGGCGCTACCGGTAGTCTATTAACGAATGTGGGCAAGATCAAGATTTATTTTGACCCCCTCACGCTTGGGTTTGTAGCCAATCCCTCTTACTACCCACCTTTATTAACTGCCATTCCTCCCAATGCGATTTATGTGAATGATGTAGCGGTGAATTCTATTACGACCGTTGTGAATGCCGCCGGACCAAACCTATCTTATATTGAAATCATCACTCCGGTGGATATCGCTGCATCCTCAACCGTTACAGTGCACTTGTCGAATTTAATGGGTATTCAGAATCCACCTGCAGTAGGATCTTCTTATAGACTGGTTGTCATGACATCTTCCGAGCCTACTCCTGTAGAATCCCAGAATTTCAGTTTATTCTCCTCGGTATCGGGTATCGAAGTCGCCTTGTCTGTCTCCGATGATACCAGACCGAATCCGAATGGCAGTACGCCAATGTCCAATGCCCAATACTCCATTAAATTTTTTACCGGACCTTCGGGCAACCTGGTTATGGATTATGGCACGATCACGGTTGAATTTCCAGAAGATACGACAATACCTTCCTATATCTCTCCCGGTAGTATCAGGATCGATCCGGACTCCACAGATGCGATACCGGGCACTTCCCTGAAGTACGCTCCCCAAATCGATATCACAAACCGAAGAGTGACGATGATTGTTCCGGTAAATATTTCAGCAACGCCTCCCGCTGTCAATAAAATAGAAATCATTTTCACGGAACTGGCTAACCTGAAGAATCCAAGCCAGCCCGGAAGCTATACATTGTTGGTTTCCACCTCATCCGAACCATTAACGGTAAAGTCTAATCCTTACGTGATTGAAGGGGTATCCGGAGCAAAAGTCTCTTTGAATCCCTGCTTATTTGACAGCTCTTTCGTGCACTACACGTTTGACTTTGTCATCACGAAGTCATTGGCAGCCGGAAATTATATTTATGTGGAATTTCCCTATGGGACTAAGCTGGCCTCCGTTATTTCCGGAAGTTATGTCTTGGTCAACGGCAAACCGGCAAACGCCGGCACTTTCCCACAAATTGTCGTAGATAAACAGCAGGTACAGATCCGTATTCCGGAAGCGATTCCGGCTTTAAGTCAGGTGAAAGTGGAATTTTTACCCGATGCCAGAGTCACCAACCCCGGAATTGGCAGTTATGTTGCCAAAATACGAACCGACTTCAATACAAACCCGGTTGATCTCGATAATGATCCTGACAACCGCTGGGTCGAGACATTACCGTATTTTATTTGCTCCAATGTACAAGTCAGTACACTGGAAATCACACCTGCCACAGCAACACTGGCAAAAGGTGAGAATAAAACCTTCAGTGTCATAGCCAAAGATGAGAACGGCAATGAAATCACCGGTAACCTGACCTACCTTTGGAGTGTAGGCGGGAGTATCGGATCCGTTTCACCGGTCAATACGAAGCAGACTACCTTTACCGCCGGGCAAACCGCAGGTTCCGGTGTCATTAAGGTCGATGTAACCTATAGTGGAAACACGATCAGCGCGACAGCTGATATTTCCATCTCAGCCGGATTGGCTTCCGTCAGTATCTCTCCGTCTACGAGTGCTCTCGGACTGAACCAAACTCAACAATTTACCGCTACTGCTCTGGATGAATTGGGGAATGTGATGAATCTGGATTTTGAATGGTCCATCACAGGCGCGATCGGGTCTATTTCTCCTATTCATGGTAAACAGACAACGTTTACCGCCTCTGCAGTAGGCTCCGGAACCATCAAAGCCAAAGCGACTTTCAATGCTCTCACGAAGGAAGCGGTTGCTTCCATCACTGTCAGCACAACGCCTCCTCCCCCACCCCCGCCATCCGATAGCGTACCGGTGACCGGTTCATTATCCCCGGCCAGCGTTCGTGCGAACCAAGGCGATGTATCCATCCAGATTACCATTACCGCCTTACTCGATATCAGCACAGGGGGTGTGGTAGAAGTCACCATTCCGGAAGGATTCCCTGTGCCGACAAGAACGGTGGGAGCGCAAGGCTTTGTGGATGCATTGGCAAAAACCCCCGCTAACATCGTCACGCCTCCTTCAGTGAACGGGAGAGTCATCTCAGTGACTATTACTAAAATGTTGAAAGGCAATTCTTTCACGATTTCATATACGAAGGTATCCGCTCCCAGCACACCCGGTGAGTATATTTTCCCCTTAAAAGCGAAAGCAACCGCCTCTGGGGAATTTATTCCCGCAACGGACTCACCAAAGTTGCTCGTGACTTCCATCGCAGATGGTTCAGGCAGAGCAGCCATTACCCCGAATGAAGCTTCAGCCGGAGCGGAAGGCCAAAAGTTTGCCCTGACGTACACAGCCGATGCGGTCATGAATTCCGGCGCCATCTCTTTCACGATGCCTGACGGATGGAGCAAACCATCTCTTGTGCAGTCTGTACAAGGATTTGTCCAACTGCAGGAGCAGGACGCGAATTTTGGAGCCATCGAAGTGTTTGACGCAACGGTTACGATTCCGGTGATCAACATGGCTGTGAATCAAAAAGTAACCCTACTGTATAGTAATGTCAGGGTGCCAAATGTCGAGAATACCTATACCTTTATCACCAAAAGTAAAGGATTAGGTGGTGAATTCAAGAACCTGGCCCTGAATCCAACGGTAGCAGTGCGAACCACTCGTGCCGAGGCTGTGAAAGTAGAGGTCATTCCCAATATGACTTCCGTTCCCGCTGAATACACCATTACCTATAAAAGTTCTAAGACCGGGTATATGTCGAAAGATATCGGAACCATCACCCTCCTCTTCCCTCCGGAAACCGGGATACCTAACCAAATCAAGAGCGAACTCATTACTGTCAATGGGAATCCTTTGAAAACACCTCCGGAAGTAGATTCTATCCGCAGTACGGTCAAGCTGACCACACCGGTGGATCTGGAATCCAATGTGCTGGTGCAAATTAAATTTGCAATCGATACGGGCATTACGAATCCAAAAACAGCCAAAGAAGATTATAAAATCAGGATGTTTACCTCAACAGATACCTTACCGGCCGACTCCGCTCCTTATCGTATTATTGTCTCCTCTCTGCGGAACATCAGAGTAACCGTTTCCCCTATCGTACCGGGTGCTTCCGCGCAATACAAAATTATTGCCCAGGTAGGAGGAGCCGGCGCCTTGAATGTGAACCAGGACTCCATTACCTTTATCTTCCCGGCTGATACGACTTTACCCTCTTCGATAGCCGCCAATCTGGTAACAGTGAATGGTACTGCTTTGCAGATGAGACCTACGATCGATATCTCTCAGCGGAAAATGACGATTCTTTTACCGGTGAGAATTGAAAATGACAGTGAATTTACTGTGATTATCGCTTCAGAAGGAAACATCAAGAACCCTTCCAGAGACGGTATGTATAAGATGAAAGTCTTTACTTCTAAAGAGATCAACGCGATCGAATCTGAATCTTATCAGATCGGTCAATCGCTCTTGGGGGATGTGAAAGTAAGTCTCTCCACCAGTTTGGTGGAAGCGACCAATGTAACCTATACCATTAGTTTTAGAACCGGTGCTTACGGTTCTTTGGCAGTCGGCGAGACGATCTCCGTCTCTTTTGACAGACGGTATGTGTTGCCTTCTATCCAAGCTTACCAGGTTTCGATCAATGGAGTTGTATGTACCGTGACACCGGAAATCCGTGACGGGCATATTGTTATCATCAATACTCCGATCGGTATCTCTTCCGAGAGTACCGCTACCTTAACGATATCGGGCATCACGAATCCACAAGAATCAGGTGAATACAATATCTCACTCGCAACCAAAGCTGAACCCAATCCAGTCATGTCTACGCCTTATAGAATAGGATTGGTACTTGAGACAGAAATTACGGTCAATCCAACGGAACCAAACGGATTAGCCGGTTGGTATACCATTGCCCCCAATATTATTTTAAACAATACCATCCAAGCTGCCAGAATATTCTATTCTTGGGATGACGGTCCATTCCAGCCTTATACAGGGTCCTCTATTACAGCGCCTGAAGGTATTCACACTTTCTATTGTTACTCAACCGCTGAAGGATTAGAGGACGAACCCAAAAAGAGTTTGTTGGTCAAGGTGGACACAAAAGGACCTGTGATTCAGTTAACCCAGCCAAATGAAGGCAGTACATTCTTTACACCGGACATTACGGTGGAGGGCAACGTGGAGGAAGCGAACGATTTTACTGTAACAGTCAACGGAAAGCCTGCTACCGTCACTAACAACCGGTTTACGATCGCGATTACCCTGAATCCCGGTGACAACTGGTTGGATATCATAGCCACTGATGCTGCAGGCAATCGTTCGATCACACCCAGAATACGGGTACTCTATACACAACCCTCTGAGATCAAGATTACCATCACTTCGCCGAAAGCACTGACTTCCGTATTCCCGATCCTGAAAGCAACGACAGCCGGAGCCAGCCAACTTACTGCAACCCTGCGGATTACCGGCAAGATTGAGCCCGCCAATGCGACCGAGATATCGATCTATATACTGGGCAAGATGCAGAATCCTGCCATTCTGCCAATAGCGGCAGACGGCACTTTCGATGGTAACGTTGAAGTACCGTTGGTGTCCGGATTAAACGGTATCACATTCTCAGTTAAGGATAAGTCAACCGGTAAAGAGTACCAGACCTCTGTGGCGGTCATCGCCAAAGTGACATTAAAATTACAGATTGGTAACGCGCTGGCTTTCCTGAATGATAAGGAATACCGTCTCGATGCCCCGCCCTATATTAAGAATGCACGCACGATGGTTCCGATGCGCTTCATCGGAGAATCTCTGGGAGCTAGTGTTTCCTGGAAAGCAGAAACAAAGACAGTCGTGTATGTATTAGACTCTACCATCATTCAGCTGACAATCGGCAATATTGATGCTGTGCTAATCCAGGGCGAGAAAAAACAAACCATTAGATTGGATGCCGCTCCCGAAATCGTTAACAGCCGAACCTTTATCCCGCTCCGGTTTGTCTCAGAAAACTTTGGAGCCGAGGTTCTATGGGATGCAGCCGCCAAGAAAATCACGGTGATAAAGTAATGAATTGTAAGATCCTTGTTTTTGTGAACGAAGGAGGAATAAGATGAGCTGGAAAAGAAGTGTAAGTCTTCTGATAGCTTTACTCATGAGCTGTTTATATCTATATCCTGCCAACGCCGTCATCACTAACCTGATGAATCAGGCTACACCGAATACCGCAGGATCCAATGCTCAGCAGAGAATACGGTTTTTAAATACTGTTACGGTACCGGTGGGGGGAAGGATACAGATTACTTTTCCCGCCGGTTTTAACCTGACAGCGGGAGGGGATTGGTTGCCAGCTGATGTGATCCTAAATCTGCAGGGAGCCAGCACAGTTTCTGATATCCTGGTGGATGGGCAGAAAGTATCAATTGGTATCACAGGAAGCGCTTCAGGCGTTGGATTTCAGGAGATTACCTTGGCTGCGGCAAAAATACTCAATCCCGCCACACCGGGTTTGTATACCATTAGCTTATCCACCTTTGATACACCAGCCAATAGCTCTCGTGTATTGGAAACTGCGACTTCTTCTCAATTTGAGATTGTCTCAACCATGTCCCGGGCAGTGGTATTGATAGATCCTAATTCAGCTGGAATGATTGCTCAATACACCGTTCGGTTTAAATTAGGCAGTGGTGCCTCTAAGAGTCTATATGCCGGAGACAAAATCAAACTGGAATTTGACTTTAACCTTGTCGCTCCTGCGGGTGCAACCACCTTACCGGGAACAATTACAAAAGATAAAGTCAAAATCAATGGCTCTCCCCTGACGACGGATCCTATTATCGATGTACCCGGTGTGCCAGGCGTATCAAAGGGTATCGTCCAAATGGTCGTTCCTCAAAATATTACTTCCAGTGCTTCATCCGGTGCTGAGATAACCATTGTCATCGAAGCCTCTGCCGGTATCATCAATCCAAGCGGAATACCCTGGGATCGAAGCATGTGTATCACTACCCTGCGGTCAAATGGTTCCAGTATCATTGAAGGACCGTTAGAATCTAATTATTATACCATTCATACTTCGCTTGGATCCCCTAAAGTACTGGTCAGACCGGAACAAGCAGGATACAATGCGGAATACAATCTGATACTCAGCCTCGGCAGCAATGGGGAATTATTGGCCAATTCAGGAAGAATTGACGTAACGTTCCCGGATGGAACCATCGTTCCTTCGAGTATCTCATCTTCCTCCATACGAGTCTCCTCTTCCGTTTCAGAACCTGCATTTCCTTGTGGCACAGGTATAGGATTATCATTTGATCCTCAGGTAGTAGGTAATAAAGTTTCTTTTGTAGTACCTGTCACAATTCCCAGTAACAATTATGCCTGCATTATCTTTCAACCATCTGCCGGCATCATCAATCCCACCACCCCGGGAAATTATACCTTGAAGATTTCTACTTCCACAGAACCTTCTGTGATCTCTTCCTCTATCTATTCTATCAAAGCAGCCGGTACTTCTTCTGTTCTGGTGGAACCCAATAAATCAAAAGAGGTTGCCGCCTATACGATTCATTTTAAAACCGGAGTCAACGGCGCTTTATATCCCTATGGGACCGCAGGAACCGATAAGAATATCATGATTACCTTTCCAACGGGATTTGTATTACCTGCGACAATGGCAGCAGGTATTATTCGGGTAAACGGGATCGGCACATCAGATCCCGCGACCATTGCAGGACAAAAGATCACTTTTCCTACTCCCATCGTGATCGACAATAATACAGAAGTGACGATTGAGATTCAGAAGCAAGCCGGTATCAAGAATCCAGCTATCAAAGAAACACCGGAATATTACAATCTCATTATCGAAACGGATAAAGAAAAGGATTCCAATAGAATCAATTCGGATGCCTTTATGATTTATACCAGCATTAAAGATGTGATCGTAGTACCTACCGATCCTGGTACGGGGATTGTTTCAAGGTATGATATCACCTTCGAGACCGGAGACGTGGATACAGGATTGGAATCAAATGATTCTTTATTCGTTGAATTTCCGACCGGTACCGTACTGCCGGCTTTCATTGCCTCCAATAATATTCAAATAGTCCGGGTGGTTCCCAATGATATTTTCTATCCATCTTCTGTATTTGTTCAGGGTCAGAAAATATCGATCACTCTCCCGGTAGGATTTGTGTTAGCGGAAGAATCCAAGATAAAAATTACCTTTTTACAGTCAGCCGGAATTCGAAATCCGGACACTCCCGGATCATACAGAGTCACCGTTTCTACCTCAAAAGAAAATTTACCGATCGCTTCCAATCTCTATACCATTGGATCGGTTGCGGGTAATGTACAGGTGAGGGTGAGTCCGAATATATCCCAGTATTGTTCCTCCTCAGCAGACGGTGCGGAATATACCGTTCGATTCTTAACGGGATCCAGTGGCGGAATGTCTTCTGGCCAGAGCATATACGTTATTTTTCCGCCTGATTACACACCGACTTTTCTACCGGCTGTCATTCCGGCTGGAAGAATACTGGTCAACGGGATCCTGACTTCCTTGAACGCATTAGTGGACGCCGCACCGACTCCTCAGTTCCCCACAGGCTCCAGAAGAGTGACCATCCCTACTCCGATCTCAATATCTAGCCAATCCTACGTGGAAATCCAATTTTTACCCTCCGCGAATATCGACAACCCCGTTGTCAGTATCACCCCTCAGCCCTATTACCTGTCAGTCTATACCGATCCTGAACCTTCCTCTAGCAATGGTATCTATTATTTAGTTTCAGCGATTTCCGGTCTTGGCAGTGGTTGCAACCTGCCCATCGGGGTAACGGTGACCAATGCCTCCGCTGGTTCCGGATCCGGGATGAACATTCAATTCCAGACTGGTGTGGTAGGTTCATTAACTCCCGGCGCCGATAAAGTGTATATAAAATTTCCGGAAGATACCAAGATTCCATCGTATATTTCGGGTGCGTACGTGACCATCAACGTGGGCGTCGATAATTTTTCTACCAGCCTCAGCGTACTGAATCCGACTGTCAGTGGTCAATTAATACAATTTGATATCCCCTACGGTTTACCTCCGATCGGAGCCAACACCTCCGTTTTCGTCTATATCACACAAGGAGCCGGCATCATCAATCCTTCTATACCTGGCAACTATCATCTGACGATGTATACGAGCAAAGAAACCACTGAAGTCAAATCCATGGAATACAGCATCCAGTATGTCGGTACATCAAAACCGACCGTAGTCGTTACCCCGAATTTTGTGACAGCTGAAGCCCAGTATGCCATCAAATTTTACACCGGTTCTTACGGCGGGATCAATATAGGCGATCCGATTTACCTGAAATTCCCTGTAGGCACCGTTCTGCCTGATCCCGTAACCGACCCGATCATGCCACAATACATTACGGTGAATGGCACACAGTGTGTTATCTCAGTCACAGTGGTACCAGCGCAAAGAACGCTGACACTGTATAGCCCGGTCATGATAGCCGGAAATAGCGCCGTTTCTATTGTAATTGATGAAGACGCCAAGATCAAAAACCCCGCAGCCGCCGGGGATCAATATGTATTACAATTATGGACCTTACGGGAAGGTAGTTCTACTAATCCATTCCTCTCCACCTATTATGAGATATTATTGGCAGACAGGCCTACTGAAGCCATCGTTACCGTCACTCCCTGCACCCCGTTCAGCACCACCACCATGGTGTTTGATCTGTATACTCCTGTCGCGATGACAGCGGACGTGGATTATATCGAAATCAATTTCCCAACCGGCACCTTTATTCCTTCCACGATCTCTTCAACCAATATTTTAATCAATAACAAACCTTGCCGGACCAACCCGATCATTAACCTGTATAAAGTAACCGTGTATACACCGGAAAACATTCTGGCCAACGATCCCATTAAGATCACTTTTACCAAAGCCGCAGGATTGCAGAATCCCGATGCCGGCACTATTCATGGCTCGATGCAGATTTTTGCTCCCGGCGCCGCCAATCCTTCCGATACCCAGGACTACTATATCTGTCCTGATTTGAATTTCGGTCGTTTGGAGATCGTTCCGGCTGGCACAAGAATGCAAATCGGACGTTCTCAGCTCTTTACCGCCAGAGCTTTTGATAGCAATGGCGAGAAAATTGATTACGGTGTGATTTACCGTTGGACTGTAACGAACAGCATTGGTGTGATTGACAACAATACTAAGCAAACGATAGAGTTCTTTGCTACGAATACAGGCGCCGGCAATATCACCGTGATCGCAGAATATGGATCCAAATCCATCTCTACCAGTGCCAATATCGTTGTGGTAGGCGTATTGGATAAGGTTGTCATCCAGCCTACAGAAGCCACTACTTCCAGGGGAAAGATTACCCGGTTTTCTGTGCTGTCAACGGATATCAACGGTGAAACCCTGGATAGTGTTCTCTATACTTGGTCAGTAACGCCTTCTCTTGGCACCATCACCAAAATTACAGGCTCCAACGATATTGAGTTCCTTGCAGAAATCGAAGGTACCTGTGTATTGAAAGTGGTCGCCTCCCAGGGGACAATCACCAGAGAAGCACAAAGTACGATTACCATTAAAAACGGTGTGAATAACCTGAAATGGATGAATCCAGCCTCTTTATCGATAGGCAATACAGCAGAGCCCATCGGTCCTTTCTCAATTAAGTTGGTCAATGAACTCGGAACGGAGATAAAAGAGAACACGGAAGTATTGGTTCAGGTCTTATCGTCCTCTTCCACCACCCGCTTTTCGGTGGATGGATTGAATTGGACGAAGAACAACATGATTCTCCTCACTATATCGGTAAATTTCTCCGAGACACTCCCGTTCTATATCGCTGATACAGAACCGAACAATATCTCCATCATGGCTACCTCTACCAACTACAACTCAGCCATTCTGCCTTTCTCGATTCGCGGGAACAAGAGAATGATTATGTTCACCACCTCTCCTCAGAGCCTGCGCATCCAGAGACCTTCTTCAGTCATCAGGGTACAGATCGCCGATATTTACGGAACCCCCGTTTCGTTGGTGGCTGATATGCTCTTTACCTTACATACCACCTCGTTAACCGGGACCTTCTCGAAAGCCTCCGAACCTTTCCTTCCGATTACACAATTGATTATCGCGAAAGGTTCGAGTACGGTAGAATTTTACTACCAGGACACCCGGGAAGGTACGTATAACCTGACCATCGCCAATCAGTTGATTGGATCAGCCGTACAGATGGTACAGATCTCTTCACCGGGATCTGTCAGCGCTCCCGAAGTTTCTGTCATGCCTCCTGTTCAAAGCGCGAATGCGGAATATTCCATTCGCTTTGCTTTGGGAATTGACGGTGAGTTGAAGCCGCTCCAGGATACCATTACCATTCAATTTCCCGCAGGAACAGGCCTTTCCTCCTCTTTGAATACCCAACAAGTATTGGTGAACGGTAGAGCCTTGACTCAAAATCCGATGATCGACCCCGGACGATATAATATTAATTTTGTCGTGCCGGAATTGCTCTCTGCAGGATCCACCATAGAAGTAACCATTAAAGGAATTATCAATCCTTCGATAATCGGTCTCTATTACCTGCAGGTAATGACTTCCATGCAGCCTACCCCGTCTGTATCGAAGGGCTATCAGATTGACCTCTCTTCCCTTTCGGGATTGACAGTTAAGGCTAATCCGATGATCACCGGCATGATAGCGGAATACCAGATTCAGTTTAAGACCGGTATCCAGGGATTACTGGCTCCCGATGATACCATTTATATCGTTTTCGATGTCGGTCATCAGCTTCCGTCAGTGATTAACAAACAAAATGTCTATATCAACGGGTTGGCTCTCTCAGCAGACCCGATCGTTGATGGCAAGGTCATCTCATTGAAGGCGGGTACTTCCATCCAAGCCGGCTCCACCATTACTGTCGTATTTAACAAAGAAGCCGGGATTCAGAACCCGATGTATGCAGGTACCTATAAATTAAAAGCGTATACCTCCCGTGAGATTGTATTGGTCGAATCTGTCCCTTTTGAAATCGTCCAGAATTCTACCCTGAAGAATCTCTCTATGAGAGTTTCTCCCGCTACCATCAGCTCCATCGGCTATTTTACGATCACCCTGAACCTCGGACCTTATGGCGCCTTGGTCGAAGGCGATATGTTATACCTGACTTTTCCGGACTTTATACTGCCAAAAACAATCGCTCCCTCGACCATTACTATCAATCAGGTTGGGTTGATGAGGCAGATCGCCATTTCGGACAAGACCATCGCTATCCCTATCCCGATGTATATCCCTGACAACACTACGGTTTCTGTGATTATCTCTGAATATGCGAACATCATGAATCCAAACAAACCGGGAGATAATTACCGAATCAGTGCGTTTACCTCCAAAGAACCACTGCCGATTATTTCTGAGCCTTTTACCATCGAGCCGACCATCGAAGTGAATTACTTCCTTTCCCCGTCCCAGCCGGATGGGAACAAAGGATACTATAAAACCGTACCCATCCTGATCTTTACAGCTAACGTTATCGGAAAAATCTATTACTCGGTTGACGGTGAAGCGGATAAAGTCTACCAGGAACCGATTTCGATTAACAAAGCCGGTGATCATACTATTTCGTACTACTGTATCTCTGCTTTAGGCAGCCGTTCCTCGAAGCAACAGCTTCAAGTGAAAGTGGACGCCGATGCCCCAAAGATCGAAACCAATTTAGTCGAAGAGATTGTCTATACACGGTTGCCCTCGTTAGCTTTTACCTTACGTATTACGGATGATACCCAAGTATCCGTCACCATGAATGACAGGGCGATCACACTGATTGATAGAACTTTCTCAACCATGATCACATTAGAAAAAGGCGAGAATATTATTGTGGTCAAAGTGATTGATGAAGCAGGCAATACCAGTACATTAATTCGTAGGATTATCCTGAAAACCACCCCGCCCATTTTGTTAGTGACCTCTCCCGCGATCTTCCAGACAGTGGAAAGCGTTTACTTTGCCACTACAAGCGATGGCGCTCAGTTATTCGCGAATGTTCGATTTGCCGGAAGTGTTGAGATGGGGATCGAAAAAATCAGGATTTATTCCCTGACTACCGGATATGAAACGGAAATTATGGTAGACGGCTTGGGAAACTTTGACAAGACGATCGGGATTCGTTCCTTGGCAGGGGACAATAACATTCAAGTCATCGCAGTCGATAAAGTCGGGAACGAGACCAAAGTGACGATCAACTTTATACTGAAAACAGCTCTTAGGCTGCGAATCGGTAACGCCACCGCTTATTTGAACGGTAATGCCTTGCAAATGGAGGTCAAGCCGTACCTGAAATACAACATGCACACCATGGTACCATTCCGTATCATCGCAGAATCCATTGGTGCAGTGGTCGGATGGGACGGCGCTACCCGAAAGGTCAGCTACGAATTTCGCGGTATCAAAATATTTGTCTGGATCGGTAGCAAGCAAGCTCAGATTACCGACGCTTCCGGAAAAACCAGAAACCTGACCATGCTGGCAGAACCTGAAATCATCAATGGGCGTACTCTGATCCCGTTACGGTTTGTTTCAGAAGCCTTAGGCGCAAAAGTAGATTGGAATGCAAAACTCTGGGAAGCCACTGTCAATTATCCCTAAATAGCAATTCTTCATTTGAATTAGGGGGAGCTTGTCTCCCCCTATATTTTTTTTTCATCTGCGATAATTTGTAAAAAAAATCCAATTCATGTAAACTTATCTTGAGTGTAAAGATTTAGATTTAATGTATGTTTGGATAGGGGGTATTGATATGGGTGAATTTTATATTGAGATCGCATCAAAAGAAGATTTTACTCAGAAAGTCCTTCAATCACCATTACCGGTGCTAGTGGATTTCTGGGCTCCGTGGTGTGGTCCTTGCAGAATGGCAAGCCCAGTTGTTGAAGCACTGGCAAAAGAATATTCCGGAAAGTTAGTGGTCGCGAAAGTGAACACAGATGAAAATTCAGATATTGCCGGAGAATACGGGATTATGAGTATTCCTTCCTTTTTTCTGTTTAAAGAGGGAAAACAGCTAGCCAGGATTGTTGGTTTCTCTGAAGAAGATATTCGAAAACTGATTACAACCAATATATAAACCCCTGAATTAATAATATGGTGAATAATAAGGCGCTCAAGGAAGCGGTTGCGCAATTTATACTGCAACTGGGGTATATTCCTCTTGATTTGCAAGTTCGCTGGATACAAGAGGGATGGAAGGTCTACAGTGCGATTTTCCACCCGGAAGCGATTACCTTAAAAGACTGCGCGGAAGTGACCAGAGCATTACGAGACTATCTGGTCGGTTGGCTCGGAAATGAGGATTTTTCTTTGGATATCTCCTCTCCGGGCGCTGAAAGGGTACTAAAGAGTCCGTTGGAGTACTCGTTATTCCGCGGGAAAAAAGTAAAAGTGGTTTTAAAAGGTGGCGTGGAAGGTTTGTATCTTTTGGTAAATTCGGATGAAGCGGAAGGGATAGCGAATTTTTTCTCTGAAGAGAAACAAGAAACTATCATGATTCCTTTTCAGGATATTGCTAAGTGTCAGTTGGTTTTGTAAAGGAGAAAAAGTATTGCTGGCTGAAAATTTATTTAATGCGATTGAAGAATTCTGTAAAATAAGGGATTTCAAGAAAAAGGAATCTCTTTATAGAGCTATTCAATCAGGATTATTGACAGCCTACAAACGGACCTATTCAAAATCAGAATTTTTAAAAACAGACAATGTGGATGTCATCTTAGATCCTGATAAAAGAATATTTCAGATCATTGAGAGGAAAACAGTGGTCGTGAAACCCAAAGATAAAATTCTCCAGATTTCCCTGTCTGAAGCCCAGAAAATAAAGCCTGATGCCAATTTAGGTGATGTGATCAGTATAGAAATCGCCCCGGAAAATTTTGACAGAATCGCAGCGGATGTCGTCAAGCAGATCGTGATCCAGAAAATACACGATGCCGAGTTGGATGACTTTTATGATGAATACAAAGCCAAAGAATTTGAGATGGTGTTTGGAGAAATTACCAAAGTCACCTCCCAAAAAATATATGTGAACCTCGGTAAAGTGGAAGGGATTATTCCGGAAGATGAACGTATCATAAACGAATATTACCGAGTGGGCAACAAAATACATTGCTTGATTTATAATGTCCAAAAATTATCTCGTGAGATTATCGTGAAGCTTTCCAGAACTCATCCGGTTTTATTGAAAAAGCTGATGGAGCTTGAGATACCTGAATTAAAGCAAGGATTAATCGAAATTAAATACGTTGTCAGGGAGCCGGGTTACCGGGCAAAGGTAGCCGTCAGCACTAAAGAAGAGAAGATAGACCCTGTTGGGACCTGTATAGGAGCAAAAGGTTCCCGGATCAACTCCGTGGGTCATCATCTGAATAATGAGAAAATTGATGTCATCCGTTGGAGTGAAGTGCCGGTGGAATATATCGCCAATTCTCTCTCTCCTGCGAAGGTTCTCGCAAGGGATGTCTCTCTTGACATCGAGAACCGGACAGCCAAAATTTACGTAGACCATTCCTGCTTCTCCCTGGCGATTGGTAAAGAGGGCTTGAATGTGAAGCTGGCAGCCAGATTGACCGGATACAAACTGGATGTCTCATCTAAAGACACAGAACCTCCTTCTGAACAGGACGTTTAAAGTAGAAATGGAGTTTGTATGCGAGTATATGAATTAGCGAAAGAATGGAACAAAACCTCTCAGGATCTGTTACAGATCCTTGAGGATTTAGGATATTCGGTCAAGGGCTATCTATCACAACTGACAGAGGAGCAGGTTCGTGCCGTCACGGCTATTCTGTTGAAGGAATCTCCGGAGTCTGCTCCCCCCGCACCGGTATATGTTTCTCCAAAACCGGTGCAATCGGCCCCGATTATACCGGAAGTGGTACATCCTCCTAAAGAGCCAGACAAAGAAGCGATCAAGGAAGAAAAGGTTTCTAAAATAGAGAAACAAATCGAAAAACCGATTGAGAAAAAACCGGACAAAATAGCTACTAAACCCTATAAAAAAGAACCCTACAGAAGGCAGGAACCCTCCAAAAAAGCCCCGCCGGTAGCAGTAAAGCCAAAAAAGCCGGTTCCGGAAGAGGTAGAAGCTCCCAAAGGACCTCAGCCCTATACGCTCTATCGTTTAAGTAAAATGCTGCAGCTCTCGATCCTCGAAACTGAGATAAAGTTAATTAAAATGGGGATACTGACAAGATCCATCAAAGATGTGATTCCCGGTTTTGCCATCAAGAAATTAATTGACCTGTTTGGTTTGAAACAAGACCTTACTTTGGATACTGCTCTTGATAATAAGGTCTATACTCCGAGATCCCCGGTTATCACGGTCATGGGACATGTTGATCACGGTAAAACCACTTTATTGGATGCGATCCGAAAAGCCCATATCGCCGACAAAGAGCTCGGTGGTATCACTCAAGCTATCGGCGCCTATTCAGTGGAGGTTCAGGGAAGGAAGATCGTTTTTATCGATACACCCGGTCACGAAGCCTTTACCGCCATGCGCGCCAAAGGTTCCGAAATCACCGATATCGTAATTTTAGTAGTCGCCGCCGATGAAGGTGTCAAAGAGCAGACGATCGAGGCGATCAATCATGCAAAGGCAGCCAGAGTGCCGATTATCGTTGCCTTAAACAAGATTGACAGACCCGGGGTGAATTTTGACCTCGTCAAAAGCCAACTCACAGAAAAGGGTTTGGCTCCGGAAGAGTGGGGGGGCGATACTATCTATGTACCCATCTCGGCCAAGAATAAAACCGGCATTGATGAGCTACTTGAAATGGTCTTGCTGAAAGCTGATTTGATGGAGCTGATCACGAACCAGAAAACACAATTTGCTGCCACGGTCATTGAATCCAATATCACCAAATCGTTTGGAGCCCAGGCAACGATTGTGGTACAGACCGGAACGCTCAAAGTAGGTGATGTTATCTCGGATGGTGTGACAGAATTCAAAGTAAAAGCCCTATATGACGATGCCCTAAAACCGATCAAATCTCAGGCTGCTTTGGCACCTGTTCATATCCAAGGTCTACCCGCTATCCTGAAGCCGGGAAGCTTGTTGAAACTGCGAAAGGATTATGAATTATCCCGGCAGAACCAACTTGATGCCGATGTACCCAAAACGGAAGTCTCTCAGGAAGAATGGGAAGATACTTTCTTTACAGAGGCGTCCAAGGCGACCAATTTTAATGTGATCATCAAAGCCGATGGTGAAGGGACATTAGATGCGGTGGCGGTAGCGCTTAGCAAAATAGCCATTCCCGATATCTCTCTGAAGATTATCCATAAGGGAGTCGGCATAGTAACAGACAATGACATTCTGCTTGCCGGGGTAAGCCATGCCCGGGTTTTAGGCTTTAATGTGACTGTCGCTGCCAGTGCCAGAAAAGAAGCCCTGGTAAAAGATATTTATATCAAAACCTACCGCATTATCTTTGACCTGATCGATGATGTGACCCGTATGATGAAGGGAACACTCGAGCCTGAGCAGGTAGAGGAGGTCATGGGGCTAGCAGAAGTGAAAGCCATCTTTAAGGTTCCAAAGGCCGGTACGATTGCGGGTTGTATTGTCCGTAACGGCACAGTGAGCCGCAATGGCAATGTACGCATCATTCGCGACCGTTCGATTATTTTTGATACTAAGATAGCCTCTTTGAGAAGATTTAAAGAGGATGTCAAAGAGGTGAAGGAAGGGTTTGAGTGCGGTATCGGTCTCGAGAATTTTAATGATATTAAAGTGGGAGATGAACTCGAAATATATCGACTAAAAGAAGTGAAATGACCATTGGAGTGTTAACCATTGAGATCCTCATTCCGAACTCTCAGTCGTTAAAAGATAAACGGCATGTGATTCAGTCCATGATCCAAAAAATGAAGAACCAGTTCAATGTCGCTGTCGCTGAAGTCGAAAGCCAAGATCTGCTTCAGCGATCCACGCTGGCTGTGGTTTCAGTGAACTCTTCCCAACCAGAATTAAACCGAACGATGGATTATGTGGTGAACTGGGTAGAAAAAGAATATGATATTGAGATGATCCGATTTGGAGTTGAATATCGATGAACAGAAGAAAAGAGAGACTCGACAAAGCGTTGCGAGAGATTATCAGCACAGCTTTAGCAAGAGAATTACAAGATCCCAGGCTGACGTTTTGCTCTATCCATGCAATAAAACTCTCCCCGGACAACCGTTATGCACAGGTGTTTGTGAGTTTTATCGGCGATGAGCAGGCAAATCAGCAAGGTATTGAAAGTCTGCGGGGCGCTTCTAAAATCCTTCAGAAGATCGTCGCTTCTCAGCTGAAAATTCGTGCTACCCCGATACTTCGGTTTGAATTAGACAATACGATAGCGCAGAGAATTGCCTTAGTGCATCATATCGAAGAAATAGCAGAACAGGAAAATAACGTCTCAAATGATCCGGAATCTTCAGACAATCCTTCCTAGAACAGCCCGTTATCTTGTCCTCACCCACGTTGAGCCCGATTTCGACGCGATTGGTTCCGTACTTGGTTTGTGTCGCTCTTTTCAGCAGGCAGGCTATTCAATCAGCGGTCATGTAGAAACAATACCCTTTTTCATGCAGTCATTACCCGGTATCGAGACCCTTTCTACGATATTACCAGAAAATCTGTACGATTATGAAGTGATTGCACTCGATTCCGCATCCCGGGAGAGAGTGTATCAGCAAGATTGGCTGGACCACGCAAAGCGTATTGTTAATATTGATCATCACCAGGACAACCCTTTGTTTGGCGATGAAAATTTGATCAACACGAATGTTTCTTCCACTTCGGAATACTTATACACCCTGTTATCCGAAGCCGGATGTCCGATGGACGAATCTGTGATCATTCCTTTTTATGCAGGCATTTTATATGATACCGGCGGTTTTCGGTACAGCAATACCAAACCTGAAACACTCAGGATTGCTTCTCATATGATGAATCCCTATCCCTATGCCATTTCGTCGTTATCGGAACAAGTGTTCAGCCGATGGAACCGGGATTCATTCCAAGCGTTATCACATGCTCTCCAAAGAATTGAATACTGGATGGGGGAGAGAGTCTGTTTCTCTTCAATCCCTTACTCTCTTTGCTGCAGCCTGCCCTCCCTAGCCTATGAAGGAATTGTGGATATTTTACGTTTGCATTATGCCGTTCAGATGATTCTCTTTATTAGGGAGATTGAACCCGGAGTGATCAAGGGAAGTCTGCGATCCAAGCCTCCTCTGACAGTCAGCCAGATTGCCAAGCCACTGGGAGGAGGAGGTCACTTAAGAGCAGCCGGCTTTACTACCAAAGGTATCTCACTTGATGAATTGCGGGCGAAATTAGCCGATATGGTAGCCTCTTATTTTTCTGAGGAGACTCTTTAATGGATGGTTTGCTCCCGGTATTAAAACCATATGGATGGACATCATTTGATGTCATTCGTAAACTGCAAAGAATCGTGAAAAGGGAAAAAATCGGTCATGCCGGCAACCTGGACGCTTTAGCCACCGGATTACTGCTGGTAGGTTTCGGGAAAGCGACAAAACAACTCTCCCATTGGCTGATGGCAGATAAAGAATATATATTTCAATTACAATTCGGGATCTCAACCGAGACTCTCGACCGAGCCGGTCACCATACTCAATTTGCAAGCGTCGATCCTGCTGTGGTGAACCAAGCATCCTTGAAAGATTTGATTCAAAGGTCTTTTACCGGTGAAATTCTTCAGCAACCCCCGCAATATTGTGCCTTGAAGATGCAGGGTAGGCGTTATTCGGATCTGGCAAGAGACCACATAGAGGCAGACCCCCCGGAACGGTCTGTCCTGATTCATTCCCTGGAAGTGGTCAGCTTTCTTTGGGATAACATGCATCCTTCCGCTGTCCTACGACTGCACTGCTCTCATGGTACGTATGTTCGTTCTTTATGCCGAGATTTGGCGAAACAACTTCAAACGATTGGCATGGCAAAAGAGATTTGCCGCATCCGCATAGGGAATATCACCATAAGCCACGCTGTGTCGATGTCTGATTTACTTCAGCCTGACGATCTCTCCTCTCATTTTTACCAGGAGAGTAAAGCTTGAAAATCCTGAATTGGAACAAGATGGATGCTTCCATTGCGGGAGGTTGCGTGGTGGTAGTAGGCAATTTCGACGGTGTGCACCAGGGACACCAATCTCTGATCAAACAAGCCATCACCTATGGAAAATCGGTACAGCTCCCCGTGGTCGTACTGACTTTTTCCCAGCATCCCCGGTCCTTGCAGGAAAAATTGTTATACCTTTCCAGTACCAGGGAAAAAGATAGGATTTTGGAAGTCCTCGGGATCGATGCGTTGGTCCCTCTCCCCTTTGTCGATGAGGTCCGCTTGTTATCCCCTGAAGGATTTATGCAGCAAATCTTATTGGAAAAATGTCATGCCAAGGCAATATTTGTAGGATATAATTTCCGTTTTGGACACAACCGGAGCGGTTCAAGAGATGATCTTCTGAGCTTTGCCCACACCAACCGTATGCACATCCAGGTTCACCCGCTGGTGCAATACCACGGAGTGACCGTCAGTTCTTCCCTGATTCGCAGCTCTCTCTCACACGGTAAAGTAGATATGGCCAACCAATTGTTGGGGTATCCTTATAGTATTCTGGGGCGAGTTGAACATGGCAAAAAACGCGGTAGGCTTCTTGGATTTCCAACCATGAACGCAGGAAGTTTTGACAAGACTAAGCTCAAGCCCTCTCCGGGTGTCTATTTGACAGCATGTACTCTCTCCGGTCAAACCATGGCATCCTTAACGCATATTGGTCCAAAACCAACTTTTGAAGAGGACGATGTGACATGTGAGACATGGATAGAGGGTTGGGTCAAAGAGATGTATGATGAACCGATCCGCATTCATTTCCTGGAAAAAATCAGGGAAGTAGAGTATTTTCCGAATGCAGACAAATTGATCGAACAGATCCAACAGGACGCTGAATCAGCCCGGTACTATTTTCGACAGAATCCCGAAGTGATCCATCAGGCTATGAAAATGGCCAAGCTTTTCGATTAAACGGACAAAGCTTTTTTCTTCTCTTCCTCTGATAAAGGCCGGATTTTATCCAAGTATTTCTCTAAGGCTTCTCCTTCGAGCACCTCTTCTTTAATCAGGTAATGGGCGATTTCCAAGATAACATCCTTCTTTTCCTGAATGACTTTCTTGGCTTCTTCATACGCCTGGTCGATGATCAGTTTGACTTCCATGTCAATCACTCGACCGGTCTCATCGCTATAATCGCGTTCCTGCACTAAATCTCTCCCGAGGAAGATCGGACCGGAGTCTTTACCATAAGTTCGGGGTCCTAATTTGGTGCTCATGCCGAATTTGGTAATCATATCCGTCGCGATTTTCGTCGCGCGGGACAGATCGTTCTCTGCGCCCGTGGAAACATCGCCGATACAGACATCCTCCGCTGCCCTTCCTCCCAGTAATGATGTGATGGTATGCAAGAGCTCGTTTTTATTCCGCAAGTATTTATCATCATGCGGGAGCTGTAACGTGTAACCCAGTGCCATCCCGCGGGAGATAATAGAAATCTTATGGACGGGCTCCTGGTCTGCAAAATAGCGGATGACAGCGGAATGACCGGTCTCATGCAGGGCTATCGCTAATTTTTCTTTATCACTGACGACGCGCGTCTTTCTTTCCGGACCGGCTACAACACGGTCGATGGAATCCTCGATATCATTCATCTCGATCACTTTCTTTTGTCTTCGGGTAGCGAGAATGGCGGCTTCATTCAGCAGGTTCTCCAAATCAGCACCGGAAAATCCTGAAGTTCTTCGGGCGATCACGGTCAGGTTCACGCTCTCTGATAAAGGTTTATTGGCGGCATGGATGCGCAGGATCTCATCGCGTTCAATACTATTGGGGATATCCACCAGTATCTGTCGATCGAAGCGACCGGCTCGGAGCAGAGCGGGGTCCAAAATATCCGGGCGGTTTGTAGCGGCAATGATAATAATACCGACATGAGGATCGTACCCATCCATCTCGACCAGTAACTGATTCAGGGTTTGTTCTCTTTCGTCGTGCCCTCCGCCTAATCCGGCACCGCGCTGACGGCCCACGGCGTCAATCTCATCGATAAATATAAGAGCCGGAGCGAATTTCTTCGCTTGTATAAACAGATCTCGAACACGGGAAGCGCCGACACCAACAAACATTTCAACAAATTCGGAGCCGGATACACTAAAAAACGGTACTTTGGCTTCCCCGGAAATCGCTTTGGCGATCAGTGTCTTGCCACAACCCGGAGGTCCTACCAGCAGCACTCCTTTGGGTACTTTGGCACCCATATTCGTGAATTTTTTTGGTTCTTTCAGAAAATCAACGATCTCGAGCATTTCTTGCTTGACTTCATGTAGACCGGCAACATTCTTGAAAGTAGTTTTCGTGTTATCTTGCACAAACAGTTTTGCGGTGGATTTGCCAAAATTAAAAACCTGCCCTCCTCCTGAGGATTGCATCGATCTTCCGAGAATAATCCAAAAGAATACAATAATCAGGACAATCGAGCCGATATTTATAATCGTACCCCAGATCATCTCTGAGTTACCGGGTAGTTTTAGGCTGTAAGCGACTTTTTTCTCGTTAAGGCGTTTGGAAACGTCCTCTACCAGATTTGGCATGATGACCGTCTCAAATTTGGATCCGTTGCTAAGCATACCGCTAATTTTGGTTTCCGTGATCTCTGCTTGTTTTACCTGGTTGGTGTCTACCATTGTGATGAATTCCGAATACGAAATCTTATTGACCGTAGGGGCGCTGGAATATCGAACAAACTGTGACAGCAGAACGGTGAGGACGATCAGGAACAGGATGTAGTAGCCACCGTTGAAATTTTTTTTGTTTTTTTTAACCGGGGTGGGTTGTGAAGCCATTATTTTTCTCCTTTTCGGGTAGTCGGTTGAGCCACAGCGATATAGGGTAAGTTACGGTATTGCTCATCCACGTCCAGGCCGTAACCAACCACAAAATGGTCTGGAATAGTAAAGCCGGTATATTCTACCGCAAGTGGAACCTGACGTCGGTCAGGCTTGTCGAGTAAAGCGCAAACCTCGAGGGATTTTGGCATCCTGGTCTTTAGGAGTTGTTTGAGTCGGTAGATCGTTCTTCCGGAATCAATAATATCCTCGATCAGGATCACCTCTTCCTGTTCAATGGGGATCATGATATCTTTAATAATCTGGACCTCTCCGGAAGATTGCGTACGGTTGCCATAGCTGGTTGTCTGGATAAAATCAATCGAAACAGGGATCTGCATATGGCGAACCAGGTCGGATAGGAAAACAAATGCGCCTTTCAGCACACCGACCATGATAAGCCTCGAGCACCCCTGTTTCTGCTGTTGAATCTCCCTGGCGAGTTCCTTGACACGTTGTTGAACCGCTTCTTCAGAAATCAACGTACGGGTGATCTCATAAGAATCCTGCCTTATTCTCATTTTATCTCTGCTTTCTTGCTTTTATCCATTCTTCATTACACTCAATACTCATCATTTTCTCTTCAAAATGAAAACGTACAATAGTCATTATACCCATTTGAATGGAAATTAGTTGCGAATAATAAAAATCTCGCCGGTTACCCGTCAGATGCTCTCTGACTTTTCGAAGCAGTCGGAGCTGTATGGCGGGAGGTTGTTTTTTCCAAAGAGTTTTATCCAGGCATAAGTAGTCAGGTTCAGCTATTTTGACCAGACTTTGCCACGCCTTCATCGTTTCCTGTTCAAGTAGTACTTCCTCCGATTTGAGAATCTGCGTAAAATGATGCAGCGTCTCGTTGAAATTAGGGTTAATCGTCTGAATTAACGGCAGGATCTGATGACGTATCTTATTTCGGCTGTAGGTGGTGTCCAAGTTTGTCTCGTCTTCATGGGTAGGCAGTTGAAAGTGATGAGCGTACTCAATGAGTTTTGACTTTGGTACGGTTAACAGCGGGCGAAGAAGTTTACGGTCATGATCCACTGCTTGCAGAGCATCAGAAAGGTGGGAAGGACTGCATCCGCGGATAAAGTGAAACAAGACCGTCTCTGTCCAATCGTCCCGGGAATGACCCAAGAGGATCCAATCCACAGATTGTTCGGAAATCATCGTTTGAAAGACCTGGTGTCGAAGCTCTCTCGCTTTTTCTTCCATCCCGGTACCGGGAGCCTGTTTCCAGTCTTCCGGTAGGAAAGCTTGGACCATACAGGGAATTTTGAGACTTTCGCAGTACGAAACAACCGACGTTTCCTCTTCCCTGGATTGGGAGCGTAGTCCATGGTTGAAATGAATGGCGATGACCCGATACCCGAAGCAGGTTGAAAAACGGCTTGCCAGATGAAGCAATGCCATCGAATCCACCCCGCCGGAAACCGATACGCCTAAGCGCTGGCCTGACATGGATGGTGTGAGTTGCCGGAAAAAATGATAATAGGTACTGGCAGTGGTGTCCATCGTAATTTAAGTGGCGGCACAGGGAGTTGAACCCCGGACACTACGGGTATGAGCCGTATGCTCTAACCATCTGAGCTATGCCGCCGTTTACTTATCGCTTTGTAATTTTAGTATAATTTCTCCGCTTTTCAACATATCCAGTTTTTCCCTCGCTATTTTTTCAACAAAGAATTCTGTTCTGGATTCCTCTAACTGCTTAATTAATGAAGCTTTTTCGATTTTCATGGTCTGCACTTTTTGTTGGTTATCCGAGAGCACTTTAGCCATCCAAATATTTTTAATGACTGATTGAAGCAACACTACCATCATGATAAGCAAAAAGAAGCGGTATAACAAGTTAATGAGATGCTTTAGCCGGAATGTTTTCTTCTTTTGAGCACTTCTTTGACGATCTGTTCTCCGCTGCTCCATTCAGATTCCTTTTCTTGTTTTAATGTCGTGTAAATCTCAGCGATTTCCCGCTGGGTTAGGCCAATACTCAGCAGAATCTCCTCAGCCTCGTTCCAGATCAGCGGGTGTGAGGTGGGAAACTGCTCTTCATCATAGATACCTGTCCAATTTTTAAACTTATCCGCCAGATACGGGATGATCTTTTTCGCGGTGTTCGCACCCACTCCGGGCACTTGAGTCAATGCTTGGCTGTCCTGTTGATGAACAATCTGCAGAAGTGAGGGGATATCGAAAGTATTCAGCACACTTAAGGCTGTCTTAGCGCCGATACCGGGGATATCCAGCAACAGGTGAAACGCTTGCAGGACTTCTTCATTCTCAAAGCCATACAGCACAAGCTTATCCTCTCGTACATACAACTGGGTATAAATCTGGATGGAAGTTCCGGTTTCGTATTTCGCTGTGTTCGGGACCATGATTTTAAACACAAGCCCGGCTGGAATCTGGAGAAGAACCGCATCAACTAATATCCCGCAAATCAATCCGCTAATCGAATAGATCATCTGAGCCATCCTCATGTTTACCGTTAAAATAATGACACAAGGCTACCCCGACAGCATCGCAGGCATCATCAGAGGCAGGTAATTCGCATTGCAGGATCTTCTCAGCCATCCATTTTACTTCTGTTTTCTGTGCTCTTCCAAACATGGTCAGACTTTTTTTTATTTCCAGCGGGGTATACTGTCCGATCTGTAATTGATGCATGGATCCTGTCAACAGCAAAACTCCCCTGACTTCTTCAATGGTCAGAGCCGTTTTTACATTCTTGTTGAAGTAAATTTTTTCCATCGCCAGCGAAGTAAAAGCATACTGTTCAATCTTATTGGAAAAAAAATCAAAAATCAGATGAAGGCGTTCGCTCGTAATCCCTTTTTTTGTTTTCAACACATCGGCTTCCAAAAGGGAAAGCGTGTCTTCTTTCACCAGAAGACACGCATAACCGACATTCGCGATCCCGGGATCAATGCCTAAAATAAGCTGATCCTCAATTCTCCTCGTAGAACTTCTCCATCTCTTCATCCGATATGTCATAATTACCGAATACTTCGTCAACATCATCGTGCTCATCCAATTCAGTGACCAGTTTCAGCAATTGAGTGGCTTTGTCGCCTGACAAGGTGACCCAGGTGCTTGGTATCTTGGTGATTTCAGCGGTTTCAATCTGCACTTTGGCTTTTTCAAGCAGATCTTTGCTGACATATAATGATTTCGGGTCAACCGTTAATACGTACCGATCGTCTTCCAATTGAATATCGTTGGCATTCACCATCGTTCCGTATTCGAAAGCCTTCTCTTCATCTTTCACCTCTTCTCCCAGTACAATCCGACCCATCGGGGTGAACATCCAGGAAACGCATCCCTGCTCTCCCATGCTTCCGCCGAATTTGCTGAATATCTTACGCATCTCGGCGCCGGTACGGTTTTTATTATCTGTCGTGACATCTACCATGACGGCGACGCCATTCGGTCCGTATCCTTCATAGGTGAGTTCTTCGATAACGGATCCGTCTTTTAGCTCCCCGTTACCTCGCTTGATCGCTCTTTCTATGTTATCCAGCGGCATTCCGCCGGCTTTGGCTTTTTCAATAGCACTGCGCAGCCTGGGATTGGAATCTATATTGGTACCCCCCTCTCTGGTGGCGATCACCACTTCTTTTCCTAACTTGGTGAAGAGTTTGCCTCTCTTGGCATCCTCAGCCTGTTTTTTCCCTTTTATGTTATGCCATTTTGAATGTCCTGACATAATTCCCTCCTACTGTTTTTCTTGATTTGATTTAAAAAAAGGCGATGAATCCTATCATCTTGTGTTAATTCAGGATGAAAGGTCATGCCAAATTGTCTGCCTGACCTTACAAATACAGGGTGACCATGATGATCCCTGGCCATCACATGAACAGATGGACCTGTCGACAAAATGATGGGGGCTCGTATGAAAACCGCTCTGAATGTCTTCTCAAAGCTTTCAATGCTGACCTCCTCGCAAAATGAAAAATATTGTGGACCGTACCCATTTCTTTTCACGGTGATATCTAATTGTCCCAAAGACTTCTGGACCGGGCTGGTTGTTTTTTTGGCCAGCAGAATTAAGCCAGCACAGGTTGCCATCACGGGTAATCCCTGAGAGAGAACGGACTGTAAAGGATTCAATAAGTTCGAAAATTCGAGCATTTTCAACATCGTGGTGCTTTCCCCGCCTGGAAAAATCAAACCATCGAGGGCTATAAGCTCGGAAGCCTTTTTCACACGAATCGAATCAGCTCCCAAAGAAGACAAAATCAACTCATGTTCTTCAATAGCGCCTTGGAACCCGAGTAATCCGATGAGCATGCTTTATTGTCCCCTGGAAGCCAATCTATCCGTTTCAGCAATCAGGTGAATATCCAACCCTTTCATTGCCTCGCCGATGCCTTCTGATACTGTTGCCAGGATCGAGGGATCATCCCAGTGAGAAACGGATTCTACGATGGCTTTGGCTCTGACTGCCGGATCGGTGGACTTAAAGATACCGGAACCGACAAACACGCCATCCGCTCCCAGAAGCATCATTAATGCAGCATCTGCAGGAGTAGCGACACCACCGGCGGCAAAATTCACGACGGGAAGTTTTTTTAATTGACGAACTTCCAGTAACAGATTGTACGGGACCTGTAAGTTTTTGGCTTCGGTGAATAATTCTTCTTCAGCCATACTGACCACTTTGCGGATCTCGGACTGCACTTTGCGCATATGTCGGACAGCTTCTACTACATTACCGGTACCGGCTTCTCCTTTGGTGCGAATCATGGAAGCACCTTCAGCGATACGGCGTAACGCTTCTCCCAGATTTCGGCAACCACAGACAAAAGGCACTTTAAACTGTGATTTATCGACGTGGTTCTCTTCATCAGCCGGGGTTAATACTTCACTCTCGTCAATATAATCCACTTTCAGGGCTTCCAGGATACGGGCTTCCATAATATGCCCGATCCGGCATTTTGCCATCACTGGGATCGTTACGGCAGCTTGAATCTCTTTCACCTTCAACGGATCGCACATTCTGGCTACTCCACCGGCAGCCCGGATATCGGCAGGAACTCGCTCTAATGCCATGACAGCGACAGCGCCTGCTTTTTCAGCAATCAAAGCTTGTTCGGCGTTGGTGACATCCATGATGACACCGCCTTTTAGCATTTGAGCCAAACCACGATTGGTAACGATTAAGTCATTATTCATCTCATCCTACTCCTCATAATATATAATCGGATAATTCTTTTCAGTATATAAATAGTATAGTACATTCAAACATTCTATTCTATAGATTTTTTTTCATCTTTCAATGCGGATTTCGGATGTAAGTATTCTTCCTTTTTCCGGAGAATGTATTGGCTGGCTTCCTCGCTGGTATGGAGATTCCCTTCCGATTCCTGCTCCATCAAGTCTTCCATTATTAGCCGAATCAGGGGCGAGGGGGGAATTTGCAGGATTTCCATGATGATATCGCCATTCAGAAGAGGTTTTCGTATATTTTTTTGGGGGGAATACGCAAAATCGAGCCAACGAGCGATGAACTGCTCATATTCAGTCAGGGATCCCATTGGCAGCATACGGGTAGCATAGGCATCCGCCAAGGCAAGAAGAAGTGATCCGATTGCCGCCTCTCCTAATTGTCGGAAAAAGCGGAATTGTGCATTCGGGGTGACATATTCAGCGGAAGAGAGGCCATGAGGGCGCATATGCGTCCGAATCAAAACCAGGATATACTCAATCTCCCGTTTGGACCATCCCTGATGGCTTAAAAAAGGTTCCGCCTGCGCTACACCTGAATCCTCGTGACCAAAGAACCGTAATCTGGACTCTTCCCGGGTGGCAGTGTCTGCTTTGCCGATATCGTGCAGGAGGGCGCTCATTTTTAGTAATTTGGCCCGGTCACGGTTTTCTACCCAACTTTCCTGCAAATAGAGCGTTAACTCTTCCGCATGAGGGAAATCACCTTGGAAAATCCGCCGGAAGATCTGCTCCAAATAGCTCAGTGTGTATAGAGTGTGCTCTCGGACACTGATAGGGTTCGTGAAATTTTTATCCAGCTCTGCCAGTTTCGAGAGAAAAGGAAACCAACTACCGAATAGATGCTCCCGATCGCACCAAAAAAGCAGACTGGCTAAATCCGGTAATTCCAGCAGGCGGTTCCACTCTTCCCGTATTCTTTCGCCAGCCACTTGTGGTAATTTTGGGAGAGCAGCCTGAGCCAGGATCAGCGTATCCGGATCCACCTCCAGCGAAAAGATCCCTTTAAACCGGATCAGCCGGAGGATCCGTAATGGATCTTCCAGAAAGGTGGTCGTGCGCGGCGTCCGAAGAATCCTGTCAAACAGGTCGGACACCCCCTGGACAAAATCAAGGATACAGTAAGGTTCATCCAGGGAGGAATGATTCTTGATGAGCTCCTCCAGAGGAATCATTAGGGAATTCAGGGTAAAATCACGGTACAGAGCATCTTCAGCAAGGGTATCAGCCCGTATCGCGTTGATATCGAGGTGAAGTCCTTCCGTTTGTACTCTTGCGATTTTTCGCTCAGCATCCAACCAGAATGGTGTGCAGTGCAACCGGTTGCCCATCCACTCTGAAACTGGCCAGACCAATGCTGGGTGTAATGCGATCAGATCCATATCAAAAGGAGTATAGTGACGTCCGTAATAAGTATCTCGGATACACCCTCCCACACATATAATTTCTGACGGGTATTCCTGCTGAAGTGCCACAAGGAGCTCCCACAAACCGAGCGAATCCAGCTGACTTGTCAGGAGGGGGAGGTGCAACGTCTTTTCAGGCATCGAATTCCTGCACCCAACCGTTCTCAAATCCCAGATCGTGCAAGGCAGTCACCACCAAATCATACTCCTCTCTCAAGAGGCGTCTATGCAGGATAGGGTGTTCCAGGGCTTTGTAGCAGGGAAAATATTGGCTCATCAGGCTGATGGGTATCGATACCCCGAACCAAACTTTCAACCGTGTCAGGATCTCAACAGCATCCTCGGCATGGCCGGGAAGAATCAACACGCGGACAATCATACCCTTTAACAGCGTACCATCCTCATCCCACACCTGTTCCGGTTGTATTTCGTGCATGAGCCGAAGCGCTTTTTCGTTGATATCAGGATAGTGGAACGCTTTGGAATACTCAACCGCCGGTTTTTCATCGGCATACCGGGAATCTGGCAGGTATATATCCACAATAGGGCGAAGAAGCCGGACGGTCTCTTCGGTCTCCCAACCGGAAGAATTATACACAATCGGAAGATGGAGTCCTTTTGCTTTGGCCAACAGCAGTGCGCGGAACGCCTGTGGTAAAAAGTGCGTTGCACTCACCCAGTTGAGATTATGACAACCTTGATGCTGAAGCCACAAGTAAGCGTCCGACAACATCTCGACGGTGTACTCTTTCCCGTGATGTAATTGGGAAAGGGGATAGTTTTGGCAAAACAAGCATTGCAAGGGGCAGTGTGAAAAAAAAACCGTTCCGGAGCCCTTGGTGCCAGATAATGGCGGTTCTTCTCCATGATGTACGGCGAAACTCCCGAGTTTTACCGTATCAGTCGCTCCGCATAAACCGACTTTCCCGGCAGTTCTATCCACTCCGCAACGATTCGGGCATAGCCGGCATTCGTGCAGATGTGCCTCTAATTGTTCGGCTACACCTGACAAATACTCAGGTGAAAATTGCAGGTAATTAGGTTCCGGGGTTGGCAAGGAGAGTTTCCACGCGATGAAAGATTTTCTGGAGAATTTTCACGGCTCCGTTACGGAGGGTAATGGTATCTTGCAACATCGTGCTGGCTGCCTCTTTATCTTTGAGAGAGGCAGTGTTGATGAGCACGTTCAAAAATGCGCAATGTATCGCCGATTCCAGCATAGAAGCAGCTGAACCGAGATCGCTGATCATATTTTTCTTGACCTCTTTTTCAAGGATTTCCAGGATGGGAATGCACTTCACACAAGCTTGGATCGTCATTTGTGGAATCGAAGCGGCATACTGTAAGGCTTCCTGCATCTTTTTGCTTCGATACGCCTTTTCTTCCTCATTGGTTTTGGGGAGATGAACTGCGTCCATATATTTGTTAAAAGAGTTGGCATCTTCATCAATCAAGTAGACCAACTGTTTTTTGATGCTGTCCAATTCAGACATATAAGCTGACATGGCGGGAGTTTCTTCAAGAAAATGGGATACCATCAATAGTAAGCCTACTCCCATCGCACCGGTGGCAGCCGCTGCAGAACCTCCACCGGGAGTGGGCTCCTTTGAGGATAAAGCCTGAACAAAACCTTCAACACTTAAATCTTTTAAACCCATTCATTTTCTCCCTTTTCCTATATAATAGAGTTATCGTACAGATTATTATACCAGAAAGCAGATCGGAGCAGACATGAAAATTTTTTTAATTGGCCGTTTTTCAGTAGGGAAATCCTCCCTCTTTAACAAAATAACGAAAAAACGCAACATCGTAATGGAGGAAAAAGGAACCACCCGCGATATATTGCGCGAGGATTTTGAATTTGAAGGACGTACATGGACCATCACTGATTCAGCCGGCATGGAGACACAAGCGTATTCAAACCTGTTTGAGGGTCAGAAACAGATGATTCTCGAAGAGATGCGCACAGCAAACGTGATTTTTTTCGTAGTGGATGGGGTAGCCGGTGTGACGCCCATGGATTGGGATGTATTACAGCTTCTTCGCGAAAACAACGCTATCGAAAAAGTGATTCTGCTAATCAATAAACTCGATAAAGGAAAATTCTCAGAATCCGATTTTTACGAGTTGGGTCTGCCGATCCAGTTTGCTGTCTCAGCCATGTCCGGGACAGGTTTGTACGATGCTCTGGAAGCATGCAAAGCCTTTGAGGAGTACCCCGCCCTATTCGAAGAAACAGATCTCCCTCCGAAAGTGGTGATTGTCGGTAGGCCGAACGCCGGGAAGTCGACACTGTTGAATAGTTTTCTGAAAACCAACCGATGCTTAGTAAGTGATGAGGAATTTACGACACGCGATCCGATCAAGGAACGAATCAATACGAAGTATGGTTCCTTTGACCTGATCGATACTGCCGGTATTCGCTTCAACCGCTTGAAGGAATTCGGTCCCGTCTACCTGGGTATGAAAAGGACACTACGGATTATAGAACAGAGCGACGTGGTTCTCTTTGTCTTGGACTCATCCGATCATGTGTACCGGGAAGACCAGCGTATCATGGACGCCATTAAAGAAAATAAAAAAGCATGCATTCTGTTAATGAATAAAATGGATATCCTTCCGGATCGAGAAGCGTTCGAAAAGGAAGTAGACCTGAAATTTCGGTACCTGGATTTTGCTCCCCGTCTGTATATCTCAGCCAAAACAAGCAAACACACCGAAAAAATTCCCGCTCTGATACAGCAGGCCTACGCCTCCTACACTTCCCGCCAGAACACGCATCAGGTGAACAAGATGATCCAGCAGATTCTGACAGATGGATCCCTGCCTATGAATAACCGTAAAATACTCTATATCACCCAGGCGGACATCAAACCGCCTACTTTTGTCTTTTTTGTCAACAAAACCGCCTTATTCGACCAGTCCTACATCAACTTTTTCTCCAAACGCATCATCGAATCCATGAAACTGGTAGGTACCCCTGTAGACATCATTTTCAAGGGGAGGAGAGACAATGATTAACCACGTAACAGTGATCGGAGCCGGCGCATGGGGAACCACGATCGCCAACCTGTTGGTAAAAAAAGGAATTCCAGTCCTATTATGGGTACACACTCCCCAAACCGAAGCGTTGATGAAAAATCAAAAAAGTCCTTATCTGCCTGGAGTTGCGTTGTCGAAAGATCTTCGGACAACGATTTCTCTCGATTCAGCGCTCTCCTTCTCGCCTGATTGGGTAGTAGCCGTACCTTCACGCTTCTTATCTGAGATGATTGGCTCGATGAAGCCGTTCATGAAAGAGAAAACACACTTGCTCTCGTTGGTAAAGGGAATGATCCTCCAAAAAGAGCCTTTGTGGCTCTCAGATTATTTTCAGACTGCTTTTCCTTCCTTGCTTCCGGAGCATTTTTCGATTCTCTCGGGTCCGAATTTTGCATTGGAAATTGCACAGGATTTAATGGCTGCAACCGTGGTGGCAAGCCTTTCGGAAGAGGAAGCGACAGACTGGCAGCAAACGCTGGCTACCCCGAATTTCCGCGTTTACACCAACACGGATATTTTGGGGGTACAACTGGGCGGCGTGATGAAAAACATCATTGCATTAGCAGCCGGCATTCTTGATGGCAAGCAGTTGGGCAGTAATCTGAAATCCGCTTTGATCGTTCGCGGGATTCATGAGATGAAGCGGTTAGCCGCTCTGGTAGGCGCGGATCCGAACACCCTTGCGGGACTTTCCGGATTAGGAGACTTGATCGGGACGTGCACCAGTTCTTTAAGCCGGAATCTTTGGGCGGGAACGCTCATTGGACAGGGAAAAAGCTTGGAATTTATCACAAAAACTCACAAAACCGTCGAAGGAATCGATGCTCTGCCGGCCGTGTTAGCCATAGCAAAAGATAAGATAGAGATGCCCATCAGCGAAGCTTTGTACGCAATCCTGTTCCAGAACAAACCGGTGACAGACGCCTTACATGACTTGATGTCCCGCACCGTCAAACCCGAAAAAAAATAAATTGGGACAGTCCCAATTTATTTTTTTTCGGGTGCTTTGAAAATTGGATGGATTCTATTATAATAATGAAGCGTTTGATACAATCGGGGCGTGGCGCAGTTTGGCTAGCGCACTTGCATGGGGTGCAAGGGGTCGGAAGTTCGAATCTTCTCGCCCCGACCATTTTTTTCAAGACTTTATCGGGGAGTAGCTCAGTTTGGTAGAGCGCTTGGTTCGGGACCAAGAGGTCGTGGGTTCAAATCCCGTCTCCCCGACCATTTTTATTTCACTGGTTATTATCCATTAAACAAAACGATGATCTAATATAAATTTTTTTGCAGAGCTTCTATATCAGAAGTCTTAAAAATGTGAATATTCAACATAGTTTTCCTAATGATTAGAATCAAAATTCGCCTTAGTTGTCAGGTTTCTGCTTCTTTAAAAAGGATATAACCCGCTAATGGATGGTTTAAGCATTCATTTAATTGGAAACTTTCTGAATAAATATAACATGCGGAGAGGTGTGAAATGGAAGGAAAGTGGTTATAATGATTCCACAACTAAGCAATAATTGAATGGAGAGGGCAGTATGGAAGATTCTTTAGAAATATTACGCCACAGCACGTCGCACCTGTTAGCGCAAGCAGTAAAAAGATTGTTTCCGGAGACTCGTCTGGGCATCGGTCCTGCGATTGATACCGGATTTTATTATGATTTTGAGCCGACTACCCTCTGGACATCCGACGATTTATTAACGATTGAAAAAGAGATGCACAAAATCATGAAAGAAAACCTTCCCATCCAAAAAAGCATCTGGACCCGCGAGCAAGCCGTGCAATATTTTACAGAACACAACGAGCCGTATAAAGTGGAATTAATTCAGGAATTACCCGCGGATGAGCCGATCACAATTTTTCAGCAGGGGGAGTTTCTGGACTTATGCCGAGGGCCTCATCTGGAAACGACCGGACAAGTTCGTTTCTTCACATTGTTATCCCTTGCCGGCGCCTACTGGCGTGGAGATGAGCACAATCCAATGCTGCAGCGTATCTACGGCACCGCTTTCTTCTCCAAAGAAGATCTGGAAGCCTATCTGATCCAGATGGAAGAGGCGAAAAGGCGCGATCATAACAAAATTGGCCGTGAGCTGGAGTATTTTACGACCACCTCGTATATCGGACAAGGGTTACCGATCATGATGCCCAATGGCGCGAAAGTCATCCAGATTTTACAGCGATTTGTTGAGGACGAAGAGGAAAAGCGCGGTTACCTTCTCACCAAAACCCCCTTCATGGCCAAAAGCGATCTCTACAAAATTTCCGGCCACTGGCAGCATTACCGCGAAGGGATGTTTATCATTGGCGATGAAACCAAGGACGAGGAAGTGCTTGCCTTACGCCCGATGACCTGCCCGTTCCAATTCCAGGTCTTCCTCGCGAAAACCAGGAGCTACCGGGACCTTCCGATGCGCCTGAACGAGACTTCCACCCTCTTTCGTAACGAAGCGTCCGGTGAGATGCACGGATTGATTCGTATACGCCAGTTCACGATTTCGGAAGGGCACATCGCCTGTACGGAAGAACAGCTGGCAGATGAATTTGCCGGGTGTGTCACGTTGGCTAATGATCTCCTGGAAGTGATCGGGCTGCGGGAGGACGTGACTTACCAATTCTCCCGGTTTGACCCGAAAAAAATGGACAAATACATCGGTTCCCCGGAGCAATGGATACAGGTCGAAGAGAAAATGAAGAATATTCTCGACGCGATGCCTTTCACGTATAAGGATGCGCCGGGTGAAGCTGCATTTTACGGACCGAAACTTGATCTGCAGATGAAAAATGTGTTCGGTAAAGAAGATACCCTGATCACCGTTCAGATTGATTTCCAGCTGGCGAGTCGGTTTGAGATGGAATACACCGATGCGGAAGGTAAAAGGCAGTTCCCTTACATCCTGCACCGCACCTCGATCGGCTGTTATGAGCGCACCCTCGCTCTCCTGCTCGAAAAATATGCCGGCGCCTTGCCTCCCTGGCTCGCTCCCGTGCAAGTTTGTCTGATCCCGATTACCGACCAGCAAAAAGAGTATGCGAAAGAGATTCACGGAATTCTGAAAAACGCCGGGATCCGCACTTGGTTGGATGACCGTGCAGAAACGATGCAGAATAAGATTCGCCAGGCAGCCCGGCAAAAAATTCCCTACATGTTAGTGATGGGCGGCAGAGAAGCCTCCAGTCTCGAGAAAATGGTCTCTGTCCGACAACGCAACGGGGTGGACCTGAAAACGATGCCAATCGCAGTGTTCCTTGAGAAATTGCTGGCACAGATTCAAACCCGTGACAAAAATTTGCTTGGGTAAATACAGCTTGACTTTTACTCTCAAATCAAGTAAAACTGGATAGATTTTTTTTATAGGAGGGGTTAGTATAGTAGAAAAACATAGAATTAACGAGAAAATTTCTTCACGAGAGGTTCGCTTAATTAGCGACGATGGTAAGCAAGCCGGTGTGGTGGATACAAAGGAAGCCATACGACTTGCACGTGAAAAGGGGCTGGATCTAGTCGAGATAGCCTCTACCAGCACACCCCCCGTATGCAAAATTATGGACTACGGAAAGTTTCTCTACGATTCAACCAAACGGGTCAAGGATTCCAAGAAGAAACAGGTATCCAACGATCTGAAGACGATGAAAATCGGGTTGAATATCGGCGAGGGTGATTTTGAGGTCAAAATAAAGCAAATACGGGATTTTTTAGAAAGTGGTGACAAGGTTAAGATTGTTATCATGTATCGAGGAAGAGAAATTATTTATAAGAATCATGGCTTCGATATGTTGGACAAAATTGCCAATACCGTGATGGATGTTGGAAAAATAGAACGCCATCCCAAACTGGAAGGCAAGAATTTGGTATCGATCATATCGCCGGTTTCAAAGAAAGGGTCTTAGTATGAGGAACAAAATAAGGTCATCGAAAAGCGCATCCAAGCGGTTTCGTATCACTGGCTCCGGAAAGATTTGTTATCTTCCGGCCGGTCATAGTCACCACATGGAAAAGAAAGGCTCCCGATTGAAAAAGGACCAGTTAGCGAAACGTATCGTCGGCCCGTCAGATTACAAAAATGTACGTCTACGGTTGCCGAATGTAAAATTGTAAAGGAGAACTTCAATGCGCATTAAAAGTGGAACAGTCAGAAAAAAAAGAGTTAAAGCGTTATTAAAGAAAGCAAAAGGTTTTCGCGGCTCCTCTCATGCCAGATTTGCGGTTGCGAAAGAAAAAGTATTACAGGCAGAACGGTACCAATATGTCAGCCGCCGGTTATTTAAGCGGGATGTCCGTTCTTTGTGGATTCAACGTATCAATATCGCCGTTCGCATGATCGAACCCGAGATGAATTACTCTCAGTTTATCCATGGCTTAAAAACCATCAACCTTACCCTGAACAGAAAAGTATTAGCTCAGATGGCCGTTGAGGACAAATCAGCTTTTGAAAAGTTGGTCAAACAGGTAAAAGCTATCGTCTGATGAACCTCCTTTTTGGGACAGACGGCATACGGGGTCATGCAGACACCAAACTACCCGATGATTTTGTTTATCGGGTAGGCAAGGCTTTTGGCTATACACTCCACCGGCGTTTTGCCAATATGTCAGTCCTGAGCGTCGGCATAGGGAGAGATACACGCCTTTCCGGTCAACGAATAGAACAGGCGATGGTCCGTGGTTTGGTGGACGCCGGCATTCATGTTTTCCGATTGGGGATCGTCCCTTCGCCTGCCGTCTCACGTCTGGTCGTTCATTTCAACATGGTCGCCGGGGTTGTCATCTCTGCTTCTCATAATCCTATCCACGATAACGGCATCAAGTGTTTTGACCAAGCCGGCTATAAGCTCTCATCCGAATGGGAGAGCGAGATCGAGGAATTACTCGGTCAGCCCGACACCCAGTGGTCGGGTGAGTACCCAAAAGGTATGGTCCAGTCGATGGAGAACGAAGCTCCTGAGATGTATGCCTCCCTGGTCGCCTCCCTGTATCCTGCCAACCTGCTCAAAGGCTACACCGTCGCGACCGATCTCGCCCATGGTGCGACCTGGTTCACCACCCCCCGGATTCTCCGGCTCTTGGGAGCCAATGTGGTAGAGATCAACCACACCCCTGACGGTAATAAGATCAATGTCGATTGTGGCGCTACCCACCCGGACTTTTTCAGGAATTGGGTGAAGGAGCATCAGGTTGATTTCCATTTCGGACTCACGCACGATGGTGATGGCGACCGTGTCATGATGTTCACCGATAAAAATACCGTCATTGACGGTGACATGATTATCACATTTTGCGCTCTGCATCGCCATAGCAAAGGATTATTGCCGGGAAACGGCGTTGTGGGAACGATTATGACGAATACCGGTATCGAGCATTTTCTTGCCAAATACGGGATACGCTTGTTCCGGTCAAATGTCGGAGACAAATACGTCTTACGGGATTGTTTACGCTTTGGCTACTCCTTAGGGGGAGAGCAATCCGGCCACGTGCTCTTTTTAGATAAAGTACGCAGCGGGGATGGGATCATTACCGCTCTGGAATTCATGCAAACCTTTATCGAGAGCCAGGGAAGATGGATGCAGGACCTCGAAAAGATCGAATTCTATTCCCACCAGCTGACTAATATCCACGTAGAAGATAAAGATCAGGTCTCCGATTCTACCTGGCTACGGACGGAAGTTTCTAAAATTGAGGAACAGTACCCCTTGGCCAGAATCAACATCCGCTCTTCCGGGACGGAGCCCTTGGTTCGCCTGCTCGTGGAAGCCCGGGAAAAAGAGGTTGTTCGGGAGTTAACCGAGAAAATCAGTGTTTTAATTAAATCTGTTTCCTAACACAGAATCAAGGTATAATATCGTATGGCATTTGTACATCTACATAACCATTCGGAATATAGCATTCTGGATGGGATGAATAAAATTACGGATTTAGTCAACCGGGCTCGTGCACTGCAGATGGACTCGGTAGCGCTCACCGACCATGGGTTCATGTACGGAGCGATTCCTTTCTATCGGGCATGTTACCCCGACATTGATAAGGATAATTCCAACAAAGAACCACCTCGATCCATCAAACCGATCATCGGCTGTGAGATCTACACCACTCCTTATTCCCGCTTCAAAAAAGAGGGAAAAGAAGACGCGATCAATTACCACCTGATCTTGCTCGCAAAATCCTGGAAAGGGTACCAGAATTTGTGCAAGCTTGTTTCCAAGGCGAGAATCGAAGGATTTTATTATAAGCCGCGTGTAGATTTCGAGCTGCTAGGGATGTATCATGAGGATATCATTGCCATGTCCGCTTGCATCAAGGGGCAGGTGCCGTATTTACTCAACGCTGACCGCCAGGAAGAAGCGATGAAAGTCGCCAAACAATATAAAGAGATATTCGGCCCGGATTATTTTTTTGAGATCCAGAATCATTTTCTTCCGGAAGAAAAAAAGGTGATGCCTCTTCTCCGGGAGATGGGAAAACAACTTGGTATCTCTCTGGTAGCGACACAAGATGCCCATTATCCGGAGCGAAAGGATGCCTTTGCCCACGATATTCTGCTCTGTGTGCAAACATTAGCAGACTACGAAGATCCGAATCGGATGCGTTTCAGCTCGGATGACTATTATCTGAAAACAGAAGAGGAAATGAAAGCGCTGTTCACAGAATTTCCGGAAGCGCTGAACAATACGAATGAAATTGCCGACCGCTGTAATGTGAAAATCGAATTCGACAAGCCTCATTTGCCGAAATTCCAGAAACCCGGTATCGAGACCATGGAAGAACGCGCTCAATACTTACGGGCCTTATGCGACCGGAACCTCCCCCGCTGTTATGGGGATCATCCCCAACAGGAAATGCTGGATCGACTGCAATACGAATTAAAAATTGTCGAGGAGATGCAGTTTGTGGATTATTTCCTCGTGGTACAGGACTTCATTAATTATGCCAAGGAAAACAAGATCGCGGTCGGACCCGGACGAGGCTCCGCCGCTGGCAGTGTGGTCAGTTATCTATTGAATATCACCAGTATCGATCCACTTCAGTACCACCTCTTTTTCGAACGCTTTCTGAATCCCGAGCGTATCAACATGCCCGATATCGACATCGATTTTGAAGATGTACGCCGTGGCGAAGTGATTACCTATGTCCGTGAAAAATACGGGAAGGAGAAAGTTGCCCAGGTCGCCACTTTTGGTAAGATGGAATCCCGTGCCGCGATCAGGGATACAGCCAGAGCGTTTAAATACACCCCTACCGAGATCAACATCATCACCAAAACCATCCCGTTCGGCTCCAATCTCGAAGATGCCTATAAACTCTCTCCGGACTTTAAGTCCTTCGTCGACAAAAATGACCGCAACCGCAGGGTGTATGATACCGCCCTGCAGATGGAAGGTATCACCCGAAACTTCTCTGTACATGCGGCAGGTGTCGTCATTGGGGATGAACCGCTGTGGAATTATGTCCCCCTGACCATGGACAAAACCGAAGAATCTTACGTGACCCAATATGACAAAGACGTGATAGAGAAGATGGGCTTGCTGAAAATCGACTTCCTGGGTCTGCGCAACCTCTCGATTATCAATGATTGCATCCGCTTGGTGGAAACCGAGAAACATGAGACCATCGACCTCGAAAAAATCCCGATGGACGATCCGCAAGTTTTTTCTCTGTATCAAAAAGCCGATACTGCCGGGATGTTTCAGGTGGAAAGCCGTGGGATGCGTCAGATCATGAAAGAGCTCCAACCGAACAACCTGGAAGATATCATCGCTTTGATTGCACTCTACCGACCCGGACCGATGGTCCTGATCAAAGACTTCATCAAGAATAAACAGAACCCGGAAGCGATCAAATATGACTTGCCCGACTTGAAGCCAATCCTGCAAAATACCTATGGCATCTGCGTCTACCAGGAGCAGGTCATGCAGATTGCCCGAACGATGGCGGGTTTTTCCCTTGGACAGGCAGATATCCTGCGTAAGGCGATGGGAAAAAAGAAAAAGGAGCTGATGGACAAACAACGGCAGATTTTTATCAATAAGTCGGTGGAGCGTGGTTACACGATAGAATCCGCCGAGAAAATTTTTGACTACCTGCAGGCATTTGCCGGATACGGTTTCAACCGTGCACACGCGGCCGCTTATGGCGTGATCTCTTATCAGACTGCCTACTTAAAGGCTCACTACAAGCTACCCTATATGACCTCTTTACTGAACAGTGTGAAAGACGACGAAAAAAAACTCATTGAGTATATCCAGGCTTGTCGGGAGAGCGATATTGAGGTTTTACCTCCCTCCATCAACAAGAGCGAACTCCATTTTACGATCGAGGGCCAATCGATCCGATTTGGTTTGCTGGCTATTAAGAGCGCCGGTAAAATCGCTCTCGATGAGATTCTGTTGGAACGGCAGGAACACGGTCCTTTTACCACCTTTGACCAATTCCTGAGACGCTCCAAAGGGACGAAAGTGAATAAGAAAGTCATTGAAAACCTTGTAAAAGCCGGTGCATTCGACACCTTAAATCCCGATCGGAAAACCTTGCTGAATGAAATCAGCCAAACGCCGGCTGCGGAAACCAGTTTGTTCGATGCGTTTGACCCGAACCCCCCGATGCCAGAAGCCGAAAACCGCACTACCATGGAAGACAAGATGCATTATGAGAAGGAAGCGTATGGTTTCTACCTGACCTGTCATCCCTTCACGGTCTATAAACAAGCCTTTTTTGATCTGGCCTGCACTCCGATTGAAGAGCTCGAAGCGGTGACGGAATCCGAGAATAAGATTTTATTTGGCCGAATAGAGAATATACGGTTACTCAAAAAACGCAATAACAATACCCAGGATGAAGAAGCCCAGACCTGGCTGGTGACCATCGGCGACCTGACCGGTTCCGTTGAACTGTTCGCCCGTGGGAAAGTATTTCAGGATATCCTGCAGATTAAGGATGAGCCGGGCGCATTGGTCGTTGAAGTTCGAATCCGTAACGATGCAGAACGTCAGTTTGCCTCTCTGCTTGAAGTGAAGCGTTTCATTCCTCAGGAAGAGATGCAGTCTGAATTACAAAAAACAGCGACCATCAGCCTTCGTATTAACCTGGATATTCATAACGCCAAAGATGTCGAATCCATTGTGGCGATGCTGAAAAAATACCCAGGAGACTGCCCGATTGACCTGAAGTTGATCAAATCCAATCATCTGATTCACACCAACGGTCGGAACAGCCTCTCGGTCAACCGCAATCCCTCCCTCCTGCAACACCTCGAGAAAATCCTCGGGGAGGAGAATGTGTGGTACCGAAAATGTTAAAGTGGATACGATCGGTACGGTTTCAGGTGTTCTTTTTCACGGTATTGTTGGTGGTGTTTGGCAATCTGACCTTAGGTTGGTTCCTGACAGAGACGATGACTACCCACCTGATCCAGGAAAAACAAGAAAAGCTGCAGCACCATGCGAGACAGTTGGCAAAAACGTACCAGGATGTCATGCTGCGTATTAAGGATGATGCCCAAATCCAATATGAGGCTCAAAAACATTACTTTGATGCACGCTCTTTTGAGGCGATTTATACCGATGTCAAAAAAATGAAAATGGAGCTTTCTTTGTTAATATACTCCCGGCAAATACCGGCTTTTTATGAAGAGATGTCTGCTGGTTTCTTTATTAAAGAATTCGATAAAGTCATGGCGTACGCATCGAATCCCGCATATTCGGAGTATCCGCGTTTAACGGCTTCGGCGAAGTTGGATGACCAAGGCTCTTTTGTCTGGGTGGAAGAGTCCTACCACAATATCCAGCTGAAAATTGCCGATATCAAACAGCAATCCAACCGAATTATCTTGACGATTATGCTCACCACTCTTTTATTAGGCTTTTTCTTTGCGTTCACCTTCTCCCGAAACCTGAAACGCCTCTTATCGGGTCTGGCTCGTATGAATGTGGACTTGCAGGAAAAAATACCCCCCCTGCCCGGAGAATTCGGGGAGATCTCTGCCGCATTGAACCGCTTTGCCGACAATCTCTCTGTTTCCACCGCCCGAAATGAGCTGATTCTTCGCAATACCCAGACCGGGATGATCTCTCTGACCAAGGACCGGCAAATCGCTTTTATCAATCCTTCGGCTATTCAATATTTAGGCTTGAACCCCGAAAAGGCTACCATTACCGATATCTGGGACCGATTAGGCCCGACAGTTCGCGGAGCCGTAGATAAAGCGATGGAAAAGCACACCCAGTATAAATTTGATTCAGCCAAGAAAATCATAGAAAAGGAAGAACGCTACCTGAATATTGTCATCACACCGAACCAGAATCCTGACGGATCTCCCTCAGTCCTGATTTCGTTAGAGGATGTAACAGAAAATATCCACCTGCTGAAAGAAGCAGAGAAGAACGAAGCCCTGAAGATGCTGGGTCTCTTTACGACGGGCATTGCCCATGAAATACGAAACCCGCTGACCTCCGTGAAAGGGTTCATTCAGATATTGAGTAAAAAACTATCCACCGAACCGGAAAATGCGCGGATGTTCAAATTAGTACTGCGTGAAATAGACCGCTTGGAGAGCCTGATTCGAGACCTCTTGGTGTATGCGCGTCCTTCCAAACCCAATCTGGAAAAAATACCGGTCGAGCCGATTATCGATACGATTTTGCAGATGCTCGAAGCCAGGATTAAACAAAAACGCATCCAGGTGGATCTGAAAGGACTCGGGAACCTGGAAGTCTATGCCGACAGAAGACAGCTTCACCAGATCCTATTTAACCTGATTGTCAATTCCATCCAGGCGATCAGGCCCGAAAACGGTCATCTCCTGATCGAGGCAAAAGTCCTCGAAGAAACGATTGAACTCACCGTTCAGGATAACGGTATCGGTATCGACACCTCTGAACAGCAAAAAATTTTTACCCCGTTTTTTACCACCAAGGACAAAGGGACAGGATTAGGGCTTGCGATCTCCCGCAGAATGATGGAAGACCTGGAAGGTTCCATTCGATTTGAGAGCATTCCCGGTGAGGTCACTCGTTTTACATTAACTTTTTCTAAAGAGAAACCGAATAAAACACTTGATTTTCCGACCAAACCGCTTACATAAGAGATATGAATTCCTATAAAGTACTGATAGCGGATGATGAAGAGGGAGTGCGTGAGTTATTTAAAGCAATAGCCCTGGATGAGGGGTATCAGGTATTTTTAGCCTCCGATGGGTTGGAAGCCGTCCAACTCGCCGCCAAAATTCTTCCGGATGTGATCGTGCTGGATGTCCGCATGCCTAACATGGATGGTCTGGAAGCGTTCGAACGTATCCGCGAGCACATGATCGATGTCCCCGTCATTTTTATTACCGCGTTTGGCAGTCCGGATTTAGCGATAGAAGCGATGAAAAACGGTGCCTATAACTACCTAACCAAACCGTTCGACATGGACGAGATTCGAATTGTGATTCGGAAAGCGATCGACCTGCGCAAGCTCACCAACGAAGTCGCCTACCTGAAAGCCAATACGATGGTCAGTGGAGAGTCCGCTGATTTGATCGGCGAGACACCGGTTATGCAGGATATTTTTAAAACTATCGGCAAAGTGTCCGAGAGCCATGCTTCCGTATTACTGCTTGGTGAGCACGGTACCGGAAAAGAGACCCTCGCCAAGAAAATTCATCTCGCCTCCCCGAACAAGGACTTGCCTTTCATCATGGTGAATGGATTTGCCGAAGACTCTGTGTTTGCGATTGAGCTGAACAAGCTTCACACCGTGGAGCAAGCCACCGTTCTGTTTCGGAATATCGACATCCTGAGCCTGAACAGTCAGGCCAATGTGAGAGATATTTACCACTCCTCTATCGGATACCGCTTTATCGCTACCGCCAATTCCACGATCACAAAACTCGTCAAAGAGGGAAAGTTCCTGGAGGACCTCTTCTATCTGATGAATGTGGTGAGTATCGATATTCCTCCTCTTCGTGAAAGAACACAGGACATCCAAAAACTATCGGTTTTTTTCTTACAAAAATACAGCCAAAAGTATGGAAAACTAATCAATCAGTTTTCAGAAGCTTGTTGGAAAACGTTACAAGAGTATTCTTTTCCGGGCAACATTGATGAGCTGGAAAATGCCATCGCCCATGCAGTGATTATTACAAAAGGGCTGATACTGGATGCAGAAGATCTTCCCATCACCCTTACCGAGAAAAAATCTTCTCAGGTGAATCAAAAATCAACATTATTTTTAGGGATGACTTTAAATGAAGCGGTAAAAGAATTTGAAAAAAATTTAATTATCGATGTCTTGAAACAGAACCAAAATAACAAAACAAAAACAGCTGAAACCCTAGGTATATCCAGACGTTCATTGTTTAATAAAATGAGGGAGTATCATTTATTAAAAGACAATGAGAGTGAACCATATTAATAAAATCATCTATTTATACTAAAATTTATTGAAAAATAGCACTTGATTTCTTGATTTTTTAAGAAAAGTTGCTTAAATTGAGGTAAATTATGAGTAAAATGTGTCTTCTTTTAGAATTAGAGCGTTTAAGCTTACTATATAAAGGGGGAATGATAGATGAATACAAGAGTTAGGAAAATTGTAAGCTTCATCAGTACGATTTGCTTGCTTACTGCTTCACTAATTAGCCTTTTACCCGGCAATGTATATGCGGATGCGCAGAACATACAAGTGACTACGTATCCTGCTACCGCCGGACAACTGGCTTCCTACCGCATTGCTTTCAATGTGAATGAACCGCTGAAAGCAGGCACGGATTCGATTACTTGCGTTTTTCCGAAAGAAACCAACATTGACTCCACTATCTCTTCAGCCAACATTTCAGTCAATCCAAGATTGTTGAATGGCGCTGATTTTGAGCTTGATTACAAAACAGGTACGATTAAACTCCTTAATCCCTTACGCAAAGGCGACAGACTCACAGTAAGCTATCGCTATGAGCCCAGTGCTACCAGTTCACAATTACCTCGCAATATTAAATTTTATGATCAGACTTATCCGGCAGGAAATCCAAGACGAAGTAATGGTATACTGGATCCTGGTGAATGGACTTATGAAGACAGAGACTCTGATGGGAAAATTTCTGTTGGTGACCGAAGATTAAACATTATCAACACGATACCACTTTACAGACAAGGTTCTTTGGTTGAGGTTGGTGATACCGACTTTGGCACTACTGCTGACCCAACATTTGCTCTGACTAATTTTAGTTATTCAAATCTTGCTTTTGTTGATAAAAATAATGATGGTGTTTTTTCTGAACACGATTGGCTCATCGATGACAAAGATGGGAACGGATATCTGAGCACCAATGACAAAATCATCGTCGGTATGTTCTACTACCCAAAAAACTCTATCGTTACTAATAATGATCTGGATAACTCTACTACAGTCCAGTCATCCGCTACCACAACAACCATTATGCACGCTGAAAATGTGATAAAAAATGCTTATTATGATGATGGTGAGTATATTTATGATGAAACAGGCGGAACCGTTGCTAATCAAGTAGATCCGGGTGATAAAAGATTGACTTGGGTCTATGCATTAGGTGAATTATATCCAAAAGGAACAAATGTGGCTGCCGGTGATAAAGATCTTCTCATGACTTTAGTCCCCTATCAAACATCTCCAGCAATTAATGAAGTTGATCGTAATGATGTATGGCCATTACGATTTTATCTAGAAAATCGAGCATTGAGCACTACCGTTCAACCTGGAGATAAAAGATTATCAAATATTTTTAACTCTTTCTATCTTCCATCAGCCCTAATTGGATCTCCAGTGGTTTTGCCAGGTGACCCTGATGATAACCAAACATTATTCCAATTTGCGATTAATGAAAAATATTCTAGTGCAGTTATACCTCCCGCTACCACACCTGTAGGTTATGGGAATTTTGATCCGATCTATAGAGATCTTGATAGTTCATCAACGGTTTCTGAATTTGACATCAGATTAAATAACTTCACCATATTTGTTGACAACAGGGAAGTAACCTATACAGCAGGTTCCATTGTAAGAAAAGGCGAGTTAGATGTTGGATTAAAGCTTTTTAATTTCCCTGCTACAACGATGCACTCTGAAGTTGGCGTTCCTAATAATAGGTTTGATTTAGGAGAAATGATTTACAGTGCGGTAATTCTGTCAAATACTTCTTTAGCGAGAAGAGAAAATTATTTTGGTGTTGTTTCTGCTAATTATACAATTGGAGCTAACTACCCTGATACTGGCCTTTCTTTAACAAAAGGATGGGCCGATGTGATCACCGAAACCCTTACCACTTATGCCGATGGCGGAGAAACTACTTTTAAACTAACGAATTATCCTGTCGGGAAAGCAATTACTCCCCCTATAACCGATATCAATTATAATTTAGAGCCGTTAACGTTGAATTCCGGTTTAATGAGAGGCGTGGGCAAAGTTTATTATTCTATCACCGCCGTGAACGAAACCATCGGCGAATCCGAACCGTGGGAAGAGCGGATGGTCGAATTCCTCTCCAGCACCACGCTGAACGCCGTCAAAATCAAATGGTCACCATTACAGAACGCTTCCAAATACCGTATCTATCGCACCACTGAAGCTGGCAATTATGATGATAATTCTCTTGTTGCGGAAATATTAGCTCCCCAAACAGAATATATTGATATGGGCGGGAACCTCTTACCCGGCAAACCACCCACCACGTTTGAATCCACTTATACCACGGTAATCCTCACCAGGATTGATCCCAAGACTGGAGTAAGTTCTGAAATCCAGTTACACGAATATGAGTTATCCGATTATAAGATGGATCCTATCACTGGCAAGGTTGACTTCCGTAAACCGCTCAAACTGTTGGATACCATCGTCGCAGATTATGATATCGGCGTCAGGATTACAGACGAGAAAATCCTGATCGACACTGTATCCGGCAGAGCGAAGTTACGGTATGACGACATCCTCGACCCTGATATCTATGGAACCGAAAAATACGATATCATCGTCAAGAAAGCCACATCCGCCAACCCGGACAACCCGACCTTATTGGTTCGTGGGGTGGATTTTGAGTTTCTCGATGAAAACAATAACAAACTTGCAGGTCTCGAGAAAGGCATGATGGTCTTCTATGGCCAGATTGCCCTGACCGATACCGTCACCATCAGCTATGTATACCGCAAAGAAGTGCGCGGCGATTTGATTAAGGTAGCTTCCGGCAATGAAACCACTCTCAGCACTCATGAGAGAGGCATTATTCCCGGTACCGATCAAATCTTCAAAGGCCGTACCCTTTCCTCTGTTCCGGTTATCAATGTCATGAACAGCGAGAAGGGCCCCGTCGTGACCTTCACGACCCCGGTCAATATCAAGCCCGATTCAGCCAACAAGATCAACCCGACTCCGGAAAGCAAACGGGATATCAATATTACTTTCTCGATGCAGACCGGTATCCGTAATCCTAACCGCGCTGGTAACTACCAGTTATTTGTCCGCACTTCCAAAGAGCAGACAGAAATTTTGTCGAACCCTTACGAGGTTATTGCCGGGGAAGCCACCCAGAAACTGATCAAGCTAACCCAGGATCAATCCGTTTCATCTGGCTCCTCCATTGCGTTAACCACGGCCGTTCAAGACGATCTCGGCAACAACATCCCGAATATGACTGTGGTGTACTCCATTGTCAGCTCTCCGAACAACGAAGCCAAATTAGACAAGACGACTTTTGTGACCGATGCCAGTGGAAAAGCGGTTGCCATGTTGACAACCCCGACCACACCCGGCGATTCTGTCGTCCAGGCGAGATTGTCCGCAACCAACCAGGTTGTGACCTTCCGAATTACCGGTCTCTCCTCTCAACCCATTGGTAGGATCGTCATTACCCCTGGCAGTATCAATGTATTACCGAATGGCTCTGTACCGTTTACTGCCGTTGCTTATGATAGCAACAACAATGTTGTCCCGAATGTGAAATTCGCTTGGTCTGTCAGCCCGGCTGGTATGGGAACCGTCAATGAAAACGGTTATTTCTCTGCCGGCACCATCACCGGCTCCTGCGATGTCAGTGCTGATGCGTTTGGTGTTCGAGGATCTGCCAAAGTAACCATCACTACCTCCACGATGAAAGTAGATAAAGTAGTGATCTCTCCTACCACTGCCTCCGTTGGTATCAACAAAACATTCCAATTTCTGGCAAAAGCCTACGATGCAACCAATATCGAAATCCCGAACCCTGCCTTTACTTGGACCGTTTCCCCGGTGGAAATCGGCACTATATCCAATACCGGTACTTTCAATGCTAAAACAGTCGGTTCCGGTGTGATTATGGTTTCTGCAGAAGGCAAATCCGCTATTGCGACTATCACTGTGTTACCGGGCGTTTCCAGAGTGATGATCACTCCGGACATCGCTACAATGAAAGTGAATGAATCCAAACAGTTCTTGGCAACCGCCTATGACGATGCCAACGTCCCGATAGCAAACCCCGCTGTTTCTTGGGCGGTTAGACCGTCCGATATGGGAATTATTACCAATACCGGCATTTTCACCGCTTTAAAGAAAGGTGTGGCGCAAATCGTCGCGTCACTCGATGGGAAAGAAGGATATGCGACTGTCACCATCAGTGAAACCACCAATGATACGGAAGGACCGATCATTGCGGTATTAGCTCCGGTCGACGGAGAAGCAGTCACTGTGAATTCAATCCTGGTGAAAGGTACCGCTAAAGATACCTCCGGTGTCCAGCTCGTGCGGGTGAACGGTATATCCGCTTCTTTCGATGCCGGTACTGATGTTTTCTCCAGTATGGTTAGTTTAGTACCTGGAAACAATGCTATCGTGATTACCGCGATTGACATGGTGGGCAATATGTCCTCCAAGACCATCAACGTGATACTGACCTCGCCTATTATTATTAAGCTTCAGATCGGTAACCGTAACGCTGTTATTGTCAAAGATGGAATGCCAAACTTTGTGAGCATTGATATCGCTCCGTTTACTACTAGCAGTCGTACGATGGTACCTCTGCGTTTCATCAGCGAATCGTTTGACGCCAAAGTGGAGTGGGAACCGGATAAACCTGCTACTGGTGAGGGTAGAATCTACATTACCTTAGTCCGGCAGAACGGCACCAAGATCGTGCTGGATATGCACACCAACAGCCGTTATATCCGCAAAACCACCACGCCCGCCAATGGCCTTCCGATCGAGGAGGTAGTCGATTATCCGCAGAGTGAACCAGCTCCTTACATCGTAAAACCACAGGATAGAACCGTAGTGCCTTTACGTTTCATCAGCGAAGCGTTTGGTTCTCAAGTCGACTGGAAAGCCGACACACAAGAGATTACCATCACTTTCACTCCGTAATACCCGTTTATTCTATGGGGGGCACGATTGTTCGTGCCCCCCATTATCATTTTTTCCCACCCAATTTGCCATTTATATATTTCAATTCCTACTAACTTCATCCAATCAAGTGAAGACGGTCATTTCATCATATTTATACACAGGTGTGGATAAAGCTGTGGAAAACAATATCCTCATTATGAGAATCGTCACCATGTCTTAGGTTTTCGTCATCCACATCACTAGTAAAGATCTTTCAGCCATTTCCTATTCATTTCTTTTCTGATATCCTATTGGAGTGGAGAATTTGAATCAAAACAGGAGGATTATACCGTGAGTTTATATTGGGATCTGAATAGCTTGTACACGTCCTTTGAATCAGAGGATTTCATCAAAGATTGGACATCTCTCCCTGAAATATGGCAACAATTTGAACAATGGGCTGATAACCATTTTGTCCAAACCACCACCCCGGAACAAACCGCCTTCGCCTATTACGAGAAACTCAAAGAAATTTACCAGGTTGTCAGCAAATTGAATTCTTACATCCACCTGACTCTCGCCACCGACGCCACCAACGAAACCGCCCAAAAATACGCCGAACAAATGGCAAAACTATCCGAACACTTCACCGTCATGGATGCCAAATACTTGCGTTGGCTGACCGCACATAGCCAAGACAAGGCTTGGGTCAATTCCCCTGTCATCGCACCATACCGATACGATGTCAACAGAGCGATAGGGGAGTGTCAATATTTACTGAGCGACCGGGAAGAGCTCCTGTTGGAAAAAATGCACCAGACTGGCTCCACTGCCTGGTCAAGATTGCAGAATAATTTACTCGCACAATTAATGGTCGATTTTACTGACGAAAAAGGGGAGACTAAGGCTTTACCCTTAACGGTGGTAAGAAACAAAGCATATGACCCTAATCCTGCGGTGCGCAAACTCGGTTACCTCGCCGAGATCAAAGCGTACCCGAACATTGCAGAAAGTGTAGCCTCTTCTTTGAACCAAGTAAAAGGGGAGCTCCTGACCGAGTTGGATTGGCGGGGGTATCCTTCTTACATGACCTACGTATGCAAAACGCACAGACTCCAGGAAAAGACCCTCGATACCTTATTAGGGATCATGCAAGAATCCTTGCCCATATTCCACGCGTACTTCAAAAAGAAAGCCGTCTGGTTGGGACATAAAAACGGATTACCGGTCTATGACTTGTTAGCCCCTGTTGGGCAGATGAACCGCGAATTTTCTTACGACAAAGCCGTAGAGCTCACGATGGCGGTATTTGCTTCGTTCGACCCGCAGATGGAAGAAATGGGCAAACGCGCTTTCTCCCAAGGCTGGATCGACGTGGAGCCAAGACAGGGCAAACGCGGGGGTGCTTTCTGCTCCGGAGTCTACCCCCTGAAGCAGAGCCGTATCCTAATGAACTACGACGGATCCCTGGAAAACGTCATCACTCTCTGTCACGAACTCGGACACGCCTACCACAATGAGCAGATGTTCCCTGAGGGGATTATGCACATGGGTGCACCGATGCCTTTGGCGGAAACCGCTTCCACCTTTAACGAGAGCATACTCTTGGATTACCTGATGAAAACCGCTACTCCGGAAGAGACCCTCTTCCTGCTGGACAAAAAGGTCAACCGCTCCGCCACTATCATAGTGGACATCTACAGCCGGTTCCTGTTTGAAAAACGCATCATGGATGAGCGGAAAAATGTCTCGATACCCACACGACTCGTGAGTGAATACATGACCGAAGCTCAGAAACAGGCTTTTGGCGACTCCCTGGATTACACCCAGTCCCAACCGTATGCCTGGATCAACAAGCCTCACTATTACATGACCGGAGTACCTTTCTACAACTTTCCGTACTCGTTCGGACACCTCTTCAGCATGGGACTCTATGCGATGTACCAGCAAGACCGGGAGGCGTTCATCCCGAAGTATAAAAAACTGTTATCTTACTGCGGACAGGCTGATATCGAAGAGATTGCCGGCACCATCGGGATTGATGTCACCAAACCCGACTTTTGGCGCCAATCGGTGGAACTGATCAAGAAGGATGTTGCCGATCTCAACGCGGTGTGGAAAGTGTAACTGAATCAAAAGAACCGTCCCGCTGATTTACGAGAATAATTTGCAAAATTAGAGGAATCCACTCCCGTAATTTGACCTAATTACAGGAGTGGGTATACTGTTTGTATGATGATTACTCGATACTTGGAAAACAAAATACAGCAGGCGTTAACCTCGGATTTATATCCTGCAATCATCTTATACGGTGCCAGACAGGTTGGCAAAACAACTTTGCTAAAACAACTTACCAAAAAAACCAATCTTTCTCACCGTTTTTTTGCTTGCGATGATCCAGCAGTTGCCGATATGTTAAGCGGATTTAATGTGGAAAGATTAAAGAGACTCATCGGATCTCACCAATTGCTGATTTTTGACGAAGCGCAAACCATCAAGAATATTGGATTACTCCTTAAACTGATCGTCGACAATATCTCAGGTGTAAAAATGCTAGTGAGTGGATCATCCAGTTTTGAACTTGCCAACCAGATAAGCGAACCACTCACCGGTCGTAAAATTACTTACACTTTATACCCGCTTGCTTTATCAGAGATTTACCAACCCGAACAACTTATCGAACAAAAAGCTATGCTACCCCATTTTTTACAATATGGTTTTTATCCGAAAACGTTACAGTTTAAGGAAGATTCGGATATAGAATTGTATTTAAATGAGTTGAGCAGAGATTATCTATACAAAGACGCTGTCCAGTTACAATTGATCAAGAACAACGAATCGATGCAAAGACTCATCATGTCTCTGGCGCTTCAAATCGGACAAGAGGTTTCTTATACCGAACTATCCAGAACCGTAGGAATAGACCAAAAAACAGTCATACGTTATGTTGATTTGCTGGAAAAGAGTTTTATTATCTTCAAGCTACCAGCATTCAGTAGAAATCAAAGAAACGAAATCAACAAAAGCCGTAAAATCTATTTTTATGATCTTGGTATTCGGAATGCTCTCATCAAGAATTTTAACGGTCCATCTATTCGTGCCGATATAGGAGCTCTCTGGGAAAACTTCTTAATCATAGAAAGAATGAAAAATGATGCTGCCAAAGGACTTGTCAAAAACTACTATTTTTGGCGAAACTATGCCAAGCAAGAAATTGATTGGATAGAGGAGTATTCTGGAGAGCTACATGGGTATGAATTTAAGTGGAAAAGCGGGAGAACAAAAGCAAGCAATTTTCTGGAAAGCTATCCTGGCAGTACCGTTGAGACGATTACCCAAGACAATGTTGACGAATTTATCTAGCCCATTCTGTATTGGATTCTTTGTTTTATCTCTTTACATTATCTCTGCGAGAATAAGCTCATCAAAAGCCCCTGCATCTTCACAAACAGGAAGAATTTTGATGGCATTTTGTTCTAGCACACAATCTGCTTCGTACTCAATACCCAGTTGCTTTACAAAAGCTAATGGAAGCGTTATTTGTCGCTTTGGAGAAACCGCGATACGCTTTTTCGTCGTTTTTCGGTTTTTTTCCTTCTGCATCATCATACCCTCTGTTTTCCTTCCTATATGACTTTCTACTTCGTAATCTATCTCGTAAAATGAAATAGAAAAAATAATTACGAGATAACTTTACGAGATAGAAATTTTGAGTACAATCATAGGTATGAAAAATACAAAAAGAAATGACTGTACGCGAACCATACCCGAAAAAGAGTCGTTGACAGTGGAGTTTAAAAGCGATTCGAAAAGCCTATCGGACGACGACCTGGTTGAGGCTATAACCTGTATGGCAAATTCACAAGGAGGAGAATTGTATCTTGGTATGGAAGATGATGGCACAGTAACCGGTCTGCAACCCAAACACCTGGATACTGTTGGTATAGTTGCATTGATTGAGAATAAAACTGTCCCACCTTTACACACAAGAGCCTATCTATTGGACTTCAACAAAATACAGTATATGAAAATTGAGATACCAAAAGCAAACACGATTGTTTCTACCACCAAAGGGATGACAGTACGCCGTAGGCTTAAAATCGACGGCACTCCGGAATGCACACCCTTTTTTCCTCATGAATTCACCCAAAGAGAATCTGATCTGGGATTATTGGATTTCTCTTCCCATGTCCTCCATGAAGCTGATATCAATGATTTGGATGTGTTTGAGGTTTTGCATTTGCGAAAGGTCATACAGCGAAATAGCAACGAAAGCTATCTGATCACCCTTCAGGACGAAGAGCTCCTGAAAGCACTTGACCTGGTTAAGGAGCAAGGTTCCACGCTAAAACCCACCCTTACCGGCCTATTGCTGATTGGCAAGGAGGAGAGCATTCGCCGATTCATTCCTACTCATGAAGTAGCGTTCCAGGTTTTAAAAGAGCACCGGGTCGTGATAAATCAATATTTTCGATCCTCCTTATTAAAAATAATTGAAAAAGTGGAAGATTTGTTTACCTCCCGGATTACGGAAGACGAAATGCAGATAGGTTTGGCACGGCAAGCGGTTCCGAATTACGACTTGAGTGCTTTCAGAGAGGCTTTTATTAACGCTATTGTTCATCGGGATTTTTCCCGGATGGGAACCGTATTGGTGCAAATAGACGACTACGGCATGACCATCACGAACCCTGGCGGATTCATGGAAGGAGTCAATCTGCAGAATTTAATTCACATCCAACCGATGCCACGGAACCGTTCCTTGGTCGATACCATCAAGCGTATCGGTTTTACCGAAAGAACCGGCAGGGGGATAGATTTAATCTTTTATGGTCAACTGCGCTACGGACGACCGATACCTGATTATTCCGACTCTACCAACCATCAGGTGACGGTTTTTCTTAGCAGTCAGAAACCGGATTTTTCGTTTATCGAGCGGATACAAACTATAGAAAAATCAGGAAATGCCAGATTAACATTAGATGAGCTGTTGATCCTGAATTGGCTGTTTCACGAAAAGCATGCCGATATGCAGACATTGGCAACTGTCATTCAGCGAAATCCCATCCAAACCAATTCGATAGTTCTTCACATGATGGAAGAACATATCCTTCAAGCGAAGGGATCTGCCAAAAACACACGGTACATCCTTCATTCTAATCTATTGGTAAATCAGCCAAAATTCCACTACTTATTGCCTTCTGATGAGCAGAACAACAAAGTGACAGAGCAGATGATTGTTCAATACTTGAGCGACCCCGACCGTCAGTTCACCAGAAAAGAGATGGCTGAACTTCTTCAAACCTCATTGAATGAAACAAGTTATATCCTTAAAAAATTAGTGAGAGAAGGGAAGCTCCTGCTGATCAAAAAAGGACCAAAAAGCTATTACAAAACACCTGTTTAATCTACCCCTATTTTCCATATCCCTTTTTCCCGAAAAGCGGGAATGTGTTGTCTTTTTGCCGCGTTGAATAGTGCGGAAGGGGATCCTGATTGTCTTTTCACGTATTCTGACAAAGGGATGATGGTATCGCCTTTGAGATACGTAACTCTTTTATGAAACGACTCTAACAAAGCGAGATGAATCACCTTTTCCATCGTTTTTGTCGATTGTTGATTCTCATATTCCTGAAAAGCCTGATAATATACTTCTTTACCTTTGTTTCGGATGATAATGAAGGGGAATCCTATCCTGGATAACTGAAAATTAATAATCGTCCGGCCCATTCTCCCGTTCCCGTCATTGAAAGGATGGATACTCTCGAAAGCAAGATGGAATTTTGCTATTTTATCTAAAAAATAAGTGGTGTAATCGCTATGGTACGTCACCAGTATTTCATCGATAAGACTCTCTACTTTTTCGGGAGCAGGAGCAATGTGTGTCGCGACTCTGACGTATTCCCCGGTTTGTCGAAACCTGCCGGCAATGTCGTCTCGGATGTTGCCAATAAGCATTTGGTATATGAGTAGAATAAGCTCTTTATTCAAGTCCGTTTCCTTTACTTTGTTTCTAATGTATTCCATTATCCGGGCTAAGTTCTTCGCTTCGAATATTTCCCGGGAAGAAACATTTCTTGAAATTTTCATTTCCCTCAGTAATGCTTCAGTCTCTTTTAAAGTAAGAGTGGAATTTTCTATGGCATTGGAATTGTAGACACTCTCCGGTAATTCCGATTCATCGATCAAAGCAACCAAGTTCTCTTTGCCTGCTTTCAATACGTCATACTCTTTTTTTAAGTCATTTAGCTTCTTTTTGATTAAATTCGATGTCATGAATGAAAATATAGCATATTCACCGTTTTTTATCAAAAATAAGTGAATATTGATGAAATATTGCCTAAATTCACTCATTTTGCAGAAAATGACGTGAATCAAAAGAACCGTCCCTCCCGATTCAAAAAAATGAGTGAGAGTACTATTGACGTACGCTTAAAGCGGTGTTACAGTAGTATCGAGGTGAATAAATGAGCATTTTATCGATTACAGATCTAAGAAAAAACCTATATAAAGTAATTAAGAACGTAGTGCAGATGAATGAACCAATCATGATTACCAACAAAAACTCTGACGAAACCGCAGTCATTATAAGCCAAAAAAGTTGGGAAGATATGCAGGAAACGATTTATTTGCTTTCCCACCGAGATGCTCGCGAAACCATATTAAAGGAACTAAGCAAACCGATTGAAGAAGGAACTGAGTTGAATTGGCGAAATGGCGCGTAATATTTTCCAATAGAGCCAAGATCGATTGGAAGTTGATTCAACAAAGCGAATATAAAGAAAAAGTAATCGACCTGCTCAATTTAATAGAAAAGGATCCATTTCATGAGCCGC
>JAJFUD010000099.1 GCA_021372585.1 bacterium
CTGACCGGACGGGTGAAGAAAATAAGGACAGAGGAGTGCCTGTGGGACAGCGAGACGGGCTATTCTCCCCAGAACACCAACACCCCCTCCCGTTTTGGTCAGTTCAATGTCGCCAACCTGAATTCCCCGTATGGGTGTTCCCTGAATGACTTACAACCTTCTCCCCCAAGCCTGCCTGATATTAATGACAAGCCAGAAACACCAGGTTAGATGGGAATGATAAGTGTTTCTGACGGAAGTGGTGGTGGTTACTCATACTGGGGATCTGATGATCCAATAAATGGGATGAGGAATCCACATATCACATTCAGACCTAGTGATTCTGAAATGGTTGATGAAGTTAGTACAGAAGATTGTGGAAACTATACGATTACCTATGGTTATGATCAATATGGGAATCCGATTGCTAAAGTAACCGCTAAAAGTGGTGGAAGCAAATCTATGGTAGAAGCTATTGAGAAGGGGATTAATGAGGGTCTTTGGGATCTTCAACAAGAAGGATATTTCAATTTAAAAGATATCAATAAAAAAAATACTAGATTCACAACATTAATTAAAGAAATGACTAAATTTGCTTTAAATAATTTAAAATATTTTGTAGAATCATTTTTAAAAGGTAGTGATCTTAATCATAGTGAAAGAGTGAGTTTATTCTTTAAACATGCGACTATTGGAACAGCTGTCGGTAGCTTATTATGCCACAATCAGATAGGTTCAGAAAAAGATCCTGGGAGCAGGGGAACAACAGATGAGAACTTTAATGCTTATGATACTGATATAGGTTTTTGGGCAAGTTTTTATAACGATATATTCGACATGGGTTTATCTTTAAATGGAAATGATACAGATTTAGGATTAGTGCAATGGGGTAATTTGACAAAATCTTTGTTCATGCAGGAAAGTAACATGAATCCAAAGGCTTATCATTCAGATACTGGTGGTATTGGAATGTCAGTAACACAAAAGGAAGTTCAAGGAACGAATACTGTTTTAAGGGATTTTAGATTGGGTAAAAATGTACATGGATTTGATTGGGATAAAAATTCAATAAATCCAAATGCAGCCAATACATCAGCTTTTTATAATATCGGAGCCGGTATGGGACATTTTGTTGCTAAATTAGCAGGTGAAGCTGGTTTAATTACGTATGATCGAAACGATGTTCCTCATATGAAATCCTTTAATAACATGACATTGACTTATGAAATGTGGGGAGATGCAGTTGCCGCTTGGGGACCTCATTCCGAAGAAAAACCATTTCCACCATTACCATTTTACAGAAAAGAAGTTATGGAACGATATTTACAATATAATCATAGGTAGGAACATTATGAAAAACACAAAAGCAAGAATAATTTGTACGGTAACATGGTTATTCCTGATTCTGATTGCTTCGTTTGCTGGTTGTAGTCCTAGGAACAATCTGTCAAAAGGTATCCTTGTGCTACCCGATTTGGATACTGAGATTGCTATAAATCAGGATGGCAATGTAATGCTTCGGGGAACATATGAAGTAGATAAAGACGATAATACAACAGACATTCCCTATACGCTGACAATATCCAAGGGCAAACAGTTTACTTTTGAAACCATGCCCGTTACAGATAGGGTTGTCTATCTTTGGGACGGTGAAAAATTCTTTTCTCGATCAAAGGATTTGAAAACTTTCACTTATTACTCACCGATACGCAAACAGTTTCTCTGGGGCAAGAGATGGGAGGCCTATACTTCAGAACTCTGGAGTCTTTGGCATCCATTTGCTTTTATGGATGATTCAAAAGAAGGATTTACATTCTACCAAAGCCTTGGCAGAGATGGTTCTATACTGACTCATTTTACAAAAGAAGGGCAGATCAATTTTTCCGGAGATTTCAAATTATGGGATACCGCCAATCACCAATACCGCTTTACCTCCTTTGTTGCCAATCATACGTATGATTGTTCCGTAATCGCTGACCTGGATGGTAACTGCTATATCATAGGCAATGTATTCAAGTTTTGGGAAACCGAAAAAGCTTTTTATAACTACCCTTTTGTTTGTAAAGTGTCTCCTACCGGAGAAGCTCTATGGTGCTATATGCTGTTTGAATCTTCCTTGCCTGAAAAAGCTTTTAGCAGCTATGTATTGTCTGCCTATCTGGACGGTGACAGGCTATTACTCACGGGGAATCATGATGTTACGGAACAAGGCTATTCCAAAATAGGCTGGTTTGCAATGGTCGATACCGATGGAAAATTTCTCTGGAAAAAAGATTATGCGCTAGACAGTCACTTCTTCCCAAATTCGATCACGGAAGACGAAAGTGGATCGTATTGGATCTCTGGTCAAACCTACAAACGGAACACCGGATTGGGTCTCGGTGGAGGCGACAATCCTGCGATCATCCAACTATCAGCTGACGGTGATATACAAGTAGCCAAGAAATATGGCACTGTTATACAGCTGACAAAAGAACAAGAGATAGATGATACTTATTATCCGGAAAGTTTCGGACAATTTTATCAGATGGCTATTGATAAAGATCAAAACAAATATGTGGTTGCCAATCTGTTGGATTTGCCTGTTCTCTGCTTTCTGGACAGCAACAATGAAAATGCCATTCTTCCCTCACATCCGATAGAAACAGTATTGCAAAACTCATGGCAGCTTGCTTATCCCAATTGGGTTCCTGTTAGGTTTGTCTGGGAACCGGTATCACTCGACATGACTCAATATAACGATAATACGGTTTTGCCTGATTTTACACTTCAATCCTTCTCCCCTATTTGGATTACGAAAGATGAAAAGAATGATTTAATTATTCAATCTGATCAGCAACCCATACCGGTGAAATCAATTCAGAAGATTTTAGGTAAAGCAACGTTGTTCTCTGCCAATATCGAAGATGTGCAACAAGCGATCAAAGCCTATAATAAAAACAATGCAAAAGAAGAAAATTAACCTACTGAATAATCGATTCTCTGTTAGCTATAAAGACTTCTTGTATTTTATGTTGCTTATTTTGCTCTTATTCCTACTTTTCTTTTCTTGTTCTCACCGACTAGCCAATCTACCTGACAATCAAAATACTACAGTACCCAATATAGAAGAAAACAAAGAGACAAAAGAAGAGGAACCCTACAAGGTGTTGTGGCAATTCACTGCTAAAGAAGAGTTTACCTCTACTCCCGTCATCTCAGAAGGTAAAGTAATCTTTGTTGGTATCAGTAGAAATCCCAAAATGGATAATTTCGTATATGCCGTGGATCAAAAGACAGGAAGCTTAGCCTGGGAGCATAAACTGGACACCAGACCAAGTGATTATATAGCCGAATCTCAAGGTCTTGTGTTTGTTGGATGCAATGAAAAGCTAGTTGCCCTAGATGCCAAAACTGGTAATACAAAGTGGGAGTTTTCGGATGATCCGGAGGGTTATCCATATTTTACTTATCCTGTAATCTATAATGGAACATTGATTATTTGTAAAAACAATCCTACCTATGTGGAGAACAAAGACTGTATTTTTGTTTTGGATGCTCTCACCGGTGCCATGAAATGGAAAAAAAGAATAGACGGATTACTGCAAAGTAATAGTCCTGTGATCGCTAATGGATTGCTTTATTATGGCATTCATGCAAAGCAGTGGATAGGTCAAATCGTCGCAGTAGATGTATTGACCGGTCAAGAGAGATGGCACTACCAAGCAAGCACCATTTGGCTTGACCAACCGGTAGCGAATGAGCAAATCGTGTGCTTCCAACCGGAAGGGAATGAGTTGATCGCTTTAGATGCTCTCACCGGCCAGGAAAAGTGGCAGTTTGCTCCTGATAAAGGACATGGTTTCAACAAATACAATCCATCCATC
>JAJFUD010000104.1 GCA_021372585.1 bacterium
TCCTCTGGGCTGATATCCTCATCGGTCGTAAAGATCAAGAAATAGCCTTTGTACTGACGAGACAGATCAACCTTGTCGGCATCCACCGCAAAATCAAAACCGTTATCGTCTGAGTGTCTGGTGATTCTAAAATAGGGGGTATACCGTTTCAGCTTACTCCCAGGATACCGTTTCAGCCCGGCAAGTTCTGAACGTAATGAGCGTATGCGTTCAGACATCTCATTACACAACTGGGCATGGTTCATCGGATCGTAAAACAGCAAGAGCCTTCCGGCAACACCATAGTACTCCCAACGTTCTTCAACGCAGTAAATGTCTTTATCGGAGAGCTTGTTGGCATACTTCTCGATGCCTTGGGAGTGAGACTTGAGCATCTTGGTTGCCCTGTCCAGGTAGGTGGGAATGCCTATGGTGAACGCTTGGCTGTGAGTGCTGAGATGGAGAATGCACTCCTCGCTGATAAAGCCTCCGTCCACTACAAACTTGATGTCTTGCAAGCCTACCGATCGGGCATTCTCCAGCACATAGGACAGGTTCGTCTTGTCTGTGAGACTGCCGTTGTAACGATTGAAATAGAGCGGGAGCTTGCTGCTTTCGTCGCAGAACAAACCGAGGTTGAATGGAGGAAGGTCTTCTCCGTCACGGTTGTACCCATACTCCACATCCGTCATGGTACGCGAATACGAAGAGATCGAAGTCACATCGTAGCAGATGGGTTGGTTTGTTTTTGCTACAGAGATCCATTGCTGGAAGAACTCGTGGGTTTTAGACAGCGAGATCGATTCAAAAAGCTTGCTCGTGCTCTGTGAGTTTAGCATTTTATGAGAACCTGGCATCCAGGTTCTCTCAAGCCAATCGTCTATGGCATCCATAGTACTGCCCTCTCGGACGATGTAAGCGGCTGATGTGATCATATCCATGGCCTGATGGTTGAATACTTTCCGCAGGCAGGCGGTCAATCCTAGGTCATCACAACATTTCAGAAACAAGTACGTGTATCCATAGTCCCAAACAGCCATGTCAGGCACATCCGGGGTGACTTGGAAGAGATCGTAATAGTGGCTGTTCGGTATCATCTTACCCGTTTCAGTATCTATCTTGCCGATCAGGACGGCTCTGTTGCGAGGTTTGCCTGCTGCGTTGCGAAAGTAATGCGTGTACTTGTACACATACTTCTCTCTCTTAGCCCCGGCGGATTTAGTGTGAACACCCTCTCCTGACGGCACGTCAATCAATGTATGGTTTGAAATCATGCTATTCACCTCCTTATGTATACGCTATACTTAGCGTATACATAAGGAGAAAGCAAGCGAATAGAAAAAAACAAAGAGAACCTGCAAAAGGCTTGTTACTGACTATCTTGGATAGGAGTACCAGTACGGTTGTATTTTACTGCTGTCTACACTACGATTTTAGTAAAATGAGGATAAAAATCTTTTTGGATAGGTCATTCAAATTTTCATGAAGAACATCATTCGCATATTTTTCAAATATATCACCCAGATTAATTTTTCCATTAAACAATGCTGGATCATCACCGCTAAAAAAAAGAATTCTTTCTTTCTGAATCCCCTGTTTCAATAAATGGTCTATCACGTTTAATAACAAAACAGATTTTCCGCTGCGTCTGGGTCCGATTATAGAAAGAATCCCCTCCTGATCAATAGAATCTATAATCTTTTTGAATTCACTACGGAGAGCTGGATATACAAAATTTTTATCAACCTTACCTGAAAACCACCACCGGTTAATCTGTGCTAAAATCTAAACAATCTCCATTAAACCCCCCTGATTGGCTGATTAATTAGTTATACAAAGTTGTGCGGTTCAAGTCAATCTAAATAGCAAAATAGTGCGGTTATAATCGCATAAAAAAAATCAATCACTAAGTCGGATTTTGCTCCGCCACTGGTTCTCTGTTTTGATTTATTCTGTTTTCTTTCATTCTTCTTTTTTACCAATAAATGACCTTAATGATTGTTCAATTTTTGGGGGGAAGCAGTATACGGATTCAACCGGAATACACACAAACCACTGGTTGACATGAATCAGATTAGTGGTCGACATCGTTCAGAACGGTCGATTTACTCCCTCAAATACTTCCTCATTTACACCCTCATTTACTCCATCAATTTCATAATTGGATATGTTTTCAACTTAGTCTCAACCTAGTCCCGAACTTAGTACCTTTTTCGAACCAACTTGACTCCTTTTTTACAAGAGCTTTGGGGACTCGACCACTTTTTCGGACATAATGGTAAGATAATGATCAAAGAAAAGGAGAGCCTTTATGTCAGAGATGAGAAGAAAGTATGACAAAGAGTTCAAAAAGAATGCTGTGAAGCTGAGTTATGCCAGTAACAAGAGTGTCAGTGAGGTAGCCAATGATCTGGGTATCAGCCCGGGATTATTATTCCGGTGGCGGAAGCTCTACACTCCCCAAGGAGAAAAAACACAATACGCCACCTTGGAAGAAGAATACAGAGCCTTAAAACTGGAAAATGCAGAACTGAAGATGGAGCGTGACATGTTAAAAAAAGCCGCGGCCTACTTTGCCAAACTGCAAAAATGAAATACCAGTTTATCCATCAACACCCCGAGCA
>JAJFUD010000044.1 GCA_021372585.1 bacterium
CTCTCTGATATTTTGTATATACTATATAATAGATCATCGAAATATCGGACAACATCGATATGTAATTACCAGATAATCAGTGGGGGTTTGAAGCCGGGTTTATCGAAATACCAGACAGCGGATCATATTTTATCGAAATACCGGACAGTACCATCGAAATACCGGACAGTAAGCTCTATTATTATCGAAATATCAGACAGCGATATCGGAGTACCGGACAGAATAAAACAGTTTTATCGAAATATCGGACAGCTAAATCCGGATACCGGACAACATTATCGGTATTCCGGACATCAAACTATCTTTCTGCCAAAACCATTTTTATAAATATCATATGCTTCTGCATCGGTTAGTTCAACATGAAAGATTCGATTATATGTCCTTTTGAGAATGCCGATTTTCTCGTTAATGTCGGCAGGAGCAATCAACCATGTTTGGAAAGGCTCCTGTCGCACTTTATTACCTTCATTATTAGGAGTTTGTCCATATTTATAACCAAAGTGTTCTTTTAAGTCATAAAGCAACGAATAGTAAAAATTATGCTCCCGTATCAGCATATTCTTTGGATAGGCCTCGATAAAGGTTAATTCTACGTAAAACCTATGCTCTGATACCTTTCTGACATAACGAAATTCAAAAGGAAACCAAATAACTCCACTAAACTTCTACATGTTCAGAAATTTCTATCGGATCATTTCCTTCCAGGATTTAGTTATTTCCATTGGACCGTTCTCAACAGGTCGTGTGGAACTTTGTATTTTGCATGTCAAAGAACTTTCTGCCCGGTATCCAAATCTGGTACCTCTTTCCAGAGGATGCCTTAATCCGCTTATCCTATCTTTAGCAGCAAAATAAAAGCGTGAGAAAGGGGCCTACAAGTCCAACTTTTTATTGTACCCGTCTTGTACCTCTTGAACCCCTAATGTATAGTGGAACTTTCACAAGAACGGAAATAAAAAAAAAGAGCCTCCCTGGTTCGAAAGGCTCCGTGTTATGGAGAAACATACTCTTTAATTAGGAGTCAATGTCGTCTAGGTGGTTGTTTATAATCGTTTATAGTTCGCAAAGGAAGGCTTCTTTGGCCTGTTATTTATTGGATTACTCCGCTCGAACTTCCGAGAAAAGTTCATCGGGAAATTTATCGAGGTTATACTCCTATTCATGTTGCTAAGTTGCAGCATGAATAGGAGAAGAGAAAGGATACTAAGAAAAGCGTACCTTATTGATTACATTCGTTTTAATTTGATCAACATCTTGGTTGGTAAATAAGAGATAAAAATTCTTTGAAATCAGCTGCGTCCGCATGGCACTACTCCAGTGTGTTTGTCGGAACAAAATATCAGTAATTTAATCAAGCCCGTTGGATTATTTTGTAAATTGGTTCAAAATTTTGTCATGAAGCTCAAATACTGGCTCAATTGATTTATCAAGAGAATTTATCCGAATGAAGAAGACTAAGCCTGGGCAAAACTGATGATGGTGATTGTTCTCGTGATCCTTGCTATTTTTGTGGCAATTCTAAGCACTCGATGATTTATGGAGGACGAAAAATTGAAAGAGGAATACTGGAAATTCCTCAAAAAAGGATTGTGGATCTTTGGAATTGGCGTTCTACTCATGATCGCCTCACCAATGATATGGACATTAAGATCGGGCTGGATAGACTTTTCTGCCACTGGCGAAATTGGAGATACGATCGGTGGCCTAACAGCACCCGTAATTGGCGTCATTGGTGCGGCACTTGTATTTCTCTCGTTCATGGAGCAATGGAAAGCCAATCGAATACAATGGACGGTAATGCAAGAAAACAAATTGGAAGAAATAAAAGAAAAAAACTTTGCAATTATCTGGGAACAGTATAAAGAAATTAAAAATGAACTTCATCATCCCTTTTTAAAAAAATGTTTGGTTTCTTTAAAGAATAATGTAAAAGAAATCGATTGGGAAAAGGCTATAATAGAATTAGAGCCCATCTTACTTGATTTCGAATATGTAGTGAAGATGATGATAGCCTTGAAAGAAAAAGAAATTGACCACGATCGTGCACATTTACTTTTGCATAAACTTAACTCTCTTATGGACGAATTAGGTTGGTTTTATGAAGACATTCCGGAAGACGATGACTTTCTGTCCCATAATAAGCAACAATATTGGAGATTTATACCTTCGTATAGGAAAGTTTGCAAAAAATATTCTTTTCCCGAATAATCACTCAGTTTCCTCCATTTTTTGATAATATTCTTTAAAAAAGGGATGTACAACTTGAATACAAAATGCCTAATATTCTTTGATTTTCTTAATGATGCGTTCGAGAATGCTGATCAGAATGTCTTTATCCCGTTGTTCTGCGACATATGCTTTGTTTCTTACACCATCGTGCGAAAGATCGGATCTGTGCGGTGTAGACAAATGAGGAACAATAATTTTAAAAAGATAGTTTAAAGATTTGGCTGTTAGTATCTCTACTTCAGCCGCAGCCCTAATTAGGAGAGCGAACTGATCGGAAGATAGTGAACACATAACCTTGTGATTATTTTTTTCCGGAAGAGGCCCTTGTTTGGACAATGTTTCAGTGATCTGGACCGATTTCACTGAAAGTCGCATTTTCTTCTCGAGGTAAGAAATCTCATATTTAAACCAGTTATTGACGGTACTATGCAAATCCGATAGTTTCGGATTGAAAATCACACCGGGCTTTCTGTGCAATTGTTGAAATGACTTAAGTAGGAACAGAAGCTTTTCCATTCTATCTATGACTCGATCATACGTATTTATGTCATCTGCCAGCCTTCTGGTAAGATTATTGATATACGCCTGATTATTGAAATTCATATAGATTAGTTGCTCATCGAGCGCTGTAAAAACTTCGTTTTCAGATGTTGGCTCTATCCGTTCAATTTCACAGCAGAGATCTCTGACATATGCTATATCCTGAAAGGTAAATGAATGCTTTTTTGTCGGGAGATTAAGGTAATTGAAAAGAGTGTGAACAAGGATATCAGAAGCAGGTTGAAATCCAGGATAGCTATTCAAATAATCCGAAATATCTGAAATCCTTTCCATTAGCTCATTTTTATTCCGACTAGAATAAGCCGCTGGAAGCCTCTCATATGTGCCCAGATAAAATGAGAATCTGTTTTCAATAAACAAAATCAGTTCATCGATACAGGAAATCAGCTCATCAAAAATCTGTTCCAACTCCGGATGTCCAACATAGTGAATCTGATTCTCTACAGCCTGATCCAATAAGTCGATGAGACTTGAATGATAAAGTTTGACACCTGATCTGATGTTGTTCTCATTTTGCACGCTAAAAACGAAAAGTTTGATTGTGATCATTATTTTGTTCTTTTCGTTAATGATGTGCCTTTGGATGTTTGCGACATCATCTGCTTGAATGAAATCAATATTCGCCTTTCCCGGATTTAATGCAACGGTAATTAGATTGTCCAGCCATTCCAATACGTACCCTTCGTTCATGACGCCCCTCCTTTTGTTTATGGACACAACTGCAATACAAATTTCAGAGCATCTTCTCTTTTATTCTATACTTAAATTCCAGTACTTTCGTACGCAATAAGCAGTATAATCATTAACTCAACACCTTATTGATGAAATTTACTTTATTGGAAACCGCCGCCTTCCCGAAAATATTCTGAATATGCTTGGTGACAGTTTTATCAGATATAAACAAGTCGTTTGCTATTTCTTTAGAAGTTTTCCCTCTAACCAGAAGCCTGGATACCTCTGTTTCGCGCTGCGTCAAGACGAGCAACCTGCAATTTTCAAGGAACCTTGAATCGGAGGCTTCTGATGAGATATCAAGACGGATGCTCCTTCGCGTACTCATGTTTACGACCGAATTCAGAACTGCCGCCTGTTGCTTTGAAATACCGGCAAGTATTGTCTCAATTTTCTGCATTAATTCTTCATACGAGAAGGGTTTTGAAATGAAATCGATCGCTCCGAGTCTTAACCCTTTTAGCCTGTCTGCGGCAGTAGACTTTGCTGTCAGAAAAATAATCGGAATATGATTGAAGCTGGCTTGCTCCGAGATGATTTTGGCGAAGGTGAACCCGTCCATTTTATCCATCATGATGTCAGTAAGGATTAGATCCGGAATAACATGCGTTTCATGGAGCTTCTTCAACGCATCAGCGCCATTTAAGGCACAAAAAACATTATACGTTGCGGAAAGCTTCTTAAAGAGAAAGCGAAGCATGGATTTGTTATCCTCCAGCAGGAGAACAGACCGTTTATCGGGGGAATATATACTATCCTCAATTTTGCACTCCGTTAGTTGATAATTTGACTTGCCGATTTCATTTGAGCCTCTCTCAGGAGAGTCTCCTTGCATAAGTTCGTACTTGTTCAGAATGATGGTGACTTTAGTTCCAGGCGCATGGACGGGATTACTGTCAACAACAATCTCGCCTCCTAAACCATCTACAACTTTCTTTACAATCGGTAAGCCTAGTCCCATTCCCTGGAGGCCACTTTCCTTGTGTCCAATTTGGTAATAAGGTTCAAATATTTTTCTGTGCAGCGAAGGGTGTATTCCTATTCCGGTATCCTTAACAGAAAATAGAATCTTGTCATCTTCGTGACTAAGGGAAACAATGATTTCGCCTCCAGTGTTGGTGAATTTTATCGCATTTTCAATCAGATTGTTGACAATGCGGTTCACCGAGTTCGGGTCTGCTTTGATAAAAAGGCTTTCTTCGATCATCGAAGTTGATTTGATGTTCCGTTTCATGCAGTATTGCTCAAACAGAGGAAGACAACTTTTCAAGATTCCGCTGAAATCAGCAATTTTATTGTGTCTGTAGACATCTATTCCCTTTGAGAAACGTTCAACATCAAACAGATTGATCACATCGGAAGTTAGTTTATCGACACCTCCTTTGATGATATCAAGCTCTTCAACCGGACCGTATTTGTCAATATATTCGTCCAGGTAATTTTTAATTAAGGTAAGCGGAGTTTTCGTCTCATGTACAAGGTTAATGAAGTTATTAACTCTTATCTGGTTAGCCTCTTCTAATTCCTTTGTGCGCTTTTTAACCTCATCTTTCAATGATTCATTCAGGAGCTTTAGACGGGCTTCTGACTCGATCAGCCTGTCGTGGTCGGTCCTCAGTTGAACGATATTCCTTCTTACTTGTAACCCAAACAGCAACAAAAAGCCGAGATTGGTAAAGGCAGCCTCCGCGACCTGCCCCATATCGAAATAATCGACAACGGGAAGACAGATCCAGGGAGCCAGGCTTAAGAGAAAAACAATCAACTCCTGCTTTGCCTCAATACTGTTC
>JAJFUD010000011.1 GCA_021372585.1 bacterium
TATTGTATCGCCGCAGCTCTGATGCAAGCCAAAAAAGGGAACCTGAAACACGGTTTTGCTTTCTCCGGTTCGAATGCTTACCGCATTAAAAACATTGTGCCCGTGAAAAAGCTGATGGATGAGCTTCGGGAAGGCTATGAACATTAACCCACCCAAGGGGACGGTTCTTTTGTGTGGTTTTATTGTACAGAAGATTTCCTTGGAATCAGATCCAAAGCCAATATTATAAGTGTGATGAAGAGCAGGCTAAAATAGACCACCAAACGACCAGTCTGGCTAATATGAATAGTAGAAATGTACTTTTTAAAGAAGAACAACGTGAAGAAAGTCAGAATTAGCCCATAATACCATATCCAAAAGAGAACAATATGATCATTTTTATTGGCATTTTTCTTCGCCATTCGAAGATAAGTTTTATTCAATTCAGTTATCAATTCTGCGATGTATTGATGAGAAAATTTCTCGCTTGGTCTGAATTGTAACTCCAATTTCAAATTATTTATATTTTCCTGATTCGTGATGACGTATAAAAATGGCTCATTTTGTATTTGATAATAATAGACAGACTGATAACTAAGCCCATGTGTAATATCAGCTTTAGTGATATCTTTCAGCTGATCAGCCAACTTTTTTTCAATAGTTAGTTCTATTGAGGATAATGTAGGTTGATTCAATCCTTGGTAATGGAACTTAGGTGATTTTTTTACCTGAATGTAGGCAAAAACCAAAATGACGATGTATAGACCGGTTGGAATGAAAAGATTAAAGTAAGTTAAGGATTCTTGAAGAGTGCCTAAAATTTGCATTAAGCAAACAGAAATGAACATATATTCTTGGATTCGCCAAATAATACTATACAAAAATGGAAACCGTAAAGGTTTCCAGCTTACATAAATGAAGAAAAGGTATGGACAAAATACAACGATAGCCAACAAAATAGCCAGAATAATAATAACAACCATAAATCAATTATCTATATTGATATAATTTTCGCAATCTTTCCAGCTTCAAAAATAAGTGTTGCGATATTCAGATACAATGACTAATTTTAAGAGTATTTTTGATAATTTGTGGTATTCTTTTAATATGAAAGAGAAATTGATTATGACAATCTTTACGTTGATTACCATGTTGGCAACTGTTACGGGGATATCGTGCAAAAAAACAACGATGCCTATGATGGAGAGGCAAATTGAATACCTGCATAATGAACATCTGCACTTTCATTCGATACCCAGACCCTGTAAACGTGTTGAGATAAACGCTAACGGATCAGTGGCGCTCAGAAATGTCTCCGTCCTAAAACCTGATGGCGGAAAACAAGCATTGGAAGGCGATATGGCAACATTCTCTTTTGTCCCGGATACTCCTGGTAAATACAAACTGCAGTATCAATACACTTATACCAATCATTTCGAACATTTAGTACCGCAAAATCCGAAGTTAGCGACGTGGAATACAGGAGACTACACTTTTGAAGCTCAAAATTACCCTATTCCTGACGGTTATCAATCAGTTACTTCTGCCAACCGATATATCACGGTGCATTTTCCATCCATTGCTGATTCCTCAATAATCAAGGCGGTAATAGAGATCAAACCAGCAAAAACAACCTCAATATTAGCGATCGAAATCATAGATTATGCAAAGTTTCCTGAAGCATACACCATTTCCGGAAAAGAAACGGTTCGTATTTTGTTTCCACTGGAAGTAAAAAACTTTAAAGCCGGCATAAAATTTGACCTTTTTAACAAAGAGAACATGAATGAGACCATTGATTCTATCGAATTGAAGAAAGACCTTAATCTCAAACCTCTCGATATGGTACCTCTTACTCTAAAAGGAGAAAGACCATCACAGTATATCGATCAATCCCTCTATTTTCTGGAGGACGGTAATCTGAAATTGTGGAATTTTATTGAAAATATTGTATCTATCATCACAAACGACCAAAGTTATCGGTTTTTTGCCCTTTCACCCAATCGTAAACAAATTGCATTATCCACCCTCAACGACACCTATCTATGTGATTATAACGGAATGGACATCCATAAGATCGCATCCGGATACAATAAACCCATTTTTATCAACGACAACTTAATTTTACTGGTCGGTGCTTATCAATGGTCAGAAGGAGAAGCTTCTACTTATGGCAGTATTACCCTGCAGAATAATGTTTATCGTATGCCGTTGGGAGTGTACAACTTGACCAACAAAGTAATATCTCCTGAGATCCAAACAAACGTCTATTTGGGTGAAAGATGGAGCATGTATTTCCCAACTATTGCTGATATACCCGTGGATATCGTTCCATTTGAGAAAGCCCCCGGGGAGTATCTTTTTAAGATCATTTCACCCGGATTAGAACCAAAATGGATAATAGTAAAGGGCACCCAAGTAAGCGATTATACCCGTGAAGATACCCCATGGATCGCTACAAAACCCTATATATTTCAAGAATTTTCCTTTCAGGGGGATATTCAACAAGCAATTCTGAAAAATGTGACCTATAACAACCAATATGACGTCCTTTATGTGGATTCCGGGTATGCATCACTTTCCTTCCCGGAAGAAAAGAGCCAATTCGTTACCTTCCTGCGTACCGTTCAGGACTTGTTATCAGCTCCATCCTTTTATATCGAAAGACTCAATGAACTCTGCGTATACGATAAACTCACCAAGAAAACCTTCACTCTACCTGTCAATTCACTCAGCGCCTCTCACCTAGGCCTACAATAACCTTCCCACGGGGACGGAGTTCTTGGGCACATTGATTACGAGCAAATTAAGGTAATGGTTCGATAGTTTTCATCCCAATACACAAAAGAATCGTCCCCTCGTGTGGTTTGTTTATTAGGGAGAAGTGAGTATGATGGATACTATGAGAAACGAAGAAATGGTTCCGGATATACCCGAAGAAGAGATCAAGGTGTTTTTTTCACGATCATCTGGTCCCGGCGGGCAAAATGTGAATAAAACGAATACCAAAGCGCTGGTGGTATGGAATGTTATGAATTCACGGGCTTTTACTATGGAACAAAAACAAACGATTATAGATACGTACCATACAGATACATTACAAGCCAGTAATCAGGAAACCAGAAGCCAGCCCGAGAACAGGGAAAGAGCCATCAGGAAATTGAAGCAAATGGTGAGGTTGGCATTGATGGAAGAAAAAGAGCGTATTCCCACCAAGCCAACCATCGCCTCTCATATCAATCGATTGCTAAAAAAGCAACTTCACTCCAGGATGAAATCCTTACGCAAAAAACCAAGCAGGGAAGAGTATTAGTCTAGCTTCTCCTTAATATCTTCCACGATATCCAACACTTTTTCTTTGATCTCTGCTGTTTCTTCCTTGGTTTTGTCGATGACTTTTTCAGTAGTCACTTTCGCTTTTTTGACCGTATTCTCTACCACATCTTCTACTTTATCCACGACTTCTTCGACTTTGTCTTCTACTTTTTCTTTAACAATTTTGGTTTTTTTGGTAGCAGTGACTGCGGCCTCTTTCATATCGGCAACAGTTTCACCGACATCTTCAACGATTTCTTTTACTTTTTTGGTAGCTGCGGTCTTTTTCTCTTTGACCTCTTCCACTATAGATTCAGCGTTAGCTTTTACTTTAGCGGCTTTCTCTTTCACCACAGCTTTTTTCTCCACTACCTCTTCCCGAACCTTAGTTACATAAGCAGGTAAAATGTTATCCAGTTCATCGATGGTACATTTTTTAACATTTACTAAATATTGTGTAATCTTTCCTGCCAATGTTTTAGAAGGGGATAATTTTTTCCGGCAGATTTTGTTGATGGTCACATTGCTGATTCTCGTACCAAAAGACAACTCAGACTGGGTAATCCCTTTGTTCTGTAAAAATTCCTGCAATTTATTATCGTAAGCCATACTACACACTCCTTCATGATTCGCTTGGAAATCAGGTCAATAAACTATTAAGAATATAACAGGTTCTATAATTTATACAAATTTATATAAATTTGTAGTAATTAAGATAACATTTTTTAATCTCAGATCCTGCTTCAAATCTATTTTACGAACTAAGGCGAATTTTTCTTTGGTCGCAAAAAAAAACAATCATACACATATTATTTCTTTAATGAAATCGTGATCTTTTGTTGTTTACTATCCCAGTCTACCCTTGCTCCGAAAGCTTCCGCAATAAACCGTACCGGTACTAAAGTTCTTCCATTCTGAATGAAGGGCGGTGCCTCCAGTATGACAATCTTGATGACCTTTTTACCGTCAACAGGAACCAGCATAGTCGCTTCCACATTGTCAATCTCAAGTACTATTTCTGTCTCGCCGAACACAATATAAATAGTTCTGCTGAGTGAGTCATAATCTACTTTTGCCTTGAAGGCTTCGGCGATGAATCGTAACGGTACGACGGTTCTGCTTCGAACAATTTGAGGAGGCACATCCAGTGTCACTGATTTGCCATCCACCACAGCAGTCTTTCTGCCGATCCAGAGTTCGATGATAATGGTTGGTCCTTCCATTTCAGGGGGTCTTTTAAACACATTCAGTCTTTTGGTGGCTGTGAGACCGGCACCATTTGTCGCTTCAATGTCGACATAATTCTTGTCTTCCACCGTCAGATTCCAGTCAAAGTCTACGGCTCCCTTATTCTCGGTAATATTAAGCACATTACCAATAATCTTAATCGCGGAAATACCGGACTCAGGGTCCATCACCGTTGCATTGACATGAATCTTATTCTCTCTGGTTTCGGATCCTTCTGCAGGAGAATTGATCATGATAATGGGCGGAGTAGTATCCGCAGGAGACAGACTGGTGATTGTCAGTGTTTTATTGGTAGTCATTCCGGCTCCATTCACAGCCACTATCTCAACTGTATTTTTGTTCTTTGCCAGAATCCAATCGAATATAAAGGATCCATCCGATTCAACAATATTCTCCACACGACCGATGATATTCATGGATTCGATTCCGGATTCCGGGTCATACACCCTTCCCTTCACCTGTATTTTGCTCTCGGTCGTCTCAGTATTGTCTGCCGGTGAAGAGATTTCAATCACAGGCGGGGTAGTATCATCGTTAGACAATACTTTAGGGTGATACAGAGATAAACTAACAAAAACAAACAGAATGATCGTAATAACAGCAAAAAATCTATTCATTCGATGTGCTCTCCGTTTCTTGAATAATTTTATGCAAATCCTCATTTGTTGTTGTTTCTGCAGAGTCTTTTTCCCGAATAAACACTCTGGACAATACTCTGGAAGCCGCCACTTTCTCCTTTAGATCCAACCATGCGGAAGGGTAACGACTGATGGTGGAAGCCGCTGAATACGATGCGGTTAGAATTTGTTTAAAGGAGGAAGACCAGTCTCCAGAAAGCTGAACCAGGAGCGCGGAGTCTATATTCTCCATTAGATTCAGGTACTCACTTATGACAGGTGCTGTTTTTTTCGTGGCTTCTAACGCTACGCTATACACTAAGTATTTTTCCCAGGTAGCTTCTGATTCATCTTTATTCTCCATTGCTTTCATCTCCTCAGGATTCTTCAGGAATTTTCTGAATTGAAGATATTGTTTGAAATACAAAGTCCCAGTTTCGGTTCTACGAGTCAGATTCATCCATCCGATGAAATCAAATAAGATGATAAAAACAGGTATCGAATACAAGAAACGTCTGGGATAAATCAATTTAATCCAGATAAAAGCAGCCAGTACTGCCATACATACCGAGATGATCCATTCGGATACTTTCTGTTTCGATATATCGAAAAATGATTGCTTATTAACGGCTTCTTTTAACTGGGATTTGAATTTTCGTACTGCCGGAATGAATTGTTTCGGGTTTTTTTGTAGAGCATTCCGAAGCTTGGATACAGAAACACCGGCTCCAGATTTCTCTGTTATATTGGGAAACAAAATTTCATATAATAAGGTAGCTTCATAATCCCGTATTGGTTCCTGTTCATCTTTTGCTTCTAGAATAAACATTAATTCTTCATGCCCGTGATTTGGGGTAGGAATTATATCCAGACGAATATTTTTTTTCCTGATTAAATCCAAAATAATCGCCTGAATAGCCAAAATCGGATATTTAAAGAATTTCATCAAGTGAGCTGTTTCACCGGGGGGCAGTAATTCAAGAGGTTGTTTGATCGAAGGTGTTCTCCTGGGAAGCCGGTATTCGATTCCATACCGAGTGAATAAATACAGAAGATAACATAGCAAGAACATTCCCAACAGCAAAAAGCCAATCCCGAAAATCCAATCCCATACAATCTTTTGTTTTTGTTTCCTGATCGCAAGTTCATACTGCTTTTTTTCTTCTTCTGCTCGATTGGTTTCTTCAGTGATGATGGAAGTACCGTCCTCCTGATCAGACTTTTCTATCGTGAAATAGGATGAAGGAATCAATATTCTGATATCCATCACTTCTTCAGGAGTCACGTTATTGATCTCAACAGTGATAGTCTGCTCATCGACGATCGTCAAATGACCTCTCATGGGTCCATGAAACCAGACATGCAATTCGTCTTTTGGAATTGGTTGCTCCAGACGAAAGGTTGCTTTAAAGCTTTCTAACGGATCGTTCCATGTTTTTAAATGAATTGGCCAATAAAGTTCACTATAATCAGCGAACGCATCAATGGCTCCGTAGATCGTATAGGAAATCTCGAAAGTTCTGGTTTCGTTTTGTGCATTGAAGTAATAATTTAGTATTCCCTCTTCGCCCACCCAATAGGTATTTTCTTTTCCTGAATAGTCATACTGATAAGGTACTCCGTTTTCTTCGATCACAATATTATCCAGATAAGTATCATTTTTAAATATTAATCCGATAGATGCACGGGAATACTGCCCTTCGAAAACAAAAGTATTTGCTTCTTTCCAATCAACTTCTCCGTTTTGACGGATTAGGCAATTTAACTCAGTTTGAACGACATTAAATGATTTTGCATTACAAAGACAGGGAAAAAATTGCAACACAATTAAAAGAATCCAACCAACTCTTTTCATAAAAACTCCTCAAACAGGAAAAAGAAAATCCTTCTTTATCCATTATTTTTCGACTCTTACAAAAACACTAAGAGGCTATTTGATTCATTACCTTGTCTTTTTACTCCTTCGAATTTTTTGATTCTTTTAATTTTTATGTTTACATTCTAAAACACATAGACTTTTTTACCAAAAAATATTTTTATATTACCTTATTGGATAAACATTCTCTTTGTTTACAATACTTATAAATAGATGTATTAGAGATTGTCTCTATTTTAGAATACAAATTTTTTTGACAGGAAAACCCAAAGAAAAAAGGTGAGATGAAAAGATGAGGAATCAAAGGTATTTTATTATTCTACTCTTAAGTGTTTTTCTTAGTTTGACACCCTTTCTATCAGTTAATCAAAAAACAAAAGCGCAGGATGAGAATCCCCTCAAGATCGAAAAGGTGATCGGTCTGTCCACTATCCCGGGTACTTTTCGCAATCCCAGTGGTATAGCAATAGCTAAAGATGGCACTATTTTTATTGCTGACTTTGGGGAATCTCAAATTGAGGTGTTTGATTCCAATTTAAAGTATTTAAGGAGTTTTGGTTCAATCGGGTCCGGAGAAGGTCAATTCCAGTATCTTCAGCAAATCAGAATAGATGACAATGACAATCTATATGTACTGGATAGTTTTTTATGTCGAATACAAGTTTTTTCTAAAGAGGGTAAATTCATACGGAAATGGGGAGAAAAAGGCACAAAAACTAATCAATTGCACGCCCCAAATGATTTTGTTTTTCTCAACCAAAATGAAATATTGCTAGCAGATTCCAATTTTGATTTTGGTAAAGAAAAAAATAATCTAAAAGTTTTTTCAATAGATGGTAAATTTATCAGAAACTTCTTTAAAAGCTCAAAGTATATTTCCAACGAATTATATTATAGTGACCTTGAGGTAGATCATAAAGGAAATATATATATCCAATCATTTGATATAGACTCACTTGACAATGGTTTTTTGAAATTTTCTCAGGACGGAAGCTTTTTATGTGACTATATTAGCGAGGGGAAAGAAGAAAAAGATATCACGAGCTACCTATATTGTACAGCTGCAATTGGTAAATACTTCTATTTAAACGATGGAAATGCATTAAAAAAATATGAAATACTGGACAATCCCTCAGACCCATTGAAATTTATAAAGACAATCCTTGAAGAAACTGATGAAGTGATGGATGAAACAACCATTATTGATCCATCT
>JAJFUD010000021.1 GCA_021372585.1 bacterium
AAACATGTGCCAAAACCGACCTGTTTTCTAATATTTGAATCCTCCCATTTTTTATTATTTTTTTGTTACGTAGAGTACTAAAAACCAAACATGAAAACAATGAAAACAAAACAAAAGAAGAAGAACAAACAAACAAAGAAAGAAACAAAGAAAATCTCTGAAAAAAACTCAGAACAAGTAGAGAATACTGTTTCTGATGGTTAGAACCCTCTATTTGGTTGTCAAGGTACGATTAGCTGAATTGGAGGAGTGTATTATGGATTTGAGTGCTACTTGGTTCTGATTCTGTACCATTCTTTAGCAATAAGGTGAATAGTATCTGTATAAGTATATGCTAAACACCTATGATAAAAATGTCAAGAATTTTTTAATAATAATTTTCACAGAAATAAAAAAAGTACGATAAGAAGGATAGAAAATTATCGCTTTGTGGTTTATCGTCAGTGAGTTTTTCATACTATCGCTGGATTAATACCTTTTCACTCTTCAAGACTCTCTTATATTGTACTACAGATTCCGAAATACGCTCGCACAATCTCACGCAATGAGTGTGCCCAACAACTCCGTCCCCTTGGGGAAGGTTAGTCTTCGAAGAAGCGGAGGGTGATTTTTTGAGAGGCTGCCTCCCACTCGATTTGTGCTCCCATCGACTCTCCGACAAAACGCAGAGGGACAAAGGTTCGGGACTGAACAATTTCCGGGGCAGCGGTCAGGTACACGGCTTTTCCGTTCACCAAAGCTGTGGTGCTCCCGATATCCAATTGGATGGCAATCTCCTTCATTGAGATCAGGATCCGACCTTTGCCAATATTCTCCCATTTGACTTCCGCTTTCATCGCTTCTGAGATAAACCGAAGCGGCACCATAGTCGAACCTTGTTTGATATAGGGAGGGGCATCCAGTTTCATGGGCTGGTCATTGATATAGGCAAACTGAAATCCGATCGTCAGGACAATCACTACCTCTTTCTTGGGTAGTACATTGATCGTGATCGGTATGGACAGATCCCCGCCATTCGACTCGATGATTAGCGTGTTGTTGTATAACCCGGTTGCAGTTAAGGTGGAGGTGTCCAGTTTTATCTTTAGTTCGGTTTTGTCTTGTCTTTTCAGGGTGTAGGTATTCAAAAATAATCGGATGGGAGACGTTTTCTCTTTAAGAAAGGCCTTTAATTGACAAGTACCGTACCCGTCGTTGCTAAGAGTGACGATGGATTCAAAGGTTTTGCCGATAATGATCTCTCCTGATATTTTTTCCTGATCTGGATTCTCTTTCAACCAAATTAGCTTGGGCGGGAAAGATTGTACATTGACGATAACCGGTATCTCGATGGTGTCGTATTTGTTTTCCAGGGTGATCTTGCTGGTGTAGTAGCCGGATGCTTTAATTTCTTTTCGATCGATGGATACTTTTAACTCTTTCTCCGTATTCTTTTTTAATTCCAAGGTGGAGAGTGATACTTTCAACCATTTTTCTTCGGTTAGTATGGCTAGTTTCTGCGTATCATCGCTGTTGTTTTTAATCACAACAGACTGGTCAGGAATAGCGGTTGTGTCTTCCAAGACAACTGATCCAAAATCCAGCTTCTCTGCACTCAGATCAAACAGAGGCTGAATCTCTACTGTAACCGGGATGGTCAACTCTCCTCCGTTGGAGCTGATGGTTAGGGTAGTTTCGGAATGTCCTTTGTCAAGAATTTTGGAATTCAGGGAAATCGTGATATCAATGGAATTTACATCAAATTCGTCCTGACTGATAATTACCCATTTGCTTTTTGCTTTCAGGGAGCCTTTGATGGGACCTGGGAATTTATTGCGGATACGGATTTTCTCACTCTTACGCTCTCCTTTGAAACAGGAACCAAAATCAATGGCTTCTGTGTCGCAAACGATTTCAGGTTGGTGCAGAATATCAGCTTGGATGCTGATCGTGCCATTCCCGCCATTGGAGGTTACTGTCACTTCACCGACAAAATCACCGGTTGGTAAACCAGATGAGTAAATAGTCACTGGCACCTCTGCCGTCTCTGATTCTTCCAGATCAAATTTATTGTAGGATAAGGAAAGGGCAGGGTTTTTTGTGGTTACGGTGCCGGTTAACGTCCCTCCTCCGACATTACTGATTTTAATAAGGGAGGAGACCTTTGAATTATAGAGTACCTGGCCGAAATCAATCCGATTCGTTTCGATTGAAAGGTCCGGTTTTCCACTGGAGGGCGCAGGCTTGTAATGCATCACCGAACCGTATTGGTTGGGAGCTCTGTCATCAGAATTATCAAATCCTATTCTGGCAAAAAAAGAAAATTTTGATCCGGACAACCCCAACAGTGATTTTTTTACTGAAAAGATGCCAATCGGACTATTTAAATTGAATTCAGGCTCATTTTTCATATCTATGATAGCTCCGGAATCCATCCTCATCAAGACAGACATAAAGCTATTTCCTGTTTGCGCAACACCGAAACCATATTCACAATCCTCGGAAGTATCTGTATTTTTGACATTGAAATAGATAGCGTACACTATTACTCGATTCTCAGCCATATTCCAATTGTCCCAGCTTTCTGATTTGACATAAATATAATTTTTATCATCCTTCATGGAAATCGATTTGATGTCAACCTCTGAACCAGAAGCGTCCTTGGGATCGGTGAGTTGTTGTTGATAATCCCTGCCAAAGGCGGAAGGGAAGGGCAAAGATAATAATATGCCCATGATGCAGATTAAGGAGAAAATCCGATGAAAGAGACATTTCATAAAATTTCCTTTCTTGATAAGACTACTTTATTTTAAAGTATAGTGAAAAGTCTATTTTTGTAAATAATTCTTTATGTATAAACTATTTATTAAATTTTTCCTAAAAATAAGAAAAAGCAATTGTTTCATCCGTGATTTGCCAAAAAATGAATCTTACTAATTAATTTCTCAACAAAATTCAAAAAAAGTTTTCATTATAGCAGAAAAGAGAGGTGAATGATGAGAGTTTCGTCAAGGTATGATGCATGATTTACTCTCTGCCAGAGTGTTTATTGACAGGAACAGGAACCTGACAAAACACTACTGGCAATGGGAACTGGTCTGGTTAATCTACAATATTGCCAATACCGTGACGATCGGTTTCATTGGAAACGGTATCCTGGGAAAGATGGGTAGAGACCATTGAGTACGCTTTGATGGCGCCGGTTCGCCGTATTACTCTTTTACTGAGTGTTTTGCTTATCCCACTAGGCTCCATCCTCTTCCAATGGATGGAAACCTGGGTGAAGAAGAAAGGCGCCTTGAAGCGAAGCGGGTAGAAACTTTTGACATCCACTGAAACCTTTATCGGATTTTAGGGTATACTTCATTACAAGGTAAAGGTTTCAGATTTTTTGTAAGGAGTTTATTGAATGAAAAGAATTCTTTGGTTGTTAGTTTTCGTCATGATTGCAGTGACCACTCCCTTTTCTCTTTTGAAGGCAGAAATCGATTATTCCTTAGCAGAAATGGATTTTACGGCCAGGAAATATGTGATGCAATTAAACCAGCAACCCATAAAACTAGAAACCAGCCCGGTCTGGCATATGGGAAGTCAGTCTTTACTGATTCCTTTGCGTTTTGTCGCTGAGATGAATCGTTTTTCAGTTGGTTGGGATGCAAAAGCCAATCTGGCCACTTTTCAAAAAGGGAACCGTCATTTTTCCGTATCCATGCATTATCCTATGATTAAGCTGATCACAGACCAACCGGTCACCCAATATCAGATCATCCTGAAAGGGGGACGGTTTCTTCTTGACCACCGCACGATTGAAAAGTTATTGGGACTTCGCGCCAACGTGGATGAGGAAAACAGCCAGGTGGTTTTTTACACCGATCGGGAAGAGATTCTGTACATCGCCCCGCAGTTTACTTTATTTGACTTAAAAGAGAATCAGGTAGATTTACAAAGAACACTGAATGAGAAATCCACTCGTCTGGTCGTCCTGAATTTTTATTCCACCCGGTGTCCGGTTTGTGCCAAAGCAATACCAAATCTCCAAAAACTGCATGAAAATTATCTGAAAAAGGGGATTGTTGTCATTGGGATTAATACAGATACAAAGGATATGGAAGCGGAACGGGATGCGGTGATTAAGAAGTATGGTATTACTTACCCTATTCTGCTAGATCCGAAGGCAGACGTGTATACCGCCTATTCCGTCGCCGGCATTCCCAATATATTTGTGATTGATAAGAACAGGGAGATTGTCCAGCATCGCTTGGGTGTGGACGACAGTTACTTCGTATTTTTAAGACAATACCTGGATGAGTATCTGAAAACTAAATAAACCGGTGCCCCTGGAATCCAAATGATCCGTGTCGTCAATCCCTATCCAGAGAATCATGGATGGGTAGTGATGGCGATCGTGGTAATAGCTTTCATCCAATTTTGTTTAGCGATAGATTCCGAAGCCAATTTGACGTTACTGCGATTGGTGATATCGAGGATGAGTTGGTTCATATTCTGTTCGGAGCTGAATTCAACAAGCTCAAACGCTTCATTCATGATCTCAATTTTCGCATAAGTCTGGACGCCGGCATATTTTAACAGGGTAGCAATCGATGGGCCGGATTCGATTTTCCCGTCAGCTAAAAAAGATTCTGCAGGCATCGCCTTAAGCTCTTTCAAAGTGAAGGTTTTATACGGTTGTTTGTCTATCAAGACCTGTAGTTCATAGGGTTTAGATGGAGAGCATCCGATTAATAAGGTAAACAGTATCATGATCATTGCATAGCATAACCATTGTTTGTGTTTCATTTCTATTCTCCTTTAAAGTTATTGTATGAAATAACCGGCGCTCTTCAAACAACTGAAACAAATAGGAAAGAATATAAGAGAAATCAAGAAAAACTGAGTAAAATATAAAAAGCAGAGAGAATGAATATTGGTTTCGGAGGCAAAAACTCATGAGTCCAAGG
>JAJFUD010000025.1 GCA_021372585.1 bacterium
GTTCGTATTTGGAAAAGGCAGAAATAGATAAAGGAGAAGGTTCTTTTTTTCGAATCTCTATTTTTGCTTTATACAAATCATAAATGGCAGATTCTTTGTCATCCCAGGGAACGCCTTTGAAAGAATCCACACCGTCAAAATAGACCGAAGGAATTCCCTGATCATACTGATACCATCTTATTCTGGCATTACTTTCATCGCTAGATAATCGAGGTTTCGGGTGGTCTTCCGTTGAAAAAACATAGTATTCGATGAAATTCGCATCGATGTTTCCCATCTCCTCATAAAAACGGTTAATCGCTTTATGGGTAAACGTGCAGTTCTTACACCAAATACCCGTAAAAAGCTCCACTAAGACTTTACGTTTAATCTCCTGGGAGGAGAAATTCAAGAATACCCGTATGGTAGAGGTTTTGACCCGTTTTGTTTTGTACGAAACCGCCTCTATCAAAATATCATACACACCCGGCTCCCAGTATTGATTGGTCGTTTTTGAGAGCGTTAGATCGATTGTGCCCTTTATCAAAGGGTCATAATAAGAAGGAGTAATGGTAGGGTAAGAGTTCTTCGGCACATTTTTCACCACAAAGGTGATTCTCTCTTGGAAATCGTTTACCGTTTCGACTTGAAAAGGGATTCGAATATCCTGATCAGTCGTAGCCACAAAAAAAGCTGGAGTTATGAGGGAATAATCAGGATCCGGTTGTAAATTGCCTGTGATTGGCACTGCGAGTGAAAATCCGTTATCCGTTTTGATTTGAATCACGGAATCAAATGCTGCAGGGTCTAATTGGATATCACTCTGGCAGGTTAAGCGGATGATAACAGGCAGATGGTCAAAAGAAGTCGGTTGGATCGAAATGCCAGGTTGATCTGTTGTTATGGTGCCGCGAGATTGAAATGGCATAGCAGAATAGAGCATCATCTCTCTTTGTATGGCTTTTTCTGCTGAAATGGCGCCAAAATCGATTCGGGAAGGGAATATCTGGATTTCAGTGTTGCCAACTAAAGGATAGGGTACTAACTGAACCCGGGAATTGAAGGTATCAGAGATAAGAAAGGAGTCAGGCATGGTAATGACGGAGGATGGAAACCAGAAATAGCCTAAGTTGGCTTGGATATTGAGCTGATCCTGTTCTCCCCATTTCGATCCAGTAGATCGAATGGACAGGGGCTTGCCATAAGCTATAAATTGTTTAGTTGTCAGGTCATAGATTTGAATGCGATGATTCCCGGAATCTGCCAGAATAAGCTTATTTTCTTGCATAAAAGGTCTGACTAAACCCCGGAACAGTCCTACCTCAGTTCCTCTTCCTCCGATTTCTCTCATGAATAGTCCCTGATGATCAAACAGAAGAATGGTCTCCTTTTGTTGGTCAAAGACAGCTACATTGTTTTTGCTTACAGCCATATACCGAGGAGATAGAAATTTACCGGTTTCATTCCCATACGAACCAATCGAGTGTTCATACTTCCCCTGTTTGTTGAAAACTAAGACTTGGCCTATCGTATCGTCACATATATACAAGAAATCTTTGTCCATGTCGATATCCGTCGGATGGTTGAGCAAAATGGTTTCCGGAAGAGACAGCAGGATCTCTTCTTCTCTTCCACCTGTATGGGAAAAGGTCAGCAATCTTTTTGCATCTTCCGAAAGCAGGTAAAGAGTATTCTCATCCATCGTGAAGAGAATTTCATCTGTTGCATTGGGGAACACTTTCTGAAGGGAGATGGAACCGGTAGGTTTGCCGTTGTCATCAAAAAGTTCGATACTATTTAAGCCAAAATCGTGAATCCCAAAACCAGTAGCGTGTTTTACTATTTTTCCAGGTAAAACCAATTGGTTTGATTTGGTGGCTCTTGTGTCAATACTCTGCAACAGTTTTCCTTCACGGCTGAAAACAGCGATTGATCCTGATTCGGGATCAGAAACCACCAGGTTATTATTGCTGTTCACGATATCAAAAGGGCGTATTTGATCCTTCAGCAGCATTGATCTTATCCACTCTCCGGTTTTTTTGTCGTATACATCGATCAATTTCCTGGAGGAATCCAGGATATAGATCTCAAACGAATTGCTGGTGGCTGCCTGAGAGAATGGTTTTATATCCGGATCGGAGGGCGTAGGTTGGAGAGAATACTTGATTTCGAAATCATCTCCGAGTACCAAGGTTGTTCCTTTTTTACCCATGCAGATATAGAGGAAGTTTTCATCAGCGCTTAACGAAACAGGTTTTGTATTTTCGGTACTGTTCCCCACCAGCGAACCTTCAAACGTCCCATTAAAATGGTATTGGCTGATAATCCCCTTTTCCTGACTTAAAACGAATAATTTTTCCTTATACACAACGATGTCTGTCGGTATTTTTCCAAAATTATCTTTCTGAATGGTGGAAAACTGGTTTGTCACTGTTCCTTTAAAGTCTAAAACTTGAATTTTAGCGTTATTTGTGTCACAGACATACATTCTGTTTTGATATAGAAACAAACCACCTATGTTGTCAAACTCACTCGCATTCTGTCCAAATGAACCGAATGAGTTCTGAGGCAGCATTTTACCGGAGTATTGGTGTATCTGGTTTAAAACAGGATCGGTTGCTACGATGTGGTATTCGTCCGCATGAAGATAGGATGGTCTCGCTGCGGTGCCTTTTGCATAACCGTCCCCTAACGAGGATAATGATGGAGGTTCTGAAGAAGCTCTGGCGGGGATAAATAAGGATGAAATCGGATTCCACTGGTTCATGAACATGACAGAAGCCACCAATAGCGTGAAAACCTTGCAACTTTTTCCCATCGTTTCTTACCTCAAAAAGTTATTGAACTTATTCTAAACTTAATATATAATAATATTATTATATATTAAGCGGATTGATTTGCAAAAAGGAGAAATGGAATACAAATATGGATTTAAGATTACATTTTTAATAAACTATGGAAGGAGACAGAATGAAAAAAACTTTTATCACGATGCTCACTGTTGTTTTAGTACTGGTTCTTGTCACTCAGCAAATTTCCTGCTCATCGAAAAGCAATGAGAACTCAGGTAATAATGCTCCCATTTCCACACCTATTGAAACGCCTAATACATCTACTGAATCTGAAGTGATTGAGACAGAAACCGATTCGAACATTCAAAACCCCTCAACAGGTACTTTTGCAGAAGAGATTGCTTCCTATGGAAAGCCTGTTATGGTGGATTTCGGCATGGAAAGCTGTGTGCCGTGCAAGATGATGGTTCCGATCCTGGAAGATCTGGAAACAAATTATTCGCAAGATGTCAAAGTCATTTTTGTCCATGTCGCCAAGGAACAGGATAAAACAAAAGAGTTTGGGGTTCAAATGATCCCTACTCAGGTTTTCTTTGATGCCACAGGGAAGGAGCTGGAAAGGCATACCGGTTTCATTTCGAAAGAGGATATCCTGGCTACTTTTGAAAAATATGGAATCGACATAACCAAATAGCTAATTTTTGGGGAGGTTTTGATGCAATTTTTTGCAGTATTATCCAAAGCGATTGAAGGATCGACTTACATTAGCCTAGGAGCTTCGTTTTTATGGGGTATCATCAGCGTTTTGATCAGCCCGTGCCATTTAGCCAGTATCCCGTTGATTATTGGGTACATCGGTGGACAATCAGACTTAACATTGAAAAAAGCGTTCCAAATCTCCCTGATATTTTCCTTGGGAATGTTTTTGTCCGTAACGATAATCGGTGTGGTTACTGCCTCTTTAGGCAGGTTACTGGGTGATTTGGGTGTTTGGGGGAATTACTTGGTAGCCCTTATCTTTTTCTTGGTCGGATTAAACCTGATGGGGATAATTCCATTGAATTGGAACAAACTCTCGTTTGGTCAAACAAAAAATAACGGATGGGTAGGATCTTTCATACTGGGTTTTATTTTTGGGGTTGGTCTCGGTCCCTGTACATTTGCTTTTATGACACCGATATTAGGTGCTGTGTTCACGATCGCCAAAACCAGAATCTGGTTCTCGATACTGATTTTACTCGCCTTTGCCATAGGCCATGTATTGGTGATCGTATTGGCGGGAACGTTCACGGAACCAGTTCAGCGCTATTTAAAATGGAGCGAAAACTCAAAAGGATCCAAAATTCTACGCTTTATTTGTGGAGTATTAGTGGTTCTGGGTGGTATTTACCTTATTCTGAAAGCCAGAGGACTCGTGTAAAAGGAGAATTTAATCACTCCAGCAGATACTCTCAATTTTGTCCACAATTAATTCTTTAGTCACGGTACCCTCTAAACGATAGAATTCTTTACCGTCTTTGCCAAAAAATATTATCGTCGGCATCATCGAGATGTTGTAATTCTTTTCAGCTGCTCTGTCTTCCATCAGGTCAACTTTTGAGAAATAAATGGCTTTGTCATAGGTAGGCATCAGAGACATCAGGATTTGATTCGCTTCGATACAACCGGTGCAAATATCCAATCCGAACTTAGCAATCACCATATGCCCTGATTTGATCGCTTTATAAAATTCCACATAGCCCTCTTCGTCTTTAAGCAATAACATTTCATGCCCTTTTTCATCACCGGGAGTAGTTTTTGCTTGATCGGGATTTGAAGCATGGTGGCAAGAGGTGAGCAAAAAGGTTAGCAAGAGCATGGTCAATAGTTTTTTCATTATTTGTTCCTTTCCCAATCACTTGGAAACCAATGTTTCGTTTTTTTGCAGATCGATACCAGGTGCAGCATGACCGGCACCTCTGTTAAAACACCGGCGATCATACAGACAGCGACCCAAAGACTTAAGTAAGTTTCAAAGAAGCCCAAAGGACTTTTTTTCATTTTCCACCTTATTCTTTTTTTCCATGGAATCACAGCGAACTAAGACGATAAGGTCAATGGCACTTGTCTCCTTCATCACCAGCTAATCCTCAATCGTGATTTCTTTTAATTCATTGTTCCATTCGACCAAAGCGTCCAAACTCTCCGATATAAATCTAAGTGGTACAAATGTACGGCTGTTTACAATCTCAGGAGGGGTATCCAGGATAATTCTGGTTTCTCCTAATCCCCCCTCTTCTTTTATAAAAGCCTCGATGGAGCCAATGTTGATTCGAATGGTTTTGCCATCGCGCTGAATGATAATTTCTTGCAGAATGGCGTTCCACTCAACAACAGCGCCCATTGTTTCAGCAATAAATCTGACTGGAACCATCGTTCGATTTTGCTTAATATAAGGGGCGGTATCAATTTCGCTATTTTTTTCATTAATCTCAACTTTATTCGATCCGATCCTCAACTTGATTACATTAATTCTTTTGATATCGTAAGACACAAAAGTTGTGTTTGTAGCGGTATCCACAGCGATAATATCGATTGTGTTATAGCCTTTAGTGAGAGTATAGGTATAGGAAAAATTACCCTCTTTATCGGTGGGAACGTCGCTTTCCCCGATTTTTAACACAGCGCCGGGTTCAGTTTTGCCATGGATGACTAATTCATTGTGTATTGTCTTATCGGGCAAAGGCTCTATGGTTAACAAAGGGGGAATTGAATCAAAAATGACTTTTTTGCTGATGGTTGTGATGAGATCTTTCCTATTTTTACCCACTACAAAAATCTCGTTCAGGCCTTCCTTCAGGTGAAACGATTTATAAAAAGCCCCTGTATTATCGACCTCTACTTGTTCTGCATTGATTTCTATCCTAACAGAGGGATCGGTAATGCCGGATATTTCTAACGGATTTTTATTTGTGATAAGATTATCCGGTGGATAAATGATGTCAATCACAGGAGCGATTGCATCCGGATTTCTTACCACGTTTATCGTCACTATGTAAGCTTTTTCTATGTTTCCTCCGGTGGCTAAAATCACCAGGTCAATATCTTTATCAAGCGTCTCAGGCTTAAATTTCAGGATTAAATCTGAAATAAACGGAATTGTTCCCACAGGAGCTGTAAATTCATGTTTTTCTAAATCAACTGGAATAGATTTTAAGCTGAGACGTACCGGTGTATCAAAATAGGGATCAGGTATTACGCTTATTGTTAATGTGATATTTTCCCCGGCTAAAACCTGTAAAGGTTCTTCATTATTTTCTAACGATATCTTGAATCCTGGTGGCCTGGACTCTATCACATCAATTCTACCCGTTAAAAGCTTTGATTGGGCTGTAGTTTGGGATATGGCTTGTATGGTAAATACTTGTTCAGATTTGGCTGGTGCGTTATTTGGAATCGCTACTTTAATCTCTATTTTTGCATAGGAACCTGCATTCAACTTTATGCCGCCATTGATTTCTCCTGAGTTCTGCTCTTCATTTACCATGACTTGGTAAAGCCATTTCTCTTTGGTTTTATTCAATACAATACAATTATAAATATCTGGTGATGTGCCGTTATTGTACAGATAACTGGTTAACACCACTTCGCTTCCTTTCACTTGTTTCTGAGATAGTGATCCATCTGAAACAAGATCAAAAGAGCGGTTATTGATTACTTTTACCGGGTACACTTGGGTCTGCAGAACTCGTTTTGTGACATTATCCTGAACAAAAACCACCATGGAAAGGTTGTTTATATTATAAAGTGATGTAACGTCATAACTGACTGATAGTTCAAATACGTCTCCCTTGAATCCAAATTTTTCTCCATTTGTTTTCTTCATCGGAATGCCCATGTAGTCTGTTTGATTATCATTTTTGGGTGAAACAAAATCTCTCAATACGAAATAGTGAATTTTATCGCCATTCATAGCGACATAAGGTATATTGCTTTCTGTTAATGCAAAATATAACCGCGGGTCTTTATACGGTATAGTGTCAAGCGCTGTGACAACCGTGGTAATATTGCCCTCTCTCTTGGCTGAATCAAATCTTCCCTTAGCGGAAATACTCACTAATGATGGTTCTTTCGATTTTTCGATGACTTTTTCAAGGTAAGATTCATACATTCTTTTGGTCTTACCCGCATCTGAATCATCTTCTAAATTAGGAACTCCTTTGAGATAATCAGTGCCATCAAAGAAAATAGTGGGTAAACCTTTGTCTGCCATATACCATTTCATACGTTGTTCAGATTCGGCATAAGCCAATCTGGGTATGGGAAGATCTGCGGTGGAGTCAACATAATACTCGATCCAGGCGACTTTTTCTTTTCCCATCTCTTCATATAATCTGTCCATTGCTCTATGGGAATAGACACAGTTTAAACACCAGATTGCGGTAAACAATTCACCCAACACAGTATGAGGCACTAAGTTTACTTTTTGTTTATAAATAAAAGTGGAAGAAGCCCTATGTTTACTATCTTTTTTCATGGTTTGCGCTTCCACCTCAATCTCATAAACACCTGCTTCTACAAGTTTAGTAGAAGGACGCAATTTCATAAAGACTTTGTTGGTTTCAGGCAAGATGATAGATGGCGGTTCAAATTCATTTGTCGTGTTTTTTGGCATCCCAAGGGCAAAAAAGGTGACAGCACCGGAAAATCCGTTTTGAGGAGTCAGGGTGATCAGAATTCTATATCCTTCCTCGTCAGCAGAGGCGACCAATAATGGTTCCATATCGATGAAGAAATCCGGGGATTCGCTTGATTGATAAATAACATCAAGCTCTTTAACAGAACCATTGGAAAATGTAGTGATAATTTTGGATTGATATGCTTTGCCGCTTTCTAAAGCAAGGCCATTAATGGTAACGTTTATCTCTTGATTTGATCCTGTAAAATCAGTTGGGTTTATGGCAATATTGGGGTCAGTTGATGATAACTTTCCCGATAATAAAGCACCCCCCTCGTTATGTATTAAGAATTTTCTTTGGTAGGAAGTTTGCTTTCCAATGGAACCAAAATCTAAATATTTAGGAGTGATTCTGATTGTTTCCCCATGATATATGGAAGTAAAAGGAATCATTTGTACGCGTGCATTATATGGATCAGCGATAACCAGATAATCTTTAAACACAGCCACATCAGAAGGATACACAAATTTACCTGGGATCAGCTTATAATCAAAATCCTTCGAAGCATTCGCAAAATTATGCTCAATCTGAAAAATGGATCCAAAGCTTCCATAAACACGAGATTGGTTGGTAATGGTATCTAATATCTGGATGCGGTTGTTGTTAGTGTCGGCAATAAATATTTTATGCGAAGAGTCAGAATCGATACCTGTCAGTTCACTATAACTACCCAATTCATACCCGTCTTTGCCCATTTTTTTGATAAAATTTCCATCAAAGTCAAATTGTTGTATGCAGGAATTTCCAGAATCGGAAACAAAAATGGCATTTTCTTCTACGGTGATACTTTTTGCGGCAATGAACTGACTGTCTGCTCTTCCAAAAGTGCCGAAAGATTTTTTCCATTTTCCCTCTACATCAAAAATTTGGATTCTGGAATTACCGGAATCACTGATCACAATAAGATCATTAAACACAGATATATCGTTAGGAAAAATAAATTCACCGTCATTGGATCCATAAGTGCCAAAAGTAGATAATATCTCCCCTTCTTCAGAAAAAACAGCAACTTTAGAGGCATTAGAATCTACCACATAGAGTTTTTGATCATAATAATCGATGGAAGCAGGAGTCGAAACACCGGCTTTATCTAAATTTTCTTTACTGATCAAACTGACGAACTTACCGGCACTATTAAATTTTTGAATTAAATTTGTCACGATGTCCAAAACAAAAATATGCTGATCAGATACACATATCTTTGCAGGTCTTACAAAGTAACCTTTAGTGTCCTGTTGAGAGCCAAAGTATCCAAAGAATTTTCCATCCATTTCTAAAGAAAAAATCTTATTTAACACGATGTCAGATACTAAAATTTTGTTATCCAGCACAGCTATACCGTAAGGAGAGCTAAAATCCACAGTTTCTAACACTTTCTTAAAAATACCATTATTACCAAAAGTCTGAATACGGTTGTTTCCTGAATCTACCACATAGAGCGTGTCGTTATAATAGGTAATTCCCTTTGGAAACAGAAATGCTTTTTCTTCAGAACCTTGCCATCCAAAAGAGGTTCGATAGGTACCATCCAGATCTAGCACCTGCACCCTGTGGTTGTTGGTGTCAGAAACGAAAATATTACCATCCGCCACCTCGACACCGAGAGGATTCTTAAATTCTACATTCCCAGTCCCTTCTTTGCCAAAAGTGGTGATAAAATCTCCCTCCGTACTGAATACCTGTATTCGGTTATTACCGGTATCACAGATATATAATTTGCTACCGTCCAGTGCTATATCGGTAGGATTTCGTAAAAAACCATCTGCCATTCCAAATGATCCAAACTGATTCAGGTAGTTGCCTTTGGCATCAAAGATCTGAACTCTTGCATTGGCTGAGTCAACAATGAAAATTTTTTCGATATTCGAGGCTATGCCGCCCACCCGGTCAAATTCTCGTTCATTTTGACCGAATCCGCCGAAACCGAGTTGAAACACATTGCCACGGATAAACGCCTGGACGCGGTTGTTGTAAGAATCAGCGACGTAAAGCCTTTGTTGTTCGACATTCAAATAGGTGGGAGAGAGAAAAAGACCTTTTGGCAAACCTCCCCCAATGATGATTTCTTCGCTATTTTCCGGTTCTATGGCTTTAACAATATTTTGTTTTGCAAACATTCCTGAAAAGGTTGATGAGATTCCGAGGTGAGAGATTAAGATTAATACCACGATCCATCTAAAAAATTTCATGATCCCTCCTTCAACTATTCTTCAAAAAGATAAGTAAATATCATTATTTTTCATATTAACTTTCCTTGTTTGGTATGGGTCAAGTTGTACTATATTTAGCTAAATAACGATATCTTTATATTTCAAAAACTGAAAGATGTCAATTTTTAATCCGGTCCAATCATCAGTTAACCCATAGGATAGGGTTTTGTGATGAAAATGACTGCCATGGTTTCTGTTGCATTGTTTTAAGGGGCTGTACTTATCAATAGATTGTGATTCCATATGGTTGAAAAGTGCTAATGATACCCTCTTTAGAGATATATTCGTATGGCGTGTAGGCTCCTTTCCTTTTTTATCATAGAAAATCTTCGTTGGGGTAACGCTGATTCCGTATTCTGATGCTTTATGTTTAGCCATTCCTTACCCCTTCTTGCTCATCAATACCTAATAAAAATACCTGAGTATAAATATATTATACTTCTATTATATTACAAGTATGTTATATATTAATTCAAAATTACTGGAAAAAGATTTTCCGATTTTGTGATTTCTTTTATGAATTTACAACTTGATTACAGTATAATATCTAGTGTTATCCCAGTCCGTTGATTTGAGTGGATTGGGTTTGACTATTATTTCGATTCAGGGGGTTTCGAATGGGTAAAAAAGCTTCAATCGTATTATTTTCCGGTGATTTTGATAAAGTCATGGCAGCGTATATTATCGCGAATGGTGCAGCTGCTTCGGGTATGGAAGTCACTATGTTCTTTACCTTCTGGGGGTTCAATGCCATTAAAAAGAACAAAGGGCCAATCATAGGAGCAAAAAACTGGATGCAGAAAATGATGGGTATGATGAACCGGGGAGGATCTTCCAGATTACCATTATCAAAATTTAATATGGGCGGTATGGGCAGATCGATGATGAAAAAAATCATGAAAGGCCAGAAAGTGCAAACTCTCGATGAGCTAATGGCTGATGCTGTTGACTTGGGAGTTAAATATATTGCTTGCAAGATGACGATGGATGTCATGGGTATCAGCAAGGAAGACCTGGTTCCCGAAGTAAAGGATATAGTCGGAGTCGCTACCTATATCGCGGAGGCCAAAGACTGCGATATCAATTTGTTTATTTAGGAGGGCATGATGCAAACCGATTTTGAATTAGATGCTACCGGGATGGCTTGTCCGGTGCCGATTGTGAAAACCGCTAAGAAAATGAGAGAGATGACACCCGGGCAAACGCTCAAGATCATCTCGGATGACGATGGTTTCCGGGCGGATATCGTCGCGTGGTGTGAATCCACCGGTAACGAGTTTCTTCAGCTGGATGAAGAGGGCGGAAAGTTAATCGGATACGTCAGGAAGGCAGCCTGATGCATCTGGGTTTTTTAATCACGACTTCGCCGTATACTTTTCAGAATATGGATCATGCGATTGGTTTGATGGAAGCAGCGCTGGAAAAAGGACACACCTGTGAGATGTTCCTGTATATGGACGGCGTGATCGCTTCCTCAGCCAATATCAAACCCGGCCAGGACAGGAGCATACCGCTTAAAATGCAGGCATTAATCGAAAAGGGCGTCAGGGTGACCTCCTGCGGAGTTTGCTGTAATTACCGCGGCGTCAAGCACGCTGATTTTCAAAATGGAGTGAAGCAAGCCGGTTTGGCTGCCTTGGGCAGAATGATCAACGAATCTGACCGAGTCATTACATTGGGGTTTTAATATGGAAAAAACAACGATTATTTTAGTGACGGAACCACCTTACGGCTCTGCTATCTCCGCAGAAGCTTTCCGAAGTGCCATGGGCTTACCCACCGTGAATATCAAAACAAAAGTTATACTGACGGGGGATGGTATTTTTGCGATGTTGAAAAATGCCAAACCGAAAGAGACCCTGGATTTCGGGCACATGGGTGAAGCCTTTCAGATGGGTGAAGAATTTGATTTTACTACCTATGTTCACAAGGAGTCCTTCATGTCCAGAGGATTGAGTGAAGAAGATTTGATGTCATGCGAAATCATTGATAACGTTCAGCTGGAAACCATGTTACGGGAAGCTGATTCCATTTTGAGGTTTTAACCATGAAAAAAATATGTTTTATGTTGACAAAGTCTCCCTATGGCCATACTGAGACGTCGGAGCTATTGAACAGAGCGAGACCGGGAGATGTTGTAGTGATCGCCCAGGATGCGGTATTTGCCTTAACTGATCCTGCCGGTGATTTCTCACGGCAGGTTACCCAAAAAAAGGAGAGCGGAGTCAACATAGTCGCTTCGGCTCCGGATTGTCTGGCTCGCGGGATTCAGCCTTTCCCAACGATACCTTGGGTCAGTTTTGCGGAACAGGTGGACTTAATCTGTGAATGCGAGTTATTCTGCTAAGTTGATCCGTTAATCTTCGAGTTCTCCGGGGCTGGTATCCAGATAGAGCAGATTGTTGTCCGGATCGCGCATGTAGATGCTGCCTGTCCCATCCTCATTTACTGCTTCTGTTTTCTCAACCGGTAGTCCGGTTTTTTTCAACCAATTTTGTAAACGATAGATATTCCCACCTCTGAAATTCAGAAGGTTTTCTTCAATATAGCCCTGGTACAGCCCTAAAACAAAATCCCGGTAGTGCAAAATACCCCATCCTTCTTCCGGGTAAACTTCCTGGTCAATAAAACCCAGTTTATGGTAAAATTCAAGAGAAGTAGTCAGTTCCTTCACATGTAAACACAATTCTACTCGACCAAGGTTCATGGTTATGCCTCCAAAACTTTCCCACTATTTATTTTAAGTTATCCACTGCTGTGGAAAACTCGTTGATATCTTTTTTATTTTATATTAAAAATCAGATGTGCTCTGTTAAAAAATAACAGAAATATAATTATTCAAATAAAAAAATGGAACGTTAAAAAGCCTACTTTTTCAGTTCTGATGTGCAAAAAGGACAACGAGTAGCTTTAATGGGAATCTGGGTAAAACAATAGGGGCATTCTTTGGTGTTTTCCTGAATCACTGTCTCATTTTTCTTTTTCAAGCGTGCAATCTGTTTGATGAGGATAAACAGAACAAGAGCGATGATCAGAAAGTCGAGCACCTGGTTGATAAATACACCGTAATTTAATGTGACCGCTCCGGCTTCCTTTGCTTCCGCCAGGGTTTGGTAAGTTCCGCCGGACAATCTGAAAAAGAGATTGGTGAAATCAATTTTACCGAATAATAAGCTTAAGGGCGGCATAATGATGTCGTTGACCAAAGAACTGATGATTTTTCCAAAAGCTACCCCAATCATGATACCCACTGCCGTATCGATAAGGGTTCCTTTCACGGCAAATTCTTTAAAATCTTTCCACATTTCGCTCCTCCTTAGATAACTTCAGACGGATAACCGATCTCTGTTAATTTTTTCAAGACTGCGTCCAGGTTATCGGTTTCCAACGTAATGATTTTCGTGGCGAGATCCACTTCTGTATGCTCGGCACCCAATTCCTTCAAGGCTTGTTTGATGTGCATGACACAATGCATACAGGAGATCTCTTTGCTGAACAACTTCACTGTCATCTTCTTCCTCCTCTTTTGATGATGTTTTATATTTTATCCAATAAAAAAGCACATAAAAATCCAATCACGGTAATCAAACCTGCAAAATTATGCGTTTCTGCAAAGGCTTCCGGAATCATAGTATCCACAATCATCGCAAGAACAGCGCCGGCTGCGGAGGCAGTAATCAAGGCAATGATCCTGACATTTAAATTTTGTAAGAAAAGAAAGGCAGTGCCGGAACATACAGCACTGATCACTGCGATGCTAAGCCAAATCGTGAGTACGTATTGCCAACTTTTTTTGTTCTTTCTCATTCCTGCTGAACTTGAAAGACCCTCGGGGATATTGGAGACAAAGACTGCAGCGATCATCACGATGCTAATCGTACCCCCCTTGATCATACTGAGTCCGATAACGATGGATTCCGGTATCCCGTCAATCAAGGCACCGATCGCGATTGACCAATCATTGTTCCTGAATTCATCCGTATTCGATTGAGGAAGGAAATTCGATCTTTTTCGATGTTTCGCACCGTATTTTGAAACAAAAAAATTGGCAACCGAGTAGACTAAGGCTCCTGACAGGAAACCTATCACGGTGAATTGTATTCCCCCTTTTTGGTAGGCTTTTTCGACTAACTCAAAAGACAATGCGGATATTAACGTGCCGCTGCCAAATGCCATCACTCCGGCTACCACTCTCTGGTTCAATTGACCAAAATAGCCGATCACTGAACCCACTAACAAGGCTATTCCTGTAAAGCCTCCCCAGAAGGCGGCTTGAAAAGATGAAACGATCAATGGCGTCATGAATGGGGTCATACTAATGAGAAGTCCTTTGGGCCTCATTTTTGATTCGTAAGGAATTGAAGACAACGGTGATGGAGCTCAATGCCATCGCACTCTCCGCTATAGCCGGATGCAGGAAACCCATCATGGCTAACGGAATGGCAACTAGGTTATAAATAAATGCCCAGAAGAGGTTTTGGCGGATCACCTTGAAAGTGGTTCGGGCGATATGAATCACGTCCACCACTTTAGAGATCCCTCCCTGGACGATAATGATATCGGAATTATCGATCGCCAGGTCTGTTCCGGAACCGATGGAAACCCCGATATCAGATCCTTTCAGGGAAGCGGCGTCGTTCATGCCGTCTCCGACCATCATAATCTTCTTCCCCTGAGAGCGAAAAGAATCCAGAATCGTAAGTTTCTGCCCGGGTTTGGTGTTTGCAAAAACCTGTTCGATCCCGACTCTCTCTGCGACAATACGGGCGGTCGCTTCCTGATCTCCGGTGACCATGACCGGGGTGACACCCATTTTAAGCAATGTGGCGATGCCTTGTTTGGAATCTTCCCGGAGCGGGTCTTCTATCACGATATAGCCAGCCTTAACCTCGTCTTTCAAAACTTCTACCACCGTTTGACCAAGCTGGTAAAAGGTTGAGTAATCGTCCGGATGCTTTGGTTTACCAATAAAATAACGGTGGTTTTGCCAGGTGGTGCGGACACCCTCCCCCATTGTTTCCTCAATCGTGATGCCCGGTAAACGAGTCTCTGTGATGAAGCTGACCGCTTTGGCCAGGGGGTGGGTAGAGAGAGATTCCATGCTGGCTACCAGATCTTTCATCTCCGCATCGAGCGTGTGTTGAACGACAACCGGTTGCCCTTTGGTCAGGGTGCCCGTTTTATCGAGTAAAACGATGTCAATGTCTTTCGAGGTTTGGATAGCTTCGGCATTGCGGATAATCAATCCTTTTTTGGCTGCCAGTCCGGTACCGGCGATTAAAGCCATCGGGGTGGCCAATCCTAAAGCGCAGGGACAGGCGATCACCATGGTGGAGACAAAAGCAAACAACGCAAAGGACAGAGGGGAGTCTGTTTTCAGGATCCACGGTAAATATGGCCTGACATTGTCCAGAAAAGGAGAGAGAGAGGGGTAGAAGAAGTACCAGACAATTCCGCTGATGAAGGCAAGTGCGGCGATAATCGGGACAAACCAGAGCGTGATGAGATCCGCAAAAGCTTGGATAGGCACTTTGGAGCCTTGGGCTTCCTGAATGAGCTGTATCATTTGAGAGAGGAAAGTGTCCTCCCCGACTTTCGTTACGTTGACTTTGATCGGGGAGGTGATATTCAGAGATCCTCCCGTAATCGTATCTTTTAGACGTTTTAGGACAGGGATCGGTTCTCCGGAAATCATCGATTCATCCACGGAGCCGGAACCTTCCAACACTTCGCCATCAGCCGGAAAACGTTCCCCCGGTTTGACCAGTACCGCCTGGTTTGGTTTCAACATCGCGATGGGAATCATAAATTCCCCTTCAGCTGTGATCAACCGGGCTTCTCGGGATTGGACGTTCAGGAGAGCTTTAATCTCACGGCTGGCACGGTCCCTTAACCAGGATTCGATAAAGCGACCAGTCAGGTGCAGTGTGACAATCATCGCACCGATAGCGCCGAAAGACAGTAGGTCGAGAGAGAGAATATGTAGCATCGAGAGCAGGTGAAGAACCGAGGTGACCCAGGCAGTAAAAGCACCCAGAAATATCAAGGTGTCCATATTGGTGTGGGAGTGAGTTAACGCGATCCAGGCGCCCCGGATGGTCTTTCTCCCGGTGTAGAAGATGATGAAAGTACTCAGGACGATCTCGATCCAGGGGTAACTACTATGCAGGAAGGGGGGCAGCCGTTTTAGCATGTGAAAAACCATCAGGGTGGCAAGTGGGAGGAGTGCGATGACAGAGACCAACCAATTAACTTTGGTCTGCTGGAAGCGTTTTTTTTCGGCAGTATCGTCCATTTCGAGACTAACTCGGTATCCGCCTTTGATCACCGCTTTTTCCAAATCTGCCATGGTTACAGTGGATTCAGCGATGACAAAAGCGGTATTGGTGCCTAAGTTGATGGAAGCATACTGGACGCCGGGAACAGCCAAGAGGTTTCTCTCATTAATTCTGGAGCAGGAAGCGCAGGTCATCCCTAAAACCTTAAAAGAAAATTTCTGTGTTTCCATGGCTCCTCTTTTCTGTTATAAAAACTTATAGAAAGAACCAGTCAGATCCCAAAAAGTTTATTTCTTTGCGAGCGAGAGCACTTCCGGAAAGTCGAGATGCAGAGACCGTAATGTCTCTTCTGTGGGAATACCGTTCTTAGACCAACCCCTGCGGGCATACACAGCGTCCTGGAGCTTTTCGTATTGGTCCTCGCGGTAAGCGCGCAGGATTTTTATTTTTTCTTCCGTGGATTTCCCGGTCGGATCGACATGCAATATCTCTTTCAGCTGGTCGTCATAACGGCTCTGGCGGGATTCATATTCATGCACGGTGACCGGACCCATGGACCGATACGGGACCAGATCGTCTTTTCGATCTCCCCTGCCAAGTCTGACACTGAACATGCGCTGAAAGTTATACACCCTTCTCGATTGGTTAATCATCTCCTCTTTACTGAGGGGCTGCCCAGTCACACCTTCGTATAGCCAGCAGTAGTTCTCAACATGCTCGGGTACTTTGGCTGCTTCCATGCCGGAGTATTTCGTGCGGTTGTCAGCCGGTTCGGTGTCATTCCACGGAAGTTTGCATAAACCAACCAGGGAGAACCAGGTACGGAATAAGGGGAAGTAGAATAACGCTTCGGCTTTGTCCTGGAACGTAGGGAGCTGCTTTTTCACCTGATCCATGAAAATCAGCCAGGCTTCATCATGCTGGGGACCTTTGTTTGCCATACCGAAACCACCCTGTTGAGCAAGGGATTCTTTGGTCATGTATTCCGAGAATTCCAATCCCTTGACTTCCATGCCGATGTCCTGTAGGAACTGAGCGGGAGCATGGTGGTGTTCTACTAAGTATTGTTTGATTTTACGGATACCGGACCCGGCGATTTTACCGAATTTATCACCACGGGCAATTTTATGAATCAATTCCATAGCTGCTTCTGTATTGCCAAAACGGAGATCCAGCCCTTCGGTGATTGTTTTGTCGATAATACCAGCTTCATAGCATTCCATCAGGAACGCGATAATAGTAGCAGCAGAGATATTGTCCAATCCATAGTGATCGCAGTAAAAATTCGATTCAATCACAAAATCAGCATCCCAACAACCAAGGTTGGAGCCCAAACCGCCGACACCCTCGTATTCCGGACCGTCTACGATGACTTTCTGTCCTTTTAAGGGACCGGTTTTGAGTTCAAAATTGTCGACAGCGTGCGCGCAGGATAGGGTACAGCCATACCAACAGCCATCATTCATTCCCTGAGTAAACTTGGTTTTCCAGACTCCGGATTCAATGGCGTGGATCCGGTCATCGGAGCCGTACTGGTAATTATTAACAGGCAATACATCGGCAGCATTCAGAGTCTCGATCATATTGACCGTACCGATGGAGCGCATGCGGCAATTGGTGGCATCGAGCTGAATGATCTCTTTGTTGATGCGCGAACCGGCCTGACGAATAAGCTCCGGATTGGCAACATGATTGCTGTCTGCCTTAATACCGGCGTATCGAACCACGATCGCTTTCATGTGTTTATCACGGAAAGTGGTGCCCGGTCCGCCTCTCCCGGCTTGTTTAACGCGGGTGTGCTTTCGTTTGGTATCATAAAAACTGAAATTCAACATACCAATTAAACTATTTTCTGCACCAGTGCCGGTAGAAACCACACTGACATTCTTCTTGTCTTCTTCATCATGGGCATACATCTCGGTCAGTTGTTCCACCAAGTAGTAGGAATCGACTTCTTCAAGAGGCGCTTCTTCTATTTGGACAAGTCCTTCGTTGCCATCAATGAAGATAATGATATCCTTTTCGGCCTTTCCCTGCACTTCCATTAAATCAAATCCGCTGAACTTCAGGAAAGAACCAAAATAACCACCCACATTGTTGTCCATGGGGAGTCCGGTGATAGGGGAGACAGCGACCACATGGCACTTACCGCTTCCGGGATACTGGGTGATGCCCATGATGGGACCATTGCAGAAGCAGATCTCATTCTCCGGGTCGTCCCATTGGGTCGTAGGTTTGGTGGCTTGCCACAAGTACCACATCCCATAGCCTTTCCCGCCGATGAATATCTCTTTGATGTTTTCAGGAATCGTATGTTCCTGGATTTGAAGATTGCTTAGATTGATATGAAGGCGTTTATTGCTGTAACCCTTTTCAATGGGTGAAGGTGTGTACCGATAAGTCGCGATGATCTTATGGACCTTCTTTAATTCTTCTACTGAATGCATAACAACCCCTCCTTACAAATTACCGAAAACTCTCACTATATTGTAATTTCTAAAGAGTAAATTGCAAAATTATACCGGAATACTCCCATGAATAAATTGCTTGGTCAAGAGGTTTGCAGGATGAGTAAAAAAAGTGTTTTTCGGAAGGCATTCGATGAGAGAACCGTTGAGTAGAAACGCTACTCTGTCCGAGATGCGTTTGGCTTCAAACAAATCCTGCGTGACCAGCACAACCGTCATTGTCGTTTTTTGAATCCACTCCTGCAATAGATTTTCCAGCATCTGCATACCCGGTGGATCTAAATTGGCGGAAGGTTCGTCGAGGAACAAAACAGAAGGTTGTACCAGAAGGGCTCTGGCTAAAGCCAGCCTGCTTAACTCTCCTCCGGAGAGTGACCGGGCGTTTTGATAGAGCATCGGGAGTATACCGACTTGCATCAGAACCTCTTCTATTTTGCACCTGTCTGCCGGGATATGCCGGAAGCGTGCGCTGTACCGGAGATTATCCAGTACCGATCCGGAAAAAACGACCGGTTTTTGGAACAGGTAAAGCATATGGGTTCGCAGTTGGTCGATCTGTATTCGCTGATTTTTTGATGGATAAGAGAGAGTGACCGGCGATTGATGGGGAAAACGATACGTCACCTCTCCGGTAATGGGCTTCTCCAAAGTAGAAAGAATCCGAAGGAGTGTGGTCTTTCCGGCACCATTCGGTCCCAGGATAGTCAACACTTCTTTAGGGTAAATATCGAGTTGAATAGCTTGTAGAACCGGTTTATTTCCATAGTGGTGGGAGAGATGCTGAATACTAATCCAGGGATCTGGCATGGTGTTTGATTCCTTGTGTTTGATTATAGAGAACTAAAAAAGTGTTTACAACAAAAGAGACGAACAGAAGAATGAGGCCAAGTGCCAAAGCCCGGGCAAAATTACCCTGCCGGGTCTCGAGCATCAGCGAAGTAGTCAACGACCGGGTGAAGCCCTCGATATTGCCACCAACCAGCATCGCAGCGCCAACCTCACTGATAGCTGCGCCAAAAGCGGTAATAAGAGCCCCGAGAATGGCATGACGGGATTCCCGGAAGAGCATCCAGCCTGCTTGCCAGCGTGTAGCACCCAGCGTGTAGGCTAACTCCCAGACAGAGGGGTTGACAGCCTGGATACCCAGGTATGTAAGACCGGTGATCACTGGCAGAGCGAGGATGACCTGCGCACAAATCATCGCCGTGGGAGTGAACAGAAGCTGCATATACCCCAAAGGACCACTACGAGAAAGCAGTAGATACACAAGTAAACCGGCGACAACAGGCGGGAAGCCCATAAACGTGAATATTAGATTCATGACCAACCGTTTCATCCTGAATTTGGAGAAAGCTAACCAGATACCGAACGGAAAACCTAGCAAAGAGGAAACCAGCAAGGCATATAGAGTCACCTTTAGAGAGAGGAACAATGCCTGAAACGTGGCAACATCTCCGTGAAGGATCAATCTCACAGCTTCGATTAAACCTTGCCAAAACGTATTCACAGTATAGGGATTCCTTTTATCTTGCGATTATTTCTTATTCTTCAAATATGCCTTATATTCAAGGGAATCCGGAAAAAATAAGGGAGAACCAAAATCTTTGACGCCATACTCGCCAATCATCTTTTGACCGGGGATACCGGTCATGAACAAACAGAGCTTATTGGCGAAATCGTATTGGACATGAGGGTATTTTTGTGGACTGACCGGCATGATACCATACGGATTCAGGAGTTGGGCGGACCCTTCATTGATAATGACAAGATTGATCTTCTTGTCTTTGATGTATTTCAGATAGGTAGCCCTGTCAGTGAGAGTGTAAGCTTGCTTTTCATTGGCCATCAGCAGGACTGCGCCCATTCCCTGACCGGCGGAAACATACCAGGATTTTCCGGTGGGTTCGATTCCGGCAGATTTCCAGATACCAAGTTCTTTGCTATGGGTGCCTGACTTGTCGCCACGTGAGATAAAAGTGGCTTCAGTCTGAGCGATCTTCTTGAAAGCCTCCAGAATGGAATTGGTTTCTTTGATGTCTTTTGGATCACTGGCAGGACCAATCAGGATAAAATCGTTGTACATCACATCGAGTCGGTAACTTCCGAAACCATCTTTCATGAACAGGTCTTCTGCAGCTCTATCATGGACCAGAATGCAGTCTGCATCACCGCTTCTTGCCGTGGTAATCGCCTGACCGGTGCCGACTGAGATAACTTTTACTCTCACGTGGTTGGAAGCTTCATATATTGGGATAATGACGTCTAATAATCCGGAATCATACGTGGAAGTAGTGGTGGAGAGAACCATGTTTTTCGGCTGAGGGGCTTTATAGTCGAGTACGTTTAGCAGCATGACAACGGCTTCTGCACGGGTAAGGGGTTTTTGGGGAAGAAAAGTCTTATTGGTCGTGCCTTTGATGATGCTTTCCTGCATCAACCAAGCCACCTGTGTGAAAGCCCATTCCGAGATGTTGTTTTTATCTAACACATTGGCATAAGGAATCTGGTAGGCTACACCGCGTGTTTCGGCTTCCATTTTCTTCGTGAGAATCACAGCGGCTTGTTCACGGTTCACTGGTTTATCGGGTTGAAAGGTTCCATCGGGAAATCCGGCAATCCATCCTTTTGCATAGGCTTTCTGAATGAATTCGTATCCCCAATACGCTTTGGGTACATCTTTAAACGGGAGTACAGCGTCTACGCCGGCAAGTTTGCTGGCTTTTACGAGAATGGTAGAAAATTCAGCGCGGGAAAGGGGTCTGTCTGGTTGGAAGGTACCATTGGGGTATCCGGTGACAATCCCTTCCTTGATTGCTCGTTCGATCCAGGTCTTTGCCCAGTGTTTCTGAATATCAGGAAAATTGGGACCGGCAAACGTATAGGAAAAAGTGGAGAGAACTAAGGTGCTGACTAAGACAAATACACGTAATACGGCGAACCATTTTTTATTCATTGACATCTCCTTTTCATAATGGGAGGCAAAACCGTTTCCTGTCTTACCCTACCGGCAGAGTGCCGTGGCTCTCGCTTTAGGCGTTTCTGCTCGAAGATACATCAACGATTATAAGAAGTTCCCCCTCTTAGTCAACCAACAATGTTTCACCAGAGGAACAAATCACCAAACCAAAAAAAATAAATTGGGACTGTCCCAATTTATTTTTTTTACCGATTTTCAGCTTTCACAATATTGATAATAGCCGGAATCGCTCCTCCTTTTAATAAAGCGGTAGTTTGCTGAACTACTTTCATAGCATCAGTAGAGGGGCCACCAAAAGTGAGAATCACAATGCCATTCTCAATAGCATCATGCACTACCGGAGACATGATCGGTTCTTCATCCAGATTAATACTGATCTGTCTACCGATGTTTTTTTGGGTGCCAATTGCGAAAAGTCTTTTACCTTCATCATCAAACTCGAGTTTGATAATTGGTTCCTGTTGTCCACCATCCATCATTTTCCGCATTGAGTAAGTGACATTTTTCAGATGGTCTCCGGTGACGATGATACCGCCTTGATCATCCGTGAAGGTTAGCTTTCCGGGTTTTCCCAGTACGGTTTTTACCTCCTCTAAATCCGTATAGCCAACGATTTCAATCATTAAGGTCTGCCCTTGAATGGTTATTTTATTCGAAAAAGCGCCAAGAAATTCGATTCTCTTCTCCATAACTGCTTTAATGCTGGCTAACTCCTGCTTGGAAAAGGATTTTTTGGTTTCATCAAGTGGCTTTACGTTGATTTCCAGGTATAGATCGGGGTTACGCTTTACTGTCTGATCACCGCCGCTACAGGATGCCATGAAAGTAGCGATTACTGGAAGTAAACAAAGAATAAGAAGCTTCGTCACTTTAGATTGAGTCATACAAACCTCACTATTTCTCTTCATACGCACTTTTGATTGAACAACCGTTCATCATTCTATTTCAATCTTGTTTAATTGAGATAAATTTACCCTTAATTCCATAGAATATCAAATCTATCTTGTCGATAACCTGTGAATACTATCCCTCCATTTTTTATTATCGTTTGCAAAGCTTTGCATCCAAATGGGCACATCAGCAGGAAAATCAGCACAAACAGCCAGAGGTTTCCGGCTGGATGAGTGAAGCTATGTTTTCGATTTAAACTTTGATTTCGATTCATACTCATCGTAATGTTTAGTATAATCTCCTATACTGGAATGAGTCGAAGTGGGAATGCAGGAAAAAATGAGGGGGTAAGCAATGTGGCAGGGAGTGATTTTTGACTTGGACGGAACGCTGTTAGACACGATTGCCGATTTGGGCGACGCCATGAACGAAGTGTTGGTAAACCATAGCTGGCCGGTTTTTTCTATTGCGGATTATAAAGAGAAAATCGGAGATGGTATTGACCAGTTGGTGAAACGTTCTGTTCCGATGAATATGGCTTATGATGCTGAAGTACTATCTCCCTTTATTCAGGAATTTGTCAAAATCTATGAGCAGCGCTGGCATGTGAAGACAAAACCATATCCAGGTATCTTGCCTTTACTGCATACACTGCAGAAAAAAAAGGTAAAATTGGCTATTCTTTCGAATAAGATGGATTCCTTCACCCAATTATGCGTCCGGCATTTTTTCCCGGATATTCAGTTTGACGAAATAATAGGGTCCGTAGAAGGTATGCCCAAAAAACCTGATCCCCAATGTGCTCTTCAAATTGCAGACCATCTACAACTAGATCCTAAAGAGACATTGTATGTGGGTGACACCCCTATTGATATGAATACCGCTAACCATGCAGGGATGAAAGCGATAGGAGTAAGTTGGGGTTTTCGGTCTGCTAATCAATTGGTGGAGAGTGGGGCTATGATCATTCTGAATAAACCGGAATTCTTAGAATGGCTGTTTTAATCTCTCTATCCAATAGTCCGGCTTGTTCGTAGCGAATACCACTTCCCGTTTTTTATTTTTCAGCGCGATGACCACGCATGGCTTGCTGGGTATGTTATAGACTAAACGGAATTTTCCTCTGTAATATCTCGATCGCAATCCCCATCCACCATAAGCTAGAAACGGGTTGGAGGTATCCCGGTAAACACTCTCAATATCGCTATATGGTATGGTGGAATGTAAAAACCCATAACGTATCTGCAATACTCCGAGTTGGTACTCTATTTTCAACTTGCGGAATTGGTACAGAAAGACGGTCAGGATAGCAAAAAACAACGTCATTACCCAATTAAACCACACCGGACCGGGATTAGATTCTTTGATGATACCTTTGTTCTGCAGGATTGCTAAAACCGGAAACAGTAATACGATCAGGATAAAGGCACCATACATAAAAACAAAACCGGTAAAAGGGACTTCTTCATAATCTTGATTCATCTTTCACCTCAATAAACCAACAATAATGCTGTCCCGATTCTGAAAAACAGCCCGGAACCAAGCTTAAATTGTTTTCTGGCCATAATTATACTCGTAAACTCCTGGAAAATATAGATTTCCGGATTACCGGGCAAAACCAAGTGGTTTTCCGAGAGACCATTTTAAATGGAAAAAAAATAATCTGAACAGCCATATGATTGTGATCTTTGATGTATACTATTGGTAACCAAAAGTTTTCTTAATCGGCTGTATGAAATTTTTTTCAGGAGGTTTCTTTTATGAAGCGCTTATTAACAGTGGAAGAAGTCAAAAGAGCTTTTATCAATATGGACAAAGAGTGTTCGCCGAAAGAGATGGAAAAAGTCAGTAAAGAGATGTCCCACATCTTTTTTGCGCAAAGTCCTTACAAAATTGAGTATTTACAGGATCAGTACAACTCTTTTATGGGTGTAGAAGAGGAAGAAGCGATCAAAAAGGCTTCTTGGGAATTTTCTTCCTCCAATGAGGTAATTTGCCTTAAAAAGCATATGCAGAGCTTGTATCGGGAAGCGGAAAAAGAAACCGGAAAATGGTTTTCATTTGTTGATTTTATTGCCGTACTGAACAGACAAGTCGAGAATCTGGATATTCTCTTAATTGAGACAGATAATGGCGGAATCGCTGTGGTGCGCAGAGCCAATTATTGCGTAATCAGCGAATAAAAATATTTACCCGTTAGGGGGGATATAAAAAACTCGGACTGAATTGAGGATGGCTAGTAAAGCGATGCCTACATCTCCAAACACCGCCATCCAGAGAGTAGATTTTCCAAACAGTCCTAATGCAAGGATGATAGCTTTGCCAACCAGCGAGAGAACAATATTCTCCCAGACGATGGTTTTGGTTTTCTTCGCAATCTGAATCGCTATCGGTAATTTAATGAGTTTGTCTTCCATAATGACCATATCAGCAGCTTCTATCGCTGCCTCTGATCCTAAAGCCCCCATAGCGATCCCGATATCGCTTCTGGCAATGACAGGGGCATCATTGACTCCATCACCGACAAACGCTGTTTTTTGTGATTTCGACAGGGTCTGCTGGTAAGCCTCTAAGCGCTCTACTTTCTCTTCCGGTAATAGTTCTGCCCAAGCCTGGTCAAATTGTAATTCATCCGCGAGTTTCTGCACCCTTTCTTTATGATCTCCGGATAATAAGATCAGCTGCTTGATGCCAAGTTTTTTCAGTTTTTGGAGAGCCGTTTTTGCATCCGGTTTCAGTGTATCCTCAACTATAATACCGCCAAGCCATTTTTTATCTAATGCCAATAATATATTGAGTGGGGGGGTATCTTTCGGCGGCAGGGTGGTTCCGTTTTCTTCCAGCCAGCCGATATGTCCTATCACGATCTCATGTTGCTGGTAAGTAGCGATAATCCCTTTTCCGGGAATCTCTCGGTAATGCTGATATTCTCCCGGATTTGGCTGATTCTTTATTTCTTGTTGAATTATCTTGGCAATGGGGTGGTTCGAAAAAAACTCTCCAATCTCCATCCATTGCTTTATTTGGTCGTGAGTTACATCCGAAGCGGAGATCCACTCACTGATTTTGAGTTTGCCTTCCGTGATCGTGCCGGTTTTATCAAAGAACAAGCTGTGAATACCGGTCATATTCTCTAAGGCTTGAGTACCTTTGATAATGACACCTTGCTTAGAAGCAGCGCCTAATCCGTTCATCATGGTTAATGGTATGGAGATAATCAGCGCACATGGGCAAGAGACGACTAAGAAAACCAATGCACGGTACAAAGATACTTCGAAAGTCCAATGCAAAAGAAGCGGAGATAAAAGCAGCACTAACAGGGAACAGCTCACTACAATGGGTGTGTACACAGCAGAAAAACGGGTGATGAATTTTTCCGTTTTGGTTTTATGCTTGAGAGAGGACTCCACTAATGTCAAAATTCTGGAGATCATCGATTCATGGATATTTTTCGTGACGGTGATTTGAATGGAGCCGGTTAAGTTGATATAGCCTGCATAAAGCGTATCTTCCTTTTGAAAATGCCTTGGCAGGGATTCACCGGTAATAGTGGAGGTATCCAGATCGCTGAATCCTGAAGAGAGGATACCGTCCAAGGGAATTCTTTCCCCTGGTTTGATGATCAGGATATCCCCGATTTTTACCTCGTTTGCTGGTATCTGCTCCATGTGATCATGGGATATCCGAAGAACAGATTCAGGTTTGAGAGATAACAGGGAGGTAATTGTCTTTTTGGATTTCTGAACCGCCCTCTCTTCCAGCCATTCTCCCACTTGATAGAATAGCATAATCGCCATTGCTTCAGAATACTCATGAATTCCAAACGCTCCTATCGAAGCAATGCTCATTAGAGCCTTCTCTTCCAGCCATTTCCCTTGCATCATTCGATTAAGAAATGTCATCAGCACAGGATAGCCAAGAATCAGGAAACTAACCATGTAAAGGATTAATTGGACGGTATTGGAGGTATGCAGGATGGCAGCTAATAGCCAGCCCAGTATACCAATGGGCACATGAATCCATTTTCTATACGATGAAGATCGCTTTGGTTCCGAGACTTGCTTAATCCCGTTGCAGACGTTACAGTGAATGTCTTGCTGGAGAATGGTATGATCATTTTCAGAAGTGATTTCTTTCTTTTCCGGACCTGGACATGGTCTGACAGATTCAATGATGGTTTGAACCCCTTGCAAGATACTCGTCATGGCAGATTTCGATCTGATTTCTATACTCAGTGTACTTTGTTGATGGTTGATCGTGACTTTTCCGACATCTGGTAAAGCAGAGATGTCGCGTATAAGATGGTCTTCGCATGATTGACAGTATGCTTTGTCGAGAGGGATTTGGTGTATCATAATGGTTGATGCGGCGTTATACAGTTTGGGTTGGGTTGATAAGAGATTGTCATAAAAGAATTCTCATTCAGGTCTATGGTTAATAACTGATTTTTTAAGTAATTGCCGATTTGAAGCAAGTACCGGACCACATTGCTTGCCATGATGGAACCAACCACACCAGGAGTGAAGCCAATAATACCATAACTTTTTTCCAGGGATTGATACTGTTCAGAGGGTGTCTTAGGATAAATACAACGTAAACAACCTGTCTCCCCCGGAATAAAAGTAGTGCACACTCCCGTAAACCCACTAACAGCACCAAAGAAGAGAGGCTTTCCAGATTCAAAAGCATAATCAGAAAGAAGGTATCGGGTGGCAAAATTATCTGATGCATCTATCAGAATAGGATATGGTTCCAGCAAGGTTCGAATATTGGTAGAATCTAATTTTACCGGTAAAGGATCGAGGGAGATCAGTGGATTAAAAGAAGTAGCCCATGAGGCAGCTAATATCGCTTTATTTTGACCGTGGTCATGAGGTTTATATAAGGTTTGGCGGTTCAGGTTGGAGGGTTGTACTTCATCAAAATCGACGATCCCAATCTTTCCAATTCCGGCAGCACTCAGGTACTGAAGTATTGGACCTCCTAAACCACCTGCTCCAACAATCACCACAGAGGATTTTTTAAGTAGTAACTGCCCTTCTTCACGAATCAAAGGCATGATAATCTGTCTGGTATACCTGTCCAGATCGGTTCCCCTTAAAAGTGATTCATTAACCATTGTTCGTGTCCATCCCGGTATATTCCTTTTTTCCAAATAGGTAATTTTTTCTTCAACAGGTCGATATACTCCTCCATTGCTTGGAAAAGGGTTTGCCTGTGTGATCCGGTGAGGACGACCAACAAAGAAGGTTCTGATACAGGCACTTCTCCGATTCTGTGAATGATGAGCAGATCGCGTATCAAAGGGTATCTTTGTTTTATAAAGCTTTCCAACGTAACCGCTTCAGCGAGAACCATCTCTTCATAAGCTTCATAAACCAACGAGACAATGCCATCATCTTCAGGGGAGTTTCGGGTAAATCCGATAAAAAGTTCCATTGCGCCAACTTCGGGATGTTTATATTGATCAATCCAATACTGGATTTCAATCGGATCCTTGGTAAGGTGTGTCATTATCCCCCGCTAACGGGCGGTAAAACCGCGATCTGATCCTGGTCTTTTAAAACAGTTTCCGGGGTAGCAAAATCTTTGTTGATGACAAAGGAGCAGAGATCAAACACCTCTTTGGCTTTCGGAAAATCCGCATACAGCCTAACGATGATATCCTGAAGGGGAGTATGGCTCTCTATGGTGTAGTCACAATGGGAAAGACCAGTGACATCTTTGGCAGGACCAAAAAACAAGACTTTTACCTGCATATCCTTACCCTCCGCACCGATTCACTTGTCCTTGGATCACTTCCAGGGCATGCGGTAAGAGCGGAAGAATCGCTTCGAGGCATTCGGTGACAGCTTTTTTGCTGCCGGGAAGGTTGATGATCAACGATTGTTTCCGAAGCCCTGCTGTAGCACGGGAAAGATAAGCCTGCATGGTGAATTCACTCGTTTTTTGACGCATGCACTCTGCGATGCCTGGTATCTCCTTATCCAGGATCATTTTAGTAGCTTCAGGCGTAACATCCCGGGGGCTCAAACCAGTACCGCCCGTGGTGATGATCAGATCCAACCTTTGCTGGTCAACCAGGCGGATACAGGAAGTCTGGATAGCCAGTATTTCATCCTGGATAGTGCATATTTCAACCACTTTTCCGATCGGCTTCAGCAGTTCAGAGATAATCTGTTCTGTTGTGCTCACTCTGGCGCCACGGCTAGCACTATCGGATACAACAATAATCCCAATTCTTATTTTGTCCATCATAATGAAAACAACGAAACTTCGATTTCAGTTCCTTTTTCGATGATTTCTGCGTATTCAGGCAATTCAATGAATCCATCTGCTCTCGCTAAAGAGGTAATCGCACTGGAGCCTGTTAGTAAAGGAGTAACAGCGGTTGCTGAACCGCATCTGTCAACCGAGACAGGGATAAACTCCCATCTGCCAATGGTAGAAAACAGTTTTTGGGTGAGTACTCCTTTGATCGTTGGGCGAACAGGCTGTATTCTGTGCTGCATCCGGTATATCATAGACTGAATAATCAGGTAATAATTCGACAGAGCGGAAGTGGGGTGTCCAGGCAGCCCAATTACCCATTTTTGGTTGATCTGTCCGATCATAGTTGGTTTTCCTGGTTTGACTGCGATACCGTGAGCGACCACTTTGCCCATAGATTGTAAAATTTCATACATATAATCGCTTGCACCGAGTGAAGATCCTCCGGATAACAGAATTAAATCACCTTGTTCGATCATTTTCTGAAGGGTGGTCTTAATTTGAGATTGATTATCCGGGATCACTCCGAAGGACTTCACCTCACATCCTTCATTCTCACAAGCGCTTTGAATGGTAAAACGGTTGATATCAAATATCTTTCCCGGTTCAAGGATGTCTCCGGGCTCTAATAACTCGTTACCGGTAGAAGCAATGCAGATGACCGGTTTTTTGACTACTTGAACTTCCTGAAGACCTAAAGCGGACAAGACACCAATTTTGGCAGGATTGATGTACGTCCCTTTGCACAAAACCACTTCTCCCTGTCGGATATCCGATCCGATTGTAATCACGTTCTCTCCAGGTGAAACCGGTTTCGAAATCCATATCTCATCAGGGCTTTTGTTCTCGCAATATTCAACCATGATGACTGCATCGGCTCCATCAGGAATGGGGGCGCCGGTAGAGATCTCGATCGCCTCTCCCGGTTGCAAGATGTGAGAAGAAAAATTTCCCGGTGTGATATGATCCACAGTTTGTAGGCTGATTCTTTTCGTCGGAGAGGCATGGTAACTGTCTTCAGCACGAACAGCGTATCCGTCCATCGCTGATTTGGCGAAGGAAGGCACCGCAATACCGGCTTGTATATCCTCGGCTAAAATCCGCCGACAGCTTTCCAGAACCGTCTGGGATTCAACGTGTAACGGAAAGCTGAATTGTTGAATGATTTCCATCAATTCATGAAGAGAGATCAATTTCTTGAAACCTTCTTTATTCATCATTATGTTTTACCTTATAATCAACCTGAATTTGGTGAATAAAGGTGTGGGGGTATTGTCCGTGTTCATCTTTTTCCAGGTATTTCACCATGTCCCATAAGGTAAGCAGTGCTATTGAAACGCCTGTCAGGGCTTCCATCTCAACGCCTGTCTGCCCATAAGCAGCTACGGATACAATCACCTTAATGCCATTGGGAAGGATTTCATAATTTACTTCAACGCTTTGGACAAGAATTTGGTGACAATGAGGAATTAAATTCGGAGTATGCTTGATGGCTTGAATCGCAGCAATTTCTGCTACCATCAAGGCATCGCCTTTTTTTATTTCCTTCCGCTTAATCAACTCCATAGTATCTTCACTAAGCTCTATCCAACCGCTTGCCTGGGATTCACGGTATATCGTTTCCTTATCTGAGATATCAATCATTGCCATGGTCGAACCGCCTTTTTAAACTGATAGCTTTTTGTATTGAATCCATACCGGTATACGGAATCAAATTGTCATTTCTCCGTAAACAGGGCTTCACAAAACCATCTGATGTAATCCTTATTTTCAAGCATTTTTCACAGAAGTCATGTTTTGAGGGACCGACCGCTTCCACAATAGCCCCTTTAATGGTGTATTGCCTCCTGGATTGAAGATCCCGAATGATAATATGCTCAGCGAGTTTGGTTAATTCTTCCTCAATGGGTTTGATGGGAAGAAAGTATTGATCTATAGCGGGATCCCCATTCGGAATCAATTCGATTAATTGAAGAATAAAGCCATATTCTCTTGCATAACGAATCATGAAGGGAATCTCCTGGTCATTAATTCCTTTCAGGAGAACCATGTTCAGTTTGATCGGACATAAACCAGCCCGGTTGGCAGCCTGAATACCCGGGAAGATCTGGTCAAAGCGTTTCGACAGAACAGGGGAGAGAATGGTATCACACCCGATATTCACCCTGGTAAGACCTGCCTTTTTTAAGTCACCCGCCAAGTCTTTCAGCATCAAACCATTGGTAGTCATACTGATCTCTTTGATGCCGGGTACAGCAGCAAAAGCCTCAATGATAGAGAGAATATCCATTCTCAGCAATGGTTCGCCACCGGTTATTTTCACATATCGGATACCCATCTGGCCGATATCCTGTGCGATGGAACGGATCATCTCTAAGCTGATCTCCCGGTTGGCAGTTTCCTGTCCTTCATGATGACAATAAAAACAATCCATATTGCAGGATTGAGTCACTGATATCCTGAGATGACTGATCATAGGATTTTGTGTAATCTGCATCTGCTATTTATTCCTATTCAGACTAGTTTTCAGGGAGTTTTTTCAGGAATGTGCAGAGGCTCCTCTTCCTCTTCCGGATCTGTAATGGTAATGGATATTTCCTGAACAATGGTGTCTTTCACTTTCAGTGAATTCACCATCGACATAATCACGTTTTGCATAAAAGCTTTGATAAAATGATTGACTCCCAAAGGTTTACCATTGACGAGTAGTTTGAATTGTCTGTATCGTTCGACGTGAATCATGCTTTTTATCAGATTATAAACCTCATCGATCTCATCAGGATGAAATACCGGCACATTCGCGGTATAAGGAAAATCCGATATCACAGCGATCAGGTTGCTAAGAGGGAGTTGAAGGTTTTCAGAAACTCCTTTCCTCAGGAAAGCTATTTTGTTGACATTATCTTCTTTAGAGAAGCCCTCCGCCAAAACAATATCATAATCTGAGAAATATTGTATGGTTAAATTTCTGAGATTGGTTTTAACTGAAGGACAAAATAAAGTTATTTGCTCGGGGGAGTAAAGCAAGATACCGTTTGCACCCGCTTCGTTGTATTTCCAGGAATCTTTTCCCTCTTTGTCGATATCGAATTTATGTGGTCTGCTTTTTGTTACACCCACCTTGTAGCCATCAGCCAATAGTTTGGGAATCAAGGATGTTATCATTCTGGTTTTGCCTGTTTCAGATAATCCGCTAAATAAAAATATCTGAGGTATTTTCATGTTAAACCGCCTTTCTTACCCAGTCTATTGTAATGATAATTCATGAATCAGTAAAGAGATGAGAAGACTATTCTGATTCGGTAATTGTAAAATCAGAAGTAATAGAAACAGATGGGATCAAAGTATTCCGAACAATACAGTACTTCTTTTCTGATAGTTCGATCGCTTGTTTCAATTCAGCTTCCTGAATATGATGACCGGTTATCTGGTAGAGGATGTGCATCCGGTGGTATTTTTTTGGGTATTCATCATTGGCTTCCCCAGTCACTTCGATCTCAAAACGAGTCACGGCAGCGTTCTTTTTCCGCATGATACTGATAACATCCATTCCGGTACATCCTGCTAAACCCAAGAGCAGTAACTGACTCGGTCGAAAACCTTCATCGATTCCGTCTGCATTGGGTCCATGATCCAGCACCATTTTGTGGTTATAATCATCCAATCCGATAAACTGCACCTCTTTGTTCCACACCACTTTTATATGATCAATCATTGGTTCCCCTTTTTCTATTATTAATATCTTCTGTAAAGAATACATCGATTTAAGTTTTTCATTTCAAAAAGTATTACAATACCATATTAAAAAAAACAAAGTAAGGGGTGTGGTATTTTTAAAATAAAATGGATAGTACTGAGTGGATTTTTGATTCTGCTGACTTTACAGACCGGTTATGCGGACTCGAAACTACAGGAGCAACGAACTTTTTTCTTTGCCGGTCTTGAGTGGGAGGCAGAATCTTCTTTCAACAAAACCATGAATCCAGGTCAGAATTACTTTTCATCTGCGGAAGACACAGTTTGGGTAGACCAAAGTGGTTGGCTTCATTTAAAAATCCATGATAATGGTTTGTATAATAAGTGGTCATGCGCTTCCATTCACTCTGTTAAACCAGTTTCTTATGGCTCTCACCGATTTCAGGTGATCGGACAGTTAGGCTCTTTAGATAAAAATGTGGTATTGGGGCTGTTCTTATATAAAGCTGACCAGAAAGCTTTAGACCAGCATGCGGAGATCGATTTTGAGTTTTCCACTTGGGGTTTTCCGAGAAAGAATGATCACGGTGTCTGGACTGAGCCATGTTCCAATGCACAGATGGTGTTATGGCCAAGCTGGTTTGGTGATTTCTCGCCACAGCCTGCTCTGATAAGCCATTACTTTATTCATAGCACTCAAACGACAATGACTACGCATAATTTGCAGTGGAATCGCGATCAAATCAGCCTGAAAAGTTATTGGTACCATGATACCCCTCCCCAGGAAGAAAACCTGATTTTCTCAATCCAGGCAAATCCTAAGGACACTCCAATGGTATTCTTTCCAACCGAGGATGACCAAATGTTTTTGAATATTAATTTGTGGTTGAATGATTTCTCAGAGACCACTGCAAACAAAGAACCACTGGAAGTGATGATAAAATATGAGTTCTTCCCTTCTTCCGGGCAAATTCCTTAAGAATTCGTCTTTAGTTCTTTGTTTGTGTGCTCCTGGATGAATGTTTTTCTCTTTATACTGCCCCAGATTTTTTTATTTTTCCGGAAGTTAAACATAGCTAATAATCTCCAGTAAACCAATAATGGTCGGTACCAAAGCTGGTCAATAAAAGCAAGTACGATCAGATGGAGCACTTCACTGATTTTTTTGAAATGCATGTAGGACATCTCTTCCAGTAGGATCGCCATCAGCGAGAAGAAGGCTCCATACAGGTAAGCCATCAGAAAGATAAACAAAAAACCAGGCGAGACAAGATTGATGAAAAGCAGCAGCAAGAAAATCAGATAGCCCAAGAACTCCACTACAGGTCCGAAGAGCTCAAAAAACCAGTAATAGGGAAGAGAAAATAGACCGACATTACCGTATTTTGGATGGAAGAGCATATCTTTATGACCCCAAAGTGAGTCAAGTAGGCCTGTATGCCATCTTGTTCTTTGTGATTTCAAACTTGCAAAATCGCTTGGAACTTGAGTCCAGCATTCAGCATCGGCGACAAAATCGATTCGGTACTTCTTATGGTTGGATCGCATATATTGATGCAGTCGCAAGGTGAGTTCCATATCCTCCCCGACAGTGTGGCGATACCCACCAAGTTCGAGAATAGAGGCTCTCTTGAACAAGCCAAAAGCGCCTGAAATAATTAACAAACTATTCAGTTTCTGGAAGCCGATACGGTTTGTCAGGAATGCTCGAAGATATTCCAGGATCTGGTGCCGTACAAGAATGTTATTCGGTAAAGCGACTTTCTTCAATACTCCCCCTTCAATTTTGCAACCATTCGCAATGCGAACCATTCCTCCGACGGCGATTGTGCTTTCATCTTTCAGGAATGGGTAGACTAGTTTATGAAAGGCATTCTTCTCGATAATACTGTCTGCGTCGATTGAGCAAATCAGGGGATATCTAGCCAAGTTCACTCCGGCATTCAAAGAGTCAGCTTTTCCTCCGTTTTGTTTGTCGAGAATAATCAGCTGGGGAATCTGGATAGTAGCATAAATAGCACGCACAGAGCTGGTCGGAATCTGCTCTATATATTCGATGTCCGCTCGTTTTAGGTGAAATTCACGGATTAAGGCGGGCAATGTTTTGTCTGTGGAACCATCATTGATAACGATGATCTCGTATTCGGGATAATTCAGGATTAACAAGGATTTGATGGTTTCGCAGATGGTTTTTTCTTCATTGTAGCATGGAATGATGATAGAGATCGGGATGATAGTACTTTGCTCCACGAAAAGGTTATTTTTCGATTGTTGGATATATTCAATCAACCTTCTGAATGAAATAAAGATCAAGAAGATATAGGTACCGTTAATCAGAAAATAATAAAAGAGAATGAAATAACTGCAGTACAGGAGGATATTAACGAACATTGTTTTCTAGCTCTTTTTTGTAATTCTCGATATACTCTTGTAAATTATCATTTTCAGAGAGGATTTCGTAGATAAGATAGTTGGTGGAGGGGTAGTATGAAGTAGTTGAAAGCTCCAGAATAGCTTGTTTGCCTTCGTTTCCCATCTTTGATAGGCTTTCATAAGCACTTAACCGAACCCAATAGTTTTTATCCATCGCCATTTCTTTCAGGTCATTCAGCACCTCATGGCTGGAAAAATGGTATAATTCCTGTGCTATGGTAGCTTTAATGGATGTGTTCGGATTATGCTTGTATAAATTCAATAATAACAGGAGGGCGTGGCTGTGTCCGGTACAACCCAAAACCTTGATAGCCGGTAAAGCTACTGGTTCCGGGAAATACAGCAATGGAGAGACATGTTGAATAATAGTATGTGACAGGATAGCGAGTTTCTTTTGTAAATAGCGATAATTACTTTGTAAGGGTGATATTTTGCCATGAATATAATTCAGAAGAATGATTCTTCCTCGATTAGTTGTTTGTTGATCCAGTATTGGTAAATATTCAGCGATGGGAGGAGATATTAGATTCACGATATCAATCACTTTCTCAATGACAATCTGAGAAGAAATGAGTGTATTGAACACCTCTAATTGCTGGACTGGCGTCAGTTTCAAACCAGCTATCGCATACCCTGCTCTAAAAGCGTTCTCAGACAGGGGAGATTGAATCTCGTGAAGAAGAAGAGAATAGGCTTTTGGAGATTTAATAATGGAAAGTTCTTTCAGATACTGCGTTTCTTTTGAATTCAGATAATGGTTGATACTTTCATCCGTAAAGCCCATCTGGTCAAACAGCTGGTGAAAATCATATCCTTTTTCATCTGCAATCCGGAGCATTAACTGAAAAATCATAGGACGCTTACGATGTTGTTTATATTTCCTGGTGAAAGCGTCAGAGTTTAGATTCAGCATCTGAAATTCGAACTCCTCCTTGGTGGATTGAATAAAATCTGTGTATCGTTTCTCTCTTATGGCACCAAACATTTTATAAATGATCAAAAACAAGATCAAAAAAATATTGACACCCAATAACACCCAAATATTTAAGAACACAAATTTGCTTAACAACAAGCCCCTCAGTTTAAAACAGGATAAATTGCATGATTATTTTACCTGATTGACGAAAAAATCAAAGGAACTAAGGAGAATTTAAGGAGAGGAGGGGAACTGAACCTGAAAAATATGACCCTTTCCAGGAACATACTGATATTGTATCTTTCCAGATAATTTTGCCAGGATGTCTTTGACGATCGATAAACCGATGCCATTACCCATTATACCTTGCTGTCTGGAATTTTTCCCCCGGTAGAAACGCTCAAAAAGATGATGGATCTCTTCTTCTGGCAGAGGATCTCCCGGATTGATTACGGTTATCTGAACCCATCCCGTTTTTTCTTCAAGGATACGGATCAGGATTTCGGAAGCTGATTCTGAGTATTTCAAGGCATTATCCAATAAATTAAGGAAGATAGTGTGCAACAAAACAGGATCTGTAAAAATTCTCAACTTTTCCGGTTGGAGCTCTGTGACGATCCGGCATTGTTTTTGATCCGCGATTGGTTTCATTTCCTTTAGAAAACTATCCAACCATTGGCTCATCTCCACCCATTGCTTGTTGATGGGCATTGAATTGGACTCGAATTTTGAGAGATTGCGTAAATCTTGTACCATCTGAATTAACCGATTTGTTTGTTCCTTCATCACGGATAAGGCAGAAATTTTATCCTGCTTCGTTGTCAGTATACCGTCTTCAAACGCTTCCAAGTACCCGTGAATACTAGTCAGGGGAGTAGACATCTCATGGGAAAGATTGGTAATCAGGTCTTTTCGGATTCCCTCAATTTTTTGTATCTGTTCATACATGATTTTCAAGGAACCCTCCAGGTCTCCGATTTCATCGGTTGAATGAACTTCAATGGGTCCCGGTTCTTTTCCTTGGGCTATGTTTTGGGTAATACTAGTCAGTTTCTGGATCGGAGAGGCAATTTTCTTAGAGAGCAGATAACTGATCAAGAAAGCGATTGCCGACACACCTAATCCTACCCAGATAATTTTTGTTTGGATAGATTCCACAAACACTACCTGGTTTGAATTCCAATTGCGTCTGTTTCGGAATCCGGGTCCTTTTGGTTGTTCAGCAATCACCGCACAACTATCCGTTTCCATTTTACAGTAAGAATCAAATTGCCTGATAATAGTATTTTGGGTTAAAAGGCTTAAGGAAACAATCGTGATAATAATAACTACCATCAGATACAAAAAGATTTTAACCTGCAGATTGATTCTCATGGTTCGATAAATTTATACCCTATACAAAAAACTGACTCGATATACTTCGGATTTTTAGCGGGATCGTTTAATTTTTTTCTCAGATTCTTGATATGGACATCGACTGTCCTGTCTATCACTAATACATCATTATCCGGGTACATATTTTCCATCAGCTGGTTTCGGTTAAAAACCTGTCCAGGATGGGAAGCTAGGAACCATAACAAGGTAAACTCCAGGCCAGAAATTCGGACTGGTTTACCTTTGGCTTTGACCTCCATTTTTTGGGAATCAATCTCCAAGTCATGGATGCGAATGATAGTTTGGATATTCATGATGGCAGGATTTAAACGGCGAAATATCGCTTTCATTCGAGCGATCAACTCTTTAGGGCTGAAAGGTTTTGTAATATAATCATCAGCCCCCAACTCAAGGCCTAAAATTCTGTCGATCTCCTCCGATTTGGCTGTCAGAAAAAAAACGGGGGTATGAATATTCTGTTTTCGTATCTGTTTTAACACTTCAATACCATCCAGATCGGGAAGCATAATATCAAGAACGATTAAATCAGGATGGTTGGTTTGGAGAATGGAAAGAGCCTCCGTCCCTAAGTAGGAGATGACGGAAGCCCAGCCCTCTTTTTCCGTGTACAATCGAATCAGATCCGCTATATGGGGATCGTCTTCTACAATGAAGATGTTTTTTTGGGACATTACTGTCTGTTCTTTTGACCGTTCCGATTTTGCCCGTTGTTTCCGGTGCCTTTTCCGGTGCCTGCGTTGTTTCCATCACGCTGATTCTCTTCTTCCAGGCATGCGTCGCATTTTTCTTCGTTCGGACATTCTTCGTCGGTACCACACACACAATTATCGCAAGGCTCGGTGTTGGTGTTTGGTTGTGCCACCGTATTCTTACTAGCTGGCGGGGTATAAGTCGGAGTGGTCGAGGTAGCAGAAGGGCAAACGGTGGTGCCGGAAGGACAAACCATATTGCAGTTATCGGGATTAGCGTCGTTTTGTACAGAGCCAGCGGTCACTTCAGTGCAACAAGAGGGAATGGTGCTGGCATTGGTTATCTTTTTAGAGGAAAAAAACACATAGGTATACACTCCACCCGCTATCACGAACAGGATCAACACTAATAAGACTGGTTTTTTCATCTGATACTCACTCCTTATTTTCTTTTTCTATACACAATATCATAGCGATTGCCATGAAGAGAATATGACAGGATTATGAAGAAATGATGAAATTAATCCATCATCTCCTGGACTTCTTTATATCCTTCCTGATAGAATTTTTCCTCTTCCGGTGACAATAGGATTAACAGTTGTAAAAATTCCCCTGCATGTACTTTTTCTTCATTGGCAATGTCGATCAGGACTTTTTGTGCGAGTTTATCGTCGATGGATTCTGCCAGTTGTGTATACATCTGGACAGCTTCGTACTCTGCAGCGACCAGAAAGCGGATAGCTCTGATCAATTCTTCCTTGTTCATTTTTTTGTCCAATCGGACTCCCCCAAAAGGCTGACTAAATTCCGGCATATTTTTCCTCCTATAAATTATTTATCCCACGACCAAAAAGCACCGTTCCAAGTAGCAGACACCCCTGAACCGGACGGAAAATACCCTCTTAAGACTTTATGGGCAGTTGTTACATCTACCCGGTAAAATAACGGCAGAGATGGTAATTCGCTGGTAAGAATGGTCTGAATCTCTGTTAAATTTTGGTAAATCTTCTTTTTATCGAGTTGTTTCAGATTATCCTCTGTTAAGGTATCTACTTTTTCGTTACGAAATCCCGGGTAATTCTGTCCACTGAAGCCATTGCTCTGGTAGGGAATTTGTTTTGAATTCGCGATGGAGTATAAATTAGAATCCGGTCCCATGACCCAGGCGAACATGATAGCGGTAGGTCCTGTGAATTTCCGTTCACGTAAAGTTATGTTAAAAAGAGTGGTGGATTGTTCATTCTTTGTCGTCACGTCGATCCCGACGCTTTTCCAATTCGAAGAGATCACGGCTTGCATTTGTTCACGCAGTTTATTTCCTGCAGAGGTGATAAAAGTGATTTGAAGAGGTTTGCCATCCTTTTCATAAAAACCGGTTTTCTCATTTTTGACCCATCCGGCTTCTTCAATTAATTGCTTGGCTTTTTCCGGGCTGTATTCATAGCGGGTGATGAGCTCTTCGTTATAAGCCGGATGCTTTGGAGGCAGCCAGGCATTCGCTACCGGGTTGATGCCAAAATACAGCTCCTGGCTGATACCTTCGCGATCGATACTGTGTAAGAGCGCATGCCGAATTCGCTTATCCGATAAAACCGGATCATCTATGTTAAGATCGAGATGATCCCAAGTCATAGATGGGGTAAAATACGGAATCTGCGTCACATCTTTCTGGTCACGAAGCTGCATCGCCTGATCCAATGAAAGGCCTGTCAGTGTCATGTCCACATTCCCAGCCAGTGTGGCGGCCAGAAGTGTATCTGTATTTTCAATGGTGCGAAAGACAAAACTGTCCAGCAAGGGTTTTCCATACACATAGTTCTCATTTGGCTCCAGCACCATGGATTGACCGATCTCCCAGCTTTTTACCTTGTAAGGGCCGGCATGCATGGGCGCCTGGTTGTATTCTCCTTGCGTCGCTTTTAGAATAAAAGCCTCATCTTCCAGGTATTGTTTTGATTTAAAGGACTCATCCTTCTCTTGAGTCTTGGGATTGTCGAGTTCCGGGTTATAGTAATTTTTATCCAAGAGATCAAAAGACCGTAATGTATATTGGAAATTCTTTTCAAAATAATGAGCCGGCATAATGCCTAACGAGAGGTTAGCAAAAGTATAGAGCTGGTTCCAGTAAGCTGTTACCGTATAGTCATCCTTGGCAACGACCTTATCCACCCAGAAATCTGTCTCGTTATGTATAGTCGGAAAAGAGGGATGGGTGGTGAAATAATAAGCAAAAACAGCATCTTTCGCGGTTATCTCAGCTCCATCCGCCCATTTAGCCCCTTTTCTAAATTCGAATGTCACTTCCATTCTCCCGTCATCCAAGACTTTCCAAAGACCGTTTTCCCTGGTGGGAATTCTCTTAATTAATAGGGGAAACAAGCACCAGTTTTCATCTCTACCGCCAATAATATCGGTATACAGCAAAGGAGTAATATGGGTTAGGGCTGCGCTCTGCTCAAGTCCTTGAAATAGTGATTTCGGCTCCATGCTCATGCCAATTGTAATGGTACCCCCTCGTTTTGGAGGAAACGCTAACATGATCAGGCTATGGGCAGCTTCTGCAAGAATCATCGGCGCATTGGGTTTGATATAACGGTAATCATCTCCCACGATCCACCGGTAATGCAATAGTTGGTTTTCTGGCAGGTAACACGTTGATAAGTACCCAGCTACCTCTTTCGGTATGTCAAAATAACCATCCTGCGCTGCAATCCACGGTTCCGTGTAAGAATTCGCCAGGGTGATGGCTTCTTCCCCTTTGGCTCGAACCAACCAAACCGCTGCTTCCTGTCGAAGCAAGGGGTCATCCGGTCGAAATTCCGGGTTCCGGTCGATGATTTTTGCTTCTAATGCACTCATGATTGCGTTGTAATAAGGATGTTTCGCTGTAGTGTCCGTGAAGACATATTCACTTTTGACGGCGGGAATATGCTTAATTTTTACCATCCATTGAATAAATTCTCCTCTGGTGATCTCACGGGATGCAATGGGTGCTTCTTTTTCAGGGATGACTTTCAGCGACAGACAATAGTAAATATAGGGTTCTGACCAGGTATAGAATTCCGGTTTCTCGTCTTTTGGCAGTTGTGACCAATCAAAATATACCGTATTCGGATAAGCCGGAATCTTGGACAGTGTGTTGAGATTCTGCGGTTGAATGGTGGGAGTACATTGCCAAACCGGTATGAGTAGGCATAGCAATAGTAAGCCAATCTCCATTCTTTTTATCAAACTCATGATCGCCTCCTTAAGGCTTCTTTTCAGCTAAAACGGTTTTTTCATTCAGGATCTTGATGCCCATGACATAGGGCGTCCAGGTCTTTTGAGTATCTTCCGGCACATTTTTGGATTGGAATGTAATTTTGCCTTGAATCGTGATCTTCTCATTGTTTCGGATGAGTTGATTCACCTCGATGGTTAAAGTTTTTTCTTCGATCACATAGGGTTTAAATTCTGATTTTAGAATAGGAGTAGCGGTTAAAATATAACTGTCTTGCAGGTCAGTATTCATGATCAGGCAGCTATACTGCAATTCATATATCGATTCTTTCGAATTCATCAATTGCATGGAAGTACGAATGGATTCGATTGAAAAACTCTGTGTTTGCACTTTTTGGATCTCCTCTTCCCCGACCGGTTTTTGACTTTTACATTGCATCAGAAGAGAAGAAAACAAGCATAAGTACACCAACACAACCCATCTTTTTTGCATCCAACCACCCTGCCTTCTTAAAAATTGATATAATAGAATTGTATAATAAAGTTGACAATTATACACGAGTTTGGATATGTGTTTTTTGTCTGGTTTATTTATCGGTGTTGCGTGAATAGAGGATTTTAACAAAGGTGGTTTCAATGAGAAAGAAATGGGTTGGTTTGTTCATCTCGATCGTACTTTTCTGCTCGGGGAGCCTCTCCCCCTTATCTCTGTTAAAAGCAGCTCCGGAATCGACGATTGTGCGGATACAGATTTCCCATCCCGGCATCGTAGAGACTCTATTCGAGCAGTCTTTCTCGTTGGTGGAGATGTATGAATCCTTTGTGCTTGTCAAAGCGGATTCTGATCAAATACAACGTCTTGAGGCGTTATCGATTCCTTATCAGGTAGAAGAAGACACCCATCTGCTCAGAGTTGGCAGCCATACGTTTTTTGCCGAACCGGATAAATCGATTTCCTCCCGGGACTCTTCTCCGGAAGCTGTGAAAAGTACTTTGCACGTTTTACAGTGGATCGCTCCTGAAAAGCAAGCCTGGCAGGAGACTCTCCAATCCTGGGGGGTGACTTTTTTGGTCCCTGTCTATAAAAATGCGTGGATCATCGAGGTAAATCCTTTGTTTGTCTCTGAGTTGAGAAATTTTCGGTTTGTGCAGGCGTTGCAGGCATTACCGAATTGTACCAGACAGAACCTTGATTTTTCTCATACACAATCGGAGGAGATGGATGTTGAAATCACCTTTCCCTCGACGGAAGCCTCCCAAGAGTGGTTGACTCGGAAAGGATACAATCCTGCTTCGCTGATCAGCGAAGCAAATCCACTCGTAACGGTTCATTTAAGCGATTTCCCCGTAGCAGACATACCGTCCTTATTCCTGGAACCGGGTGTGATCACCGTAACGGAAAAGCAACAACCGGTATTATTAAACGCTGAAGCTTCCCAGGTTCTGAACATACGAGACCCACTAGACCAAAATATCATACAAGGGCTGGAAGGAGAAGGAGAGATCGTCGGTTTTGCCGATACCGGGCTTTCTACCGGGAATCCATCCACTATCCACGCAGCTTTTACAATGCCCACTTTTGCGGACAAAGTAGTTGCCACCTTTCCTGCCGGTGATTGGCGTGATTATTACGGTCATGGCACTCATGTAGCCGGTTCTATTGTGGGTACAGGCGCCGGAGATACCGTTCCCGCTAACGGCTTTCGGTACAAGGGAATGGCACCGAAAGCCAAAGTGGTGGCACAAAGCGTCTGGTCTTCCTATGGAAACAACACCATGTACCAGATTCTTTCGGACGCTTATGCCAGCGGAGCCAGGATTCACAGCAACAGCTGGTCTGATTCGAATGACAGTTGGGGACAGTATGATAACAGTGTTTACCTCATCGATCAATTCCACTGGGACCATATGGATTTCCAGGGATTATTTGCTGTCGGAAACAGCCGCTCCTACTCTCAATACGGCATTTGGCCTCCCCCCAACAATGGTACGTATTCCCTGACCAATTTCAGCGCTTCCAAGAACGGGATAGGCGTTGGTGCCTCTCAAAGCCTGAAACCCGGTTATGACCCTGAAGTAATGGCTTATTTCTCAAGCGAAGGACCGACTGCTGACGAGAGGATTAAACCAGAAATAGTCTCCCCCGGGAATTATGTGCGATCCACCAGGAATACCGGCGGATACACGACGATGTCCGGAACGAGTATGGCTACGCCTGTCACAGCCGGCTCACTGGTGCTGGTCAGAGAGCATATTCGCAAGAATCTTCACGTCCCACCGCAGAATATCTCTGCTGCTCTGATGAAAGCCTTGTTACTTCACGGCGCTAATGCTTCTATTTTGAAAGATTATTCCTCTTATGGGGGAGAGTCATTGTATTTATCAGAGACTAATTATGTATCCGGCTGGGGCAGGAATGATATCCGCAACGCTCTGTTTCCCTCCGGACAAGTGTTGAAAGTGTACAATGAATACAGCCCTGATGGGACAAAAGGTATCAGTAATGAAAACAGAGTGATGAAATACTATATTGAAGTGCTGGATCCTTCAAAACCTTTGAAGGCGACTCTGGTTTGGACCGATTTTCCGGGCACGCCATGTGCTTCTATCCGACCTTATGATTTCTACGACAATACCCCGGAGCTGGTCAATAACCTTGATTTAACCATCAACCAATGGGAAAACCCTAACCAGTATTACGGGAATCGTTTTAACACCACCGGACAATCCATCGTGAACCCCTCCTCCCATGATTCGCTGAACAATGTCGAAACCATTCTGATCCCTACTCCCGAGATCGGTATTTATGAGATCACCGTCTCTGCGTTAAGCGGACAGATCATCAGCGACCTTCCGCATGGGTACCGGCAGCCTTATGCTATGGTTATCACCGGCGGGAACATTCACACCGTTTTTCCCCCGAAAGAACCCTTTAATTTGAAAGCACACACTGAATGCGGAGCGATTACGCTGAAATGGCAGGCTCCCGCTTTAGACCAGTACCCTGTTAAAGAATTTTTACTGCATCGCATCGCTTTAACTGGTTTCAATGCCGGGGAACATGTTACTTTCACGGTTCCTGCCACACAAAAAGTTTATATTGATACCACTATCACGGTGGGTATCGAATACTGGTATTATGTTCAAGCTGTAAACACGAAGGGATTGGTTTCCGCTGACTCCAACGGCGCTCTGGGAGGATACACCCCTCCACCGGATCCACCACACCCGTATGAATCTCCACAAGTCTCGTCTGACCGTGTATTCTGGTACTGGAACATGCCTGATCCGGGATTCTGTCCGATCGATTGTTATAAGGTTTTCAGATCCACAGACCCCAATGAGCTTGGGTATAAAATTGCGCAACCGGATGTGACCGCTCATTCCTATATCGATACGGATGTCTTGCCTGGGATGACCTACTACTATACTTTCTATTCCGTGGATATTGTGCCACAGACTTCGGCTCCGTTTAAGTCTATAGCGATCACGATACCTATACCTGAGGAGAAATTAGCACTCTCCGTGGAACCGAGTGTCCGTGAGATCTGCGCAAACCGAAGTTTTTTCCTGACGATTGGTTTGAACAATCAATCCATCGACACAGCCAAGGATTTGTATGTGATCATATTGCCTGACCCTGCCTTCACCATACTTCGTCTCGAAGGCGTTACCGGAATCAGACAGGCAGACGGATCCTGGAAAGTGTTTCTTCCAACCATTCAGCCAAACCACATCCAGAAATTCCAGGTCAATGTGCAGTCTAATCAATCGGTTTCTCAGGAAAAAGCTTATCCCATCGTGGTGAGTGTGATACAGGATACCCTGACGGTTTTGGAAGAAATCGTAAATATACTGGTCAAGCCCTGCAGTTCCGGCCAACCTGGCAATTTTTACGGTCGTGTCACTCTGAATGGTATGAAATCAGATCCGGAAACAGGCAAAAAGTATCTCAACAAAGGAGACACTCTCACCACTGTGTTACAGATGATAAACGGATATGCTCCTTATCAGGCGCTTATCACCTGGGGTGACGGTGAAAAAACAGAAATGGACAACCTGGAGAAGAATGAATTCACCTTTGATCACCGATACGACAGCACAGGCACTATGGAGATGGTGATTAAAATTACGGACAAGCACGGAAAACAGTTTCATGCGACGATTCCGATCCAAGTAAAATAAAGTCCGGAAAAAGCAGATCATCCTGACTTTTATTGTGAAACTATGAAGAGTTTATTGGCTACGATTGTAGAGAAAATTGTTCGAACAGAAGGAAAGAAATTCCTGGATCTGGAGTGTATTGACCAAAACCTGGATTGGCAATCAATCCTGGATCCGAATAAGGTTCAATCGCTCTATGCTCATATTCCGTTCTGTAAAGTTCTGTGCCCCTATTGCTCTTTTAACCGCTATTCGTATGAACCTTCTCTTGCACAGCAATATTTCACCGCACTGAAGAAAGAATTGGGATTATACTATGCGATGAATTTCCGGTTTACCCACCTCTACATTGGCGGAGGAACGCCTACCGTGAACATGGAGGAGCTTGGCTCGTTGGTTACCGAGATAAAACGACTTTTCCCGATTCAGCAGATCTCGATGGAGACAAACCCTTCCGACCTGACAGCGGAGAACGTGGCGATGCTTCAACGTTGGGGAATTAACCGCCTCTCCGTCGGGGTACAGTCATTTAAGGATTCTTTACTGAAGGATATCGGGCGCACTTCCCATACCGGGCAAATCGCGATTGATGCTATCAAAAGAGCTTATCATGCGTTTGAGACGTTAAATATTGACCTCATGTATAATTTTCCCACTCAAACCAGGGAGGACCTGCTCGAGGATATTCAGCTTATTCAATCTCTACCGGTGAACCAGGTCACGTATTACCCGCTGATGCCCTCTCCCCATCGAAAGACAAAACTGGAGCAAGCATTTCGCACCATCTCAACGGAGAGGGAGTTTTCTTTCTACCAATTGATATTAGATAAGATGTTGCCAACCTTTTCACTCTCAACGACTTGGTGTTTCTCCCGCGGTGAGAGGATTATTGACGAGTATATCGTGGAAGATTCAGATTATATTGGTGCCGGTGCAGGCGCTGTGAGCTTTATCCAGGGAACCTTCCTCTCCAACACTTTTTCTCCGGAAAAATACTGTAAAGCCTTGGAGCAAGGAAAAATGCCGGCTGTCTTGTATAAAAAAAGCACCCGTCTTGAGGAAGCCAGATACTATATGCTGACACGGCTATTCGGGATGAAGATGCCGGTGGAAGAGGTCCGCCGAAAATACGGCAGGACACTTTGGAAAGAGCTGACCTTATTGAGAGCTTTTTCTCTGATAGAGACGAAGGATGACATCATCCGCCCCACCCGAAAAGGCTTATACTATGTCGGGCTTATGATGAAACACTTCTTCTCTTCCCTGAACTGGCTCCGTGAGTACTGCATGGACAACCACATCTAAATGTGCCCAAGGTGCCCAAGGGGACGGAGTTGTTGGGCAAACTTGTCCAACAACTCCGTCCCCTTGGGGAAATGGGGAAATGTAAAGCATGTTTGACATTGATGTTCAATATAGTATCCTAATGTAAAGTTTGCTTTACATATGGGAGAAAATGAAGAACAGGATAACGGAATTGAGGAGCCGGTACAAGCTGACTCAGGATGATTTAGCCAAGAAACTGAATGTGTCCAGACAGACGATTATTTCTCTTGAAAAGGAGAAATATAATCCCTCGATTCTTTTGGCTTACCAGATCTCCCAGATTTTTTCTCTCTCCATCGAGGAAGTCTTTCAGTTTGATCCAAAGGGGGAAGAGGGATGAGAACTTTCTTGCAGAATCATTATGACGTTTTTTACGGATTATTGGTTTTGTTATTCTTTGGGTTGGATATCTTCACCCGTTTGGTGTTCTTTCAAGTGATTTCCTTTGCTATTATCTTTGTCGGATTTATCTATGTCGCTTCCAATATCATCCGATACCCGAAGGACGAGAGGATTAACTATATCGCTTCTTTATCGGGATTCTATAGTTTTATGGTTTGTCTGATGTTCATTTCCATTGCTTCCTTTGTCAATCGTTATTGCCAGCCGGCTATCACGATCAGTGAATGGTTGCGGTATTTATTGATGTTGATGTGGGGAATGTTTGCGTTGTTTTATTCCATTCTTAGAAGAAAAATTTAATGAGGAGTACAAATATGGCTTTTTCAATGAAAACAAGAAGAGAAATTCTGGACTGGATATTTTCGATCTGTTTAGCGATTATTCTGTCTCTGCTAATCCGACAATTTCTGTTTCAGCCTTGTCAGGTCAAGATGAGTTCAATGTTCCCCACACTTAAGGAGAACGAGATGATTCTGGTGAACAAGTTAGAATATCGTTTACATCAACCGAAACGAGGGGATATCGTCGTTTTTCATTCTCCTTTCGCAAAAGAGAGCTATGTGAAACGGGTGATTGGGCTTCCAGGAGAAGAGATCGAGATCCGGAACGGTGTTGTTTTGATCAATGGCGAGAAGGTGGAGGAAAGCTATCTCACAACCGAGACAAGGGGTAATTATGGACCTGTCCAGATTAGTCTCAGCGAGATATTCGTGATGGGTGACAATCGTGGGAATAGCATGGACAGCAGAGAATTCGGACCGATCCTGCTCAATTCGGTTATCGGCAAAGCCACTATGGTCTATTGGCCATTGAAGGATTACAAGACTCTGGCTCTTGCTTCATGAAATAATTTCATCATATAATATCCAACAAACCCTTTCCATTATTTTGGTTTTTTTTATTTAAATTTTTGGTTCGGTAATTATAATAAAATACACATAGTAGTTTATTTACTATCAATAAAAATAGATTGCATGCAAAGGAGCTGAGATGAAATTAAAATCAACCTTATCAGCTTTATCGGTTTTACTGTTTTTATTCGTATTATGTCCGGTTCCATCACAAAGTATTGAAGAACCTGTTTTAGAACTGCTTCAGAGGAAAGGAATTTCTGAAGAAGTGGGATCCTTTCGTTATATTAATGCTCCTTACTTTACGGAGCGCAATTATTTTAAACAAGGCATGGCTTTTGATAGTGAGGGCAACCTATACGTAACAGACAGTGGGGACGGACAAATAGAGGTTTTTGATAAAAACCTGAAGCCGGTTCGTCATTTTGGCAACCTTGGTAACGGCGATGGCCAATTCCAATATCTGACAGATGTTAAGGTCGATAGAAATGAGATTTTCACGTTAGATATTCTCCTCAATCGAATCCAGGTTTTTGATTTAGAGGGCCGTTTTCTCTACTCCTTTGAGACCGGATTGCCCACGGAAGAATATGTTTCCTATCCTTTAGGATTTGCTATCTCTCTTCATGAGAATATCTTTGTCGCCGATCGGTTATATGGCATTAAAGTATTCGACAGGAAGGGAAAATTTATCCGGGCGATTGATTCTGAGCTAATGTTAGGGGATGATGGGTTAGGAAACGAGATGTTGATGCTTGAAGATATGAAATCGGATGAGAATGGGAATATTTACATATTAATAAACTTCAGTGGCGATGGGTCTCCTCTGATTTTATTATTGAATCCGGAAGGTTCTTTCCTCAGTGAGGAGCCATTTGAATCTGCTATCTTCGTGTCTCAATATTTAACACCGAATGGTTGTTTTGCTTTTGAAGGAGACTATTTTTACGCTTTATTGTGGGATTCCTATGGTGGCGCAAACCCGTTTGATGGAAATTTGTTATCGAGTTTTCGTATGAAATACCAGATTGATTCCACGGTTACGGTGGATTATGAGACGATTGACATGATCTTCAATTATGATTATCTATCTAAACCAGTTTTGCCAATCAATAACCCCACCGCTTTTTTAGTCAGGGACGAGATCTTGTACATTCTCGATTCCTACCAGAATAAGATTGTACGAATGAATTTACAGGGAGAGTTGATTGATGTGTATGAATCTCCCTCCCAATCCCATGAAATTTTGCAAGGGATTTACGGAGACAATCAAGGAACCATTTTTACCGCAAATATGACGAAAAGCTGCATCGAGGTGCGGAATGAAAAACTGGAAGTGGTAGAAACGCTTGGAAAACCAGGCATCCCAGGCTTATTGCCGGATTTAGGCGAATTTAACTGCCCCTATGCCATGTTGATAGATCCGAAAGGTTACCTGTACTGCTCTGATTTCAATAATGGCTGCGTCCAGATCTTTGGTCCGGATAAACAACCATTCATGACATTTTATCCTTTAGACCATCTCGAAACCCCGGCCGGATTGTATTTAGACAGATCCGGGAACCTGGTTCTGCTTGACAAAGAAGCCTGTTCAGTTTTCCTGTTTGATATCTCCCGGATAGAAAAGAAAGAGATTAAGCTCATTAAAACGATCAAATGGGAGTCGGATTACAAACGTGTAGTACATTCCCTGGCAATCACAGAAAAGAACAATTACCTCATCCCATTAAGGGACGGTGAAGGTATCCTGGCAGAGATGGGTGACAATGGCAAGATAAAACGGAAATGGGCTGACCAACTGAAAACAAAAAAGGAGGAACCATTCCTGCTACCCAGAGCGGTCTGGCAAGACGCTCAGCGGAATTATTTGCTCCTGGATGAATGGAGAGGGTATGTCTGGAAGTTTAATGCAGAGATGAAAATCAGTTGGATTGAAAACCTGAATTGGTTTGGTATCAGGGAAGTCTGGGAGAGTAATGAGGGGATCCTGTACGCTTTGGATAAAGCCCATGACGCTATCCTGGTGTTTCGCGATAAATCATTTGACTCTGAAGATTCTGTTTCGCTAAATCTGAAATCGATTCCTGAAGTCACTTATGAAGAAAAAATCACACTGAGTGGCACTACAGACAAAGGTAGTACGGTCAGAATCGATAAAGAGACCGTCATCATTGATGAGGATGGCAATTTTGAAAAAGAAATGCCTTTACAAATCGGTGAAAATAAATGGATCATAGAAGCAACCCATCCAACCAAAAAACCAGTAACCAAAGAATTGAAGACGATACGAAAGGAAAAAGTTATCATCCGGATGCAAGTCAATTCAACTGCTATTTTAATCAATGACCTGAAAAAGGTGCTCGAAGCGCCGCCGTTTCTGGACAAGAAAGTAAACCGGGTATATGCTCCCATCCGTGTCGTTGTCGAAGCGATTGTAGGAACTGTGGAGTGGGTGGCAACCGAGCAAAAAGTCATTATCCATAAAGGTAACACGGAGCTGATCCTAGTAGTTGACGTTCCTTATGCGTTGTTAAATGGTAAAAAGATACTGATTGATCCGGTTAATGAATTTGAGAAACTGAATCCTGTTGTACCCAGGATTGTAAATGGAAGAGTGTTTCTTCCGCTTCGGTTTATCGGGGAGAACCTTGGTTTTTTAGTTGAATGGGAAGCGAAAACACAGGGAATTGTCCTGACTTATCCGGATCCGAATCGTTCGAATATAACCTCTTTTTCGGTGAACAGGATTGGCCAATCATTTGGAAAAGTCATCAGTTATTCGCTTCAAGACAATTATTGTACAGTATTTCCTTTAGAGCACGAAGAAGTGATCGTTTTCATTCCATCATTATACAATGGCACAGGCATCGTCAAAATGGATGCCAGCGGGAAGATCCTTGATTTGGAAAATCAGGGTTAGCAGTGATGTCTGGATTTGAAGGAGATAGAATTTTTACCTTACATGATGAAGCAGGAGAGGCATTGTGGTCGAGGAAAATTCAACTTCCCGAAACAGATGATCCTCGTCAATATCAACACTATTTTTTCGAATGGCTTGACGATAACAGCCTTTTCATCTATACCATACGCCAAAAAGAGCTATTCATGACAAGATTGGATAGCAACGGTTCTGTTCTGTGGAGCACCGTCCTGTCCATGAAAGATAAAAATCAGATATATGAGATGAGTAATCCGGTTCTATCGTCCAACGGCGGTTTGTCATTCACTCTTCATGTTGATTCAACCAAACAAAATAGCTCCCATTATCGAATCGTTTCACTAGACCAGTCGGGTAAGGTGACTGCTTCGTTTCAACTTAAACAACCAATCAATACCTCATTAGGATTTCTAACTGGATCGGAAGAGGATTTTTGGATCAGCGGGTACACCAATCAATATGCATTTGGATCATCCAGTGCTATTTTATTCCATTATCTGGCGGGGGAAGATACTTCCTGTTTTCTTGAGGAGATTGACGTATTCAATCAACAGAAATCAATTATCGTGAACACCATACCTGAAGAGAAGGATTTGGAACTTACTATGGCAAAAATAAAAACTAGTTCGGTTGAAAATGAAGGAAAGCAACAACCTATAAGGATTTTAACAAAAGAACTTTGCCCATAAAGTGTAGTAAAGCAAAGAAGCTTCTTGGATTAGTGGCAACCACCGTCACTGTGACCAGAGCAAAGGCTGTCAGTCGATTGGAGATTGTTCTTCTCTAACGCTTCAATGACTGAAACAAGGTTTCCCTGGGCACCGCAAATCACACCAATATTGGCTTCCTGCAATCTTTCGACAGCTCCCTGTCCTATGCCGCCGACTACCAGTTTGTTGATCTGGTTCTGCTGCAAAAACACGGGTATCGAATGGCAATCACCATCCTGCAATGAGATGTTGCCTGTTTGGTTCGCTTTGCCTGCCTCCAGTTCAATGACGCAAAACTGCGTGGTATGTCCGAAATGTTGAGAAATCTCTTCTCCTTCGAGTGCAATAGCAATTCTTTCTTTCATGATTGTCTCCTTTTTTATTTATGGTTTGCAGTTTTCATTGCTTTCTATTTTTGGACAGAACCGACACCGATAAGGACATTCTGGATTTTCGTTAAGCTTATAGTCCCCACCGTCAATTCGTAACGAACATCCGTCTACAAGTGACTGGGCGATTTTTTTTCTGGCGTCATTATAGATTCTCTGGACAGTGGTTCGTGCCACACTCATTCTTTCTGCGCATTCTTCCTGCATCAATCCTTCCAGATCGATCAGGCGAATCGTCTCGAATTCTTCTATACTCATGATGATCTCTTTGCCAGAGGAGTGCTGACTTAATGGACCATACCGGTCTTGGATCGGTTTGTAACAAACCTTCCTGCATTTCTTCGGTCTTGGCAAAATGACCATCCTTTAATTTTGACATATGTTAATAATACACTAAACTAAGTATAATTAGATTTGAACATATGTCAAAAACCATAACAAATGATTGTATTAAGGAGAAATGAAGATGAAGAAAAAAACAATCTTTTTAATAGCATTAATAGGCTATTTTTACTTGACTTTGGCTAACCAAGGTTTAGCGGAAACCTCACCCATCATTCCTTATAAAAACCACTGGATGTCTATTGCTTCGAATTCCCTACAATCTAATACCATACCATTTACCGCTATCGATAAAGAATCCACTTACCAGATAACCGTCACCAAAGCACTACCCGCTCCTTATAAAAGCAAGATTTGTTTGCATGATGCCTGCCTGCAAAAGACCATGATAACGGATAAGATTCTGGCTGAAACAAAAATGGACATGCAAGTCCGAGTCTATTCCGGGGAAGTTGTCCCGGGTATAGAGACGAGTTTCCGATATATTCTTGGTCCGTTAGAAGAATCCTCCCGTTCTGTATCCGGATCAGTGTACGTATATCCGGTGGAGAGGAAGGATATCCTCTTTAGGATTGATTCTAAAGAGGTTAAAGAGAACGATAGAGTTGAAATGATGGATGTAGGTCCTGTTATTGTCCAAAGTAGAACCTATGTGCCTTTCCGTTATCTCAGTACGGTTTTTGGAGCCCAGGTCAGCTGGGAGATGAATCCAGTTACGAAACTCGTCAGCACGGTGACTTATAAAATGGGAAGTTTCTCCCTGACGCTGAATATTGGGAGTTCCCTTTATACGATCCGGATTCAAAATGAAAAACAAGAAAAAACGATGGATGGGAAGCCATTTATATCGAAAGGAAGGACGTTGGTTCCTTTACGGGTTATTTCCGAATCGCTTTGTTCACAAGTCGGGTGGGACCCGGTGACAAGGGAAGTTCATATCCAGTTTCCCAAAGAAGATTCCCCGGCAAATTACCAGGATTATTTTTACCAGGATACCACATCGGAAGCAGTACATGAGAGAATGGTGAATAACGAAGCGATGACTATCCTTGATGTCAGGACGGAAAGCGACTTTCAAAAAGGACATATCCCGGGTGCCAAAAACATTCATCTCCTTTCCTTAAAAGATGTCTTGCCTTATCGGTCCGACATTAATCCCAATCTCCCGGTTATTGTGTACTGTAATACCGGTGTCGCCTCTGCATTTGCATGCGAGATTATCACGAATCTGGGGTATAAGAGTGTTTGGAATATCACCTCCGGCTTTGTCAGCTGGAAATACGATATAGAGAAGTAGTTAGCTCTTAGTACAAAAAGTGGTACCAGTCCCCTGTACCAAAAATTGGGAGGAAGCGGGATCACCTCGGTTAACCACTACTTTATATCCGATACGGTTGATGCGTTTCTCGATACAATGACGGCACTCTGCAGCTTCCTCTCCAGTGCAGATTTTATTGTCATAAAGGGCATATTTTTTACGAACCTCCACAGGGGATAGATTTGGCATGACGACATTGGCGCCTGCCAACAAACCGTACTCTCTGCCAAAGGAGTGGATGGTTCCTAATGCTGTCGTAGCTGGAATAAGTGACATCGGAAGTGTTAAACGCAATACCCCTATCATAAAGACTGTTAAATCCATCGTTCCGCTGTTTTCATTTGCAAATGGCGTCTCACAATGAGGGATAAAAGGTCCAATACCGACCATTTGAGGATGCAAATCAGCGATAAAAAGCATGTCTTCCGCTAAATTTTCTGGTGTTTGATACGGAGAGCCCACCATGAAGCCGGTACCAACTTGGTAGCCAATGCTGGCTAAATCCTGAAGACATCGTTTCCGGTTCTTTAGAGTGAGGGAAGAGGGATGTAGTTTTCCGTAGTGCTCTTCGTTAGCAGTTTCATGACGAAGCAGATAACGGTCTGCGCCAGCTTGGTAATAAGCCAGGTAACTCTCAAAAGGTTTCTCACCAATCGATAATGTAATGGCACAATCCGGGTAATTTTTTCGTATTGACCGTACAATACTCACGATTCTCTCCTCTGTGAAAAAGGGATCCTCGCCCCCTTGCAGGACGAAAGATCGAAATCCCAATTGATAGCCTGTTTCACAGCATTGTAAGATTTGTTCTTCAGATAACCGATACCGTGACACTTTCCGGTTACTACCACGAATCCCGCAATAATAGCAGTCATTTCGGCAATAATTTGTGAATTCAATCAATCCGCGCAGATAAACCGCATCTCCGTAATATAGTTTGCGAATCGCTCTCGCTCTTTCAAATAGATATGTTGCATCCTGGGGAGTGTGATCCCGAATTAAGGTGACCCAGTCTGCCTTCGACAGGTTTCGTTGTGTTTCCAATACATCAATCAAAGATTTGATATCTGTTGGTTTCATACTGTTACCATACTGCGCTGTAAAGGTTCGATCGCCCGTTCCAGGTGCCCGTTCATCTCTGCGATGGCAAGACCATAATTGGTGACCGGTATACCTTTTTCATGAATTCTGCTGATTCTGTTGATGACTTCTCGACGATTCAGCATACAGGAACCGCAGTGGATAACCAATTGGTACTCTTCCAGGTTGGGCGGAATCGTATGCCCAGCGACGATATCAGTCTGAACCTTTCGTTGCAGAAACTGGTTCAACCATCTGGGAAGCTTGACTCTTCCGATGTCATCTGTGGTGGGATGATGTGAACAAGCTTCCATAATCAGTACTTTGTCGTTTTCTTTCAAGCGACGTATCTGCCTGGCTCCCTGGAGAAGTAGATCAAATCCCCCTCTCTGCCTGGCAAAAAGAATCGAGAAGCTTGTCAGAGGAAGGTCCTTGGCGGTGAGTCGGAATACAGTTTCAAATGCTTGCGAATCGGTAATCAGGAGAGACGGTTTTCGAGAAAGATAGACATCAAGCATCGGTATTTGATCAGGTGTGATGGTGAGACTCAATCCACCCAAGTCGATAACTTCTCGGATAACCTGCTGCTGAGGTAATATGATGCGGCCTTTCGGAGCGCTTTTATCGATCGGGATGACCAAAACGATTAATTCGCCAGGTCTGACCAATCCTTCAAGCAAAGGCTTTTCAATCCAGTCTCTATCTGGTAAAAGATGCATGAGTTTTTCTTTGAGGGCGTTTCTGATGAAGTCGTCAGAAGAAATTGAACTCAATTGGATAGAAGAATAGTGTTTTTCTTCAATCTCTTTAAGCAATTCTTGATCCGGTTTATATCTGTCTATCTGATTGAAAACCACTAAAAAAGGGATCTGTTTCTTTTGGAGTTGAAGAATCCAGTCTTCCTCCGGTTTTCCGTATTGCGAACCATTTACCAAAACCATAGCCACATCGATACGATCCAAGATTTGAGAAGTTTTTTCCAAACGTTTGTTACCCAGAACCGTCTCGTCATTGTATCCGGCAGTATCATACAGCACAACAGAGCCAAGTGGTAAGAGCTCGATCGTTTTTTCGACCGGATCCGTTGTGGTTCCGGGATGTTCGGAAACGATAGAGATGGACTGGTTTGTCAGCCAGTTTATGAACGTAGATTTACCCACATTGGTTCTTCCGAAAATCCCGATATGCCAACGCATGCTTTTCACATTGGTAGTCATTCATGTTTCCTTTCTAAATATACAAATCACGTTCACCCTGGTGAATCCTGTTATAATATTCCATAGTTTTTTCCACCAATTGAGCAGGCATTTCTCGTTTAATCTCACCAATTTCTTGCTGGATCACGCTTTCTCCAATTCGTTTGGTTTCAGGAGAAGCAAAATCATCCAGCCATTCTCGGTAAGTCAGAACCGCATTCAGTTTACAAAAGCAGGATTCCTTACCGCTCTTTAATAAACTCATGATCTTATCACCAGTTCTGCCACAACGGTATCCTGCCGTACAGAAGGAGGTGATGTATCCAGATTCGCCTAATTCCCGGATGACTGCATCCAGAGAGCGGGTATCACCCAGTTCGAATTGCTGCGCATCTGCATTTTGGGCTGCTTGTTTTTGATATCCCCCAATCTCAATGCAGGTTGAAGCATCTCGCTGGGTAACGATGGGGTACAGGCTTTTAATCATCGCTGGATGCTCTCTCGCTGTAATGATCATACCGGTATAAGGAATGGCCAATCTGGTTAAAATTACAATCTTTTTAAAATCTGCATCAGATACTTGATAGGGACTCTGGGTGGAAATTGGCGCTTCCGCTGCATACTCCATTCTTGGGAAAGAAACGGTGTGAGGACCGATGCCGAAACGGCATTCCAGCTCATGTGCATGGGAAAGTAGGCCCATTAATTCAAAATGCCAGTCGTACAAACCGAATAAAGCCCCGATGCCAACATCGTCGATTCCCGCTTCCATAGCTCGGTGCATCGCGAATAATCGCCAGTTATAAAAACCTTTGATCGTGTTTTCAGGATGCATCAATCGATACGTTGCCTGGTGGTAAGTTTCCTGGAAAACTTGAAAAGTTCCGATGCCTCCAACGTTTAGTCGTTTCAAATCTTCTACCGTCATAGGAGCAGCGTTGATGTTGACTCGTCGAATCATCCCTTTCCCTTGGTTGGTTCTCACACTATACACGGTTTTCATGGATTCAAGTATGTAATCAATATCACTGGAAGGGTGCTCTCCGAAAACCATGATAAGGCGCTTGTGACCGATGTTACCTGCTAATACATCAGTTTCATTGCGAATCTCATCTTGCGTCAACTGTTTTCTGGCTAATTGATGATTGTCTCTCCGAAAACCGCAATAAAGGCAGTTATTTATGCAATAACTACTGCAATACAAAGGGGCGAACATCACGACACGGTTGTCATACACTTTCTTTTTAATAACGGCAGCTGTATGGAACATCTCTTCCCATTTTTCCGGGTCTTGAATTTTCATCAAGGAAGCTAATTCAGGAAGGGACAGAGCCTGAATGGCTAAGGACTTTTGAAGAATGTCATGAAATGCGTTTTCGTTGGGAGCCTTCGCAGTCTGTAAAATCTGCTCAATTCCCTCATCGGAAAGAAACGGATGAAGCTTTTCTTCTTCGCTGGCTACATACTCACGTTGTTGGCTTTTGGTCACTGTCTGAATCAAGATTGTCCTCCCATTTGCTGACATGCGATTTTACGCTGACATGGGGAACCATTCCGAGTTTACCGGTTAAAGCGCCAATTTGGTCGATGGAACCTTCCACAATCACCGAAATAATGAAAATATGACGGGATTGATGGGGGATGCCCATTCGACCGATGACGATCTCTCCATAATCGGACAGCAACTCATTAATTTTCTGAGCAGAATGTTGACGGTCATAGATGATAATGGAAATAACGCCAATTCGTTTCCTTGGGTTTTCCGTTGGATCGCCGACCTTGTCTTTCTCTTTCTCAGCCATTTCCTTCCCTTGTCTTCAGGCGTACCCTCGCCGCAGGTTTAATTTACTTCAACAGATCATATCTCAGTATACAAAAAAAGTTCCAAATGGAAACAATGTTCTCTCTTGTTATTTCCATTTCCATAGTGTTCCCTGAATTTTAAAATTTCTTATTATACGAAAATTGGCTCTCATTCGCGTTATTTCTTAATCATACAGTCGAGTCCCTTTTAATTCGAACAACGTAAACAGACATCAGGCAATCAATCGGTGAATTCAAAATTGGAAACAAAATATCTACTGCTTTTTCAAAACGAGGATTGCGCCTCCTCTGGAACCACCACGATTATGTTCTTGAGGCGTGAAAGAAACTACAATATAATCATGATTTTCGAAAAAGTACGGTTCATTGATATTTTGTGTTATATAATAATTTTCTGATTCTTGTTTTGAAAGATAAGGTTGATAGGAACCAGCTTGGGAGGTAAATGATAATAAGCCAGATGGAAAGAGTATATTGGTTCTATCCTGATTATTACACATTTTATATTCAATCGAAAAATCAACTGGGATCTGGTTCAAACCAATCGGAATAGTCAGCGCAGTATATTGAGCAGGATCGATGATCAATATAAATCCTTTGTTCTCTTTTTCATAGAAAAGATAAAAATGAGCATTCTGTTCAAATACTGCTTTCAGGTTCAAATCTGAAAATGACTGATTCCATAATTCCTTACCGTTTTGCTGATTATAAATACTAATGGTGCTTATATTCTCATTCTCCCGAATATAAAATAGTTTGTCATTAGCTTGGTACAAATACGGGTATTTCTTGATGTAGTTCTTTTTATGAGATTTCATAAAATAGCTATCTCCAGTGATTGATTCTTTCATATTCCACTGAACAGAATTATCGATCAGGCTTTTATAGCCTGTGTTGGAAAGATATCTGTCATTGTCATAGAGTAAAACATCACTATTCAGAATATTGACTAATCTTCCATCCAATGAGAGAGTGATAGTTTTTCCAATCCTATCTTCTGCTATCTCTTTTGGAGCTTTGGATTGATCGATAAAGGAGGTAAAATCTACTACAATTCCGTTTGAGAATACATGATTAATATGGAAGGATTGAGAAGCTTTACTCGATTCATCCCAAGTCGGATCATTCGCTATCAGATAAGGGAAAGTTGAGTTCAGATCATAAGTCCACATTATTTTTCCTGTCTTTTTCTCAATGCAATAGCATTTAAATATGTCCTCAAAAGCTATAAAAATATGTTGATCGTTTTGCAGCATTTTGTTATCAATATAAGTACTATACTTCTCAGTTTTTCGAAACAGCTTTGTCTTCCAAATGATCTGTAATGTATCTGCATTTTTGCAAATGATGCTTTCTCCATCAGGGTTTGATTCAGCAAAGAAATACTTATTTTGATCAGCTAATATCCATTCACCTGGTATGTTCAACGGAGCTGTTATGCTAAGATTCTTGAAAAAATCTTGATGAATGGTCTCTTTATGAGTTGCTAAGTCCAATTGGACTAGATTTTCATCCACACAATACTCAAATTGATTATTTCTGATCTGGAGGGGAACAAAAAAATATCCTCCCTGTTCAGGATTCTTAAAATCATATTCCTCTGAATTTAGGAATTTTTTATAGGTTATATCAAGATCAGGACTTGAAAATGGCATATCAATTTCAATTGGCGGTTGCGTTTCTTCAACATGAATTTCTTCTTTAAGATCTTTTTTATTCAACAGGATGTCAACAATGGGTGCTTGTGGCTCTTTGGATATTTCAGAATTCTCTTGATTGAGCATTTTATTTGTTTTCTGACAATTTGACAGGCAAACCATACAGCATAAGAAAAGAGGCAACACCTTTTTTGTAGGAGTGAATCTATTCATTTACTCTCCCCTTCCTTTTACTTTTATATCCACCTAACACCTACAAAAGCGTGATTATAAGCTTGAGTGATTTCCTGGCGGCGGAAGCAGTTGACGGTGTGGTCATTAACCAGTCCGGTGGCTTGCATATGAGCGTAGACAATGGTGGACCCCAGGAAACTAAAACCACGCTGTTTCAGATCTTTGCTTAGAATATCTGATTCGGGGCTCGTAACAAGATAATCGGCTGAAGTTCTGATTTCATGCACAATCGGGTGACCATCGACAAATCGCCAGATGTAGTGAGAGAAAGTGCCGAATTCCTCCTGAATTTTCAGAAATCGTTGGGCATTGTTGACTGCAGAGTCTATTTTTAACCGATTGCGAATAATCCCGACATCTTGTAACAATTGTTCCTTTTTTGTTTGATCGTATCGGGCTACTTTAACAGGATCGAAACCATCAAAGGCTATCCGGTAACCCTCTCTTCTTTTTAGGATAGTGGACCAGCTTAAGCCTGCCTGGGCAGATTCCAGGACGAGGAATTCGAAGATCAGACGGTCGTCATACACAGGTACACCCCATTCCAAGTCATGGTAATCGGTATATTGAGTACTGGTTCCCGTTGCCCAGGGGCACCGGATTAACTCTTTCATTCTCTCCCCTGTTTTTCCGTAATACTTCATTTAAAAATCTACTCCAAAAGTCTTCGAGGATTCATCTAAAGATAATCTAGTTGAAACCTTTTTAGATAGTGTATCTTGAGTATGGATCTGGTCAAGCTCTTTCTTCTTCCGAATTTCATTCAGTTTGTTCTTCAGACGGCACACCTCTTCGTTTAATTGAAAGGGATCTAAGCTTTCATAGATTTGCTGACAACGCTGTTTGTTTTCAAGAGGAATATGTGGATTTTCCATCACCCGTTCATAGGGTGTTCTGGGGCTATCCCAGCGTTTCATCACTTTCGCCCCTATCCTGATCTTTTCTTGAAGCTGCATGACCGGTTGAAAATAGTTGGTATAGAGACGCAGTACCTGATACAGGGCATTGATGCATTGAACCTCTGCAAGAGTATCGTACCTAGCATACCCTACATAACTACGTACGATAGACCAGTTTTTCTGCTCAATGTAGCAGGAGTCATTCTTGAAGCTTTTCCGATTTCGGGTGAAGGTAAGTTCTTCTTGCTGACAATACCGATACAGATGATCATTGATGAATTCCGAACCATTATCCGAATGTAAACCGAATATAGAGAAAGGGAAGCGCTTTCTTCCCTGAACGATCCCTTCATGAACAAACAACTGTGATTTATACAGAAAAGATACCGTCTCTGTCCATTGGGTGGAGACATCGCACATATTCAGACTGAAAGCAAAACAACCCCTGGAATCTCCGCCTTCATGTCCTACGAGATCCATTTGGAGATAGCCTGGTAAGGTTTTATCCCACATAGCAAAGGTTTTCTCTTCAATCTCCTGCTTCAGTAATGATCCGGGACGTGTATGAGATATTCCCTTGATATGGTATCGCTTTCGCTCCTTCTGAAGATACCGGTATATAGTGGATACGCTCATTGTCTGGAGCTGCTTTTCTATTTCCTTCGTCCAAGGAGGCAATCCTTGCTCTTCCCATTCCTGCTTATGGTTTTCCTCAAACTGACAGCGTTTTTCTATTAATTTGGGGATGATGCCGCGCAGGTGTTTATCACAGCAATAGTGCATCACTTTCCAGAAATATCTGAGCCAGGTAAAACTTACCTGGCTGTACAGGGAAATCCGTTTACGGATACTCTTTTTTCGTATATCTGCCTGAAGCGTTACTCTTCCACCTGGTATACGTATGACTTGCCGATTCATTGATAGACAATGTGCCAGGTAGGAACGATTCATAGCCAATACTTTTGAAGCATGATTTAGAATCATTGTCTTCTCTTTTTTGCTTGCCTTTTGATACTGAGATGCCATAATATGGATGTAGTTTTGACGTTCATGTAACATAAAGTTCACTAACATGTCCTCCTAGCCTTTGCGTTGGTCTTAGGAGGACACTGTATTGGTTTCTCCTTTCTTTTTCAACTAGTTGAACTAGATTTTTCTCAGGAGAACCATCGAAGTGATTTCGAATAGATTTTAGATGAAGCAATGCGTGATCTTGACAGAAATCGACCAGGGTAATATAGTAAAGGTACAGGATTTTTGAAAATGATAAGTGGTCGACATGGACCAGTACACTGTACCCCAAGAGCTGGATGAAACAACCACCTATTTAAAGTGATTTGTTTTCTCCTTTCTCTGAAATAGATAATAATCCACTTTTAGATTTATACAAGGATAAGGGGGTTTGATAACCTAAAGAAGAGTGTAAG
>JAJFUD010000037.1 GCA_021372585.1 bacterium
TTGATTTTATGAGTATTAGTATAGCATAAAAACCAAGAAAAACAAGTGATAGCCTAACTAATGATGAATTTATTGCTTGCTACCAAACCAGGTAGTTTGGTAGCAAGCTTATTTAGAAGAAGTGAATTTTGAGACAGACCCCTAAGGAGATCAAAGCAGAAAAAAGCGCAGAGGATTGATAAAATTCAATTTCATAGCGATTATCGTTCAGGAAGGTTGTTTTAAATTGATATTCTTCCGGAAAGACCATCTTTTTTTTCCATTGAACCAAGGCTCGAAACGGTTTCCCTAATGGACGGTATCGGAAAGGCTTGAAATGACCGGCTTGAAAATCATCCGAGATTTGGAAGGTTTCATTTAACTGTATGATTCTTGTAATGCGGTCTAACCGAAACAGCCTGAAATCATTACGCTTTTCGCAATGGGCAACCAGGTATAAATACCCCATTGATTGTATCCATTGATAAGGATGAATGATTCTGACAGATAGTTCATTGCTATCACTGCGGTATTTTATCTGCACCTTATGTTTTGCTCGCATGGACTGGTCTGCTTCATAATATTTTTTGATGATAGCGGGATTCAAAGAAGGATTTTCGATCGGGTAATCCGGAACCGAATCTGCATTCAATTCACCTGATATGCGAAGGAGAAGGTCGGCTAAATGTTTTGCTTGAGACGACTCTGCTTGCTGGTAATGTTTTGCGATAAAATGTAATGCTTCCCGGTCTTCCTGGCTGATGAATAAAGAAGGTAAGGAAAAGGCCTCCTGAAGGTAATAGTACCCCTGATGTTCGTGATGATATTCTAAAGGTGCTTCCAGAGAGTATCTCAGGTATTCAATATCGCGGGAAGCCTGTCGAATGGAAATCTCAAAATGATCCGCAATGGTCTTGCAGTTCGGGTAAGCTTTATTCCTGATCTGTTGGTCGATCCACCGAATACGGTGAATATTGCTCATGATTTACCTCCCATAGTATAGTAAAAGGAAAAGGGATTTCGGTCAATGATCTATCAAGTGTAAAACGGGACTCGACTACAATTTCGGACATAATAGTAAGATAGTGATCAAAGAAAAAGGAGAGGCTTTATGTCAGAAATTAGAAGAAAGTACAGCAAAGTCTTTAAAAAGAATGCTGTGAAGCTGAGCTATGTCAGCAACAAAAGAAGTAGCGGAAAATCATATGAACCGAAATATTTCTGCTTCTTATTTTAAACAGAAGCTTCTTTTGAAAATACCTTAAGGGGAGATTAAAATGAAAAAGTTAAAGATTTTCTTCTCTTTTTTGCTGTCTGTTATTCTTTTTTCATCAGTTATCGTTTATGCCGAAAACATTACCAAGATGATTCAAGTCACCTACCGTAACATTTCCATTCTTGTCAATGGCAAGCAGATCCCATTAGACAAAGAACCATTCATCTATCATGGCAGCGTATTTGCTCCAATTCGTACCATCGGAGAAGCGGTTGATAAGAGTGTTCAATGGGATGACAAAGCTAATCAGGTGAAAATAACGGACAAAGAATCCAATTTTATCAGCTTTCCCCTCCACAAAATAGGTGAACGTACCGAGATGTACCCATTTGCATTTATAACAAAAAAAATTGATCGTAAAATAACAGATGAAAAAGAATACATGATGATATATTTTGAAATTGAAAACATATCAGACCATTATGTCGAAATAATTGATTATTTTAGCTCGTTAAGTCTTTGGAATAGAAATGGTACAAAAATTACAGATCTTAAAAGAGGACCGTTACTAAGGCAATTGAAAGCACATGAAAAAACAAACGAAGAAGCTTTTTGTTATTTTGAAATCAACAAAAATAATCAAAATATTCCATTAGTTCTTGTTTTCTATCCTCAGGGTATTAGTTATGCATCAGAAACAAATTTTAATGTTTTCATGGCTTTTGATCTCGGCAAGATCGAGTAAGGAAAACCAATAAAAATGAACCAAAAAAGAATAAACGATTATTTGAAATATTGATAGTGTTTCTCCAGTGGAGTGTGAAGCGATGAAAACAATTCAGCATCAACAGGAGGGAACCGTGAGATCATATAAGCTTATCCGTCGTTTTTCTAGTCTTTTCATAGCTTGTTTATTATTTGTTCAGATTCTGTCACTTGGCTTTATCACCCAAACTTTTTCTGCTGAGAGAAATATTAATATCGGCGTAGATTACCGGATTGAGCTGCTGACTATTATGCAATACTTGGGAGGTTACAATTATTCCAGCAAACCGCTCAGTTTTGCTTATAAAAAAGAGGTAGATAAGTACTTTAACCCGTATAAGGGACAAGATTCTGTCAGAAAAGTGATGGAGTTTAAAAATCATTCCAAATACAGAAATACTTCTGTCAGTGCGGTTGTTTTCTTTTCTCAGCCACCCGAGTTAAAACAATTAGTTCCTTTTACGCCGGATATTCTGGATCAGTCAGGCGGAGAAAAGAGTTTAACCATGTTTGTGGAAGCGTTGCGTTCTTTTGCGAAAGCATCGAATTTTATAAAATTCATGGATAAGCAACAAGATTTTTTTCAAACCATCAAAGAGCAAACTCAGCTAGGTGAAAAATCATCCCAGTATTTGCAGCAGCTTGAATTGTATTACGGAATACAACAACACAGTTACAACATTGTTTTGGCACCATTTGTCCAGTGCGGTGGTTTTGGGCCGTCTATCGAATACGAGGATGGTTCCAGAGATATTTTTAGTATTATCGGTACTTGCAGTGTTGTGGGCGATATTCCTTATTTCTTAGAGGAAGAAGATTTTGAGGAACTCATCTTTCATGAATTCAGTCATTCCTTTGTGAACCCTTTATCAGACCGGTATAGTAAAGAGGTTACTGAATGTAGCAAACTATATACACCCATTGCTAAAGAAATGGAAAACATGCGATATGGCGAATGGGTGATCTGTCTGAATGAACACCTGGTCAGAACTTTTACTACCCGCATTGCCGCGATCAATCAAGGTGAAGAGGAAGCGTTAAAACAGGAAGCCTTGGAGATAAGATATGGTTTTGTCTATCTGCCATTATTGCTGGAACAATACAAAATGTATGAGACGAATCGATCCACCTATAAAACATACAAAGAATTCTATACGTACTTGCTCGGGTATTTAAAGGAATTGAGCATATATCCATCCATTCCGACCTATTTTGAGATTTATACTACTGATGATAATGAGATAGGTTTAAAATGGAAAGACAATGCCAAAGACGAAAAAGGGTATCGGATATACCGTACAGAAGATCAGAATGAAATGTTCACTGTCGTTACCGAAATAGAGAAAAATAGTTCTTATTTTGCAGACAGCACTGCTGAACCTGGAAAGACCTATTGGTATAAGGTCAGTGCATTTAACGATAACGGAGAGATGTTCACTCCCATATTATCGTTACAAGCGCCTTTAATTGAACCAAAGGGTGTCAAAGATTTCCGATTGGAATCTGTGAAAGGCCAAACTGTCAGCTTTTTATGGGATTACAATTCGTTTTGTCACGGGTATATCTTATACGAGATGCCAGAAAAAATAGAAATAGAAAGGCTTAACAGCGATAAACGTTCAGTACAATTGAATCATGTATCATTTGGTGAGCATCAATACCAATTGTTTGCCTATAACGAGTGGGAGGGAAAAAGAAAACTGAGTCGGGAGAAGAGTATTGTTTCCGTTGTTGTACTTCAACCCCTGCAAGACCTTCGAGCCAAAGCATCCGGAATCGATTCGATCGAACTATCTTGGTCTTTATCAAATGAAAAGGTCGATAGAATAGAGGTATATCGAAAATCAGAAAACGAAGAATACAAGGTGGTGAAAGAATTAGGATACATTAACCAATTCTCCGATTCATCCCTGTCTCCCGATACCGAATACGAGTACAAATTGGTAGTTTGGATAGGGTCTCTGATTTGTTCTGATGCATCTGAATCTGTCAAAGTGAGAACAGAAGCTAAAAAAGAGCCGGAACCTCCTCGTGAAGAAAAGATTGTTCTTCGCTTCCGGGTAGGTAACAAAACCTATTATGTGAATGAAGAAACCAAAGAGATGGATGTAGCTCCTTTGATCATGGAAGGTAGAGTGTTCCTCCCGATACGGTATGTCACCAACCCTATAGGCGCTGAGATCATGTGGGATGCCCAACAGCAGAAAACTACCATTCAGCTGAATACTATCATCATCGAACTCTGGATAGGCAAACCAGTTGCTAAGATCAATGGGGTAGATACACCTATCGATGCAAACAATAAAAATATCAAACCAGTGATCATAACCGGAAGAACCTTCCTTCCTTTACGTTTCGTTGGTGAATCCTTGGGCTGTGAAATCCAATGGGATGCTACCGCCCAGGAAGCAACCCTGACATACAAGAAGCTAATAGGAAAAGCTGGTTTTGCTTTTTTGGACTATTGGTGATCAATCTACTATCCTAAAAGTCATACTTTTAGCTTTATTAACAATTAAGGCAACTATCAGACAGAAAAGTCAACCATTTTCCTGATTTAGGTATTCATGCCTACAAAAGTATCAACAAAAAAATGCTTCAGAACTGTTTGTTTAATTAAAAGTTAATACAACAAACCAGAAAACTGACAAGAGATTTGTCAGGAGCCTTTTCAAGACGATTAAACCACCAACACCGATTGGTTTATTCCGTTCATTCTGAACAAAAGGTTGTAAAGATTATTAGCTTGTGGGAACATTGTTGAAAAAAAGCATTGAAAAGGCTGAACAAAAATTAATCAACCATTACACAGAATAGGTGACTCACCAAAAGTGTGTATTGAATGTTACAAAAATATGTGTAAAATAGGAATATGCAAAATCCATTTATTGTAGGAAGACAATTTAGACCTGAAAGCTTTATTGATCGAGAGAAAGAAACCGCTTTTATCGTCGATGAGATTTCACAAAAAGGGAATTTGGTTGTATTTGGTTCACGAAGACTAGGAAAAACCTGGTTAATAGAAAAATCATTACACGAGTTAATGAAAACAGATCGCTACCATTGT
>JAJFUD010000042.1 GCA_021372585.1 bacterium
TGTTGGGCAAGCTTGCCCAACAACTCCGTCCCCGTGGGCACGTTGATGTAATCAGATTTTGTCAATTATTTTCCTACTAATCCCCGTTATTCGCTCAATCTGTCTGTTAGATAAGTGATAATCGTTTTTTATTCTTCTTAGACAGCCATCTCTTCGTTGAAGATCGAATTTTTGTAATTCCCTTCCACTGTTGACTTTGAAGAGAGATTTGATGATTTCTGTTGCTTTGTAGTCGTTTAGGCGACGGTTTTCTTCTATCTCAAGACAAGTATCATCGTTTTCCTTTTGGTGATACTCTTTAAAGCTTTTCAGGGCTTTTTTTGGATCATTATCAAACATCTTCATCACTAAATCAGTCTCCAGCAAGCCTAGTGTATCGTTTTGAAACCGAGAATAAAATTGATAGCTAGACCATCTATAGAATTCAAGGTTTTTAACTAAACCAGCTTTAAAAGGATTGTAATGAATGTATCGAAGAGCAGTTAAAAAATACGCTTCATCTTCAACAGGTTCGCTTTTAAATCTATCTTGGAAAAGATTTCCAATGCGATCGTATTTATGGTTATACCAATAGACATAACTGCCACAGATTCTTCGCATGATTTGTTCTAAAGTTTCTTTCCCAACTTTTAATAACAAATGAACATGATTGCTCATTAAACAATAAGCATAAATTTGGTACCCGCTGATTTCCTTGTATTTGTGCAGAACCAGTAAGAATTTTTCTTTATCGAGCTCTTCTTCAAATATTCTTTGACGGTTGATTCCTCGCAGGATGATATGATACAATCCGTTGTCGCTTTTCAATCTTGCATGTCTTGGCATTTTTTACCTCCTTCATGAATATATCGTAACCAGGTTATAGTGTCAATAATTTGTTTATAATGATGCTCAATTTTATGCCCAACAACTCCGTCCCCGTGGGGAAGGTTAGTAGGAGGGGTCGAGGCAGGCGCGGGTGAGGTAGTAGTCGTTGGAAAGTAAGAGCTGAAGGATATCATCAACACGTTGTTTGATCCACAAGGTCTCACAGGTGTTGCCCAACGCTAACAAGTTCTTGATGTCGGATTCCAACCAATAGGGTGCAAGTAAGGGTATCTGTAGGTTGATCAATTGGATGGAAGCTTGGATTTTGTCCCCTTCTGCATCCGTCCGGATCAACTGCTTTAAGTGGTTCCATTCCTGAACCAATCTGTCAGCAAGAAATACCGGCTCTGTCCTGCCTAAGTAGCGGTTATAATCGGAAAACTGGTTATGAAGTACGGTGATTTCATCCACCTGAGAGGGGATTTTTTCCGGTTTTAATCGATAATCTACCGTCATCTCTTTGAGAGACACGAACGGATCTTCCGGAGCAATCTCTGGATAGAACCAGTTCATGGGTTTGCTGAACTTGACTAATCGCTGTGAAGCCACCAGCCATTTCTGGGCATTTTCGATCTCCGTTTTCCCTTCCCGGGCATCCTGTTCCAAGCGAAGTGTAGCTTTCCACCAGATTGTATAAGCTTTCGGATACCGACTGGAATACCAGCCTTTACAGGAAAACCAACCAGCGAAACATACTGAAACCAGCAGTACTATGAGGAATATCCCTTTTCGGTAACGATGCCACCAGGTTAACCATATGGCTGGCTTCGGGGAAAGTTTTTGCCTTTTTTTATTCTTCTTCAGCGTTCTGGGCATCTTTGTTGTACCTGTAATCCACACCGATGGTGCGGTTGGAGCATTTGCAGATGATGGGCATCCGCTGTTTATAATAGGATTTTTGCATTTTAGTCCGAACTTTGCGCACAATTTCTTCCGGAAACCCTTTTTCGATCATCTGCGGGATCGAATATTGTTCATCGACTAAGCAGTATAGGATGCTGTCTAAATCATCATAAGAAATCCCCAGCTCCCCTTCATCGGTCTGGTTTTCCCAGAGTTCTGCCGAGGGAGGTTTGCTGCGAATGGTGTCCGGGATATCAAGGTATTCTGCAAGAGCTTTGACTTGCGTTTTATAAAGGTCTCCGATAGGCAGGATAGCGCAGGCACTGTCTCCGTACCAGGTTGAGTAACCGACCATTATCTCTGTTTTATTACCAGAGCCGACAACCAGAGCCTTTTCTCTGGCGCTGACATCAAACAGAGTGACCATGCGTAACCTGGCCAGCACGTTTCCTTTTCTTAACGGGTCGTTTATCTGTCTTTCCTGAAAAAAAAGATTCGCCAACCCTGTAATTGTGTATTTTTCCACCGGTACGTGCAATTGGTCAGCTAAAGCCTGAACGTCCCTATCTGAGGAGGCGATGTCCCGGTAAGGCATGTATAATAATCTTATCTTACCTTGTAACGCTTCGTAAGAGAGTTTCGCGACCACAGAAGAGTCCAGTCCACCTGAAAGAGAGATCACCGCGCCCTGGAGATTCGATTTTCGGACCTCTTCCTGAATAAACTGTTGGATAACTTGACAGGTAAAAGCGGGATCAAATGCTGGTAAAGGCAACATCATTCCTCCTCTCTGGACCAGGCTGAAAAGGATTGTTGTTCATAGGATAACGGCAGGATACGGTTTTTTCTTTCGAGTTCCCGCCAATCTAAGTCTGCTATCTGAATATTTTCCGCTAAATACGTTCCTTTGGTCAGAATTTTCCCAAAAGGATCCACGGCGATGCTACCGCCATAATAGCAGATACCCTCTTCAAAACCGACCCGGTTGACGAATACAAAGAACTGGTTGTTTTTCTCGGCATACCCCCGAACGGTTCTCTCGATAAAATCAGAGATGCCGGGTCCTTTTCCGGTGATATGGCGTAACGGAACAGCCGAAGGAGCGAATATAACAGAAGTCCCCAGCTCTTTGCAACGCAAAACGGTGTCCATATGCCAGATATCCCGGCAGATCAATATACAGGCTTGATGCCCATTCCGAAGCGGGAACGAGGTGATACGGTTCCCCGGTTTAAAATCCTTTCGGTCGCTAAACATTCCGTTAATCGGCAAATATACTTTTCGGTGGGTATGCCGAAGTTCCCCACCGGAAAAAAAGGAGGCAGCGAGGTAGGCTGAGTGTTCGAATAGTTCAGGAAAGCTAGTAATAATATCAATTTTTTCAGAAGCTCTTCGCAAAGGATCCAGCTTTGGACTGTCCAACGGAATCGCTTGTGTAAGAGCAAGATCCTGCAGGGAATAGCCTGTTAAAGCCATTTCAGGAAAGATCACACATTCCGCTCCCGCATCCACCGCTAATTGAATATAGGTAAGGTGCTTTTGAAGGTTACACTGAAACTGAGCTAATTCAATATTTATTTGTGCCAGAGCGATTTTCATGAGGCCCATTTCCCTTTACGGATGATCTGAATCAGCATGGTTCCCCCTATCCCCACTGCGATAGATTGCCCAATCAGGATATAAGAAGCATTCATGAGATATAATACCCAAAAGGAAATTCGGATGCCATGATGGGGAATGTTATACTGGAGATAAGTCAGATAAAGGCTTACTCCAAAAGCATTCACCAGTATCGGTGGAAGCAACGCCAGGTATACTGCCTGTTTTGATTTAATCTTACTGCAATAATAAGTTAGTATAGCGGCTATGAGAGTACAGATTGATCCGCCGATAATATCATACAATCCGTACCCGGAAAAAATATTGGACAGCGAACAACCCAATGTTAATCCAATAATGGTTTCCGGAAAGAAAAACGGAAGTATCGTCAACATCTCCGAGATTCTGACTTGAATCACCTGGTAAGAGATTGGTTTGAAGAGTAACGTGATCGCCACATACAAAGCCATTACTACGGCGGACCGAATCATGAGCTTGGTGGTTAAATTTCCGTTAATCAACAATCTTTACGCTCCCAAAACCGTGACAAATATGATCGGATTCCGGCGAACTTCCGAGGTGATAAACGAGGAGAGATACCCCTTCACCATTTTTTCCAAATCAGCCGCGTTGCCGTTTTGATTCGACCATTTCACCACGACTTCTTCAATCCCCTTTTTGGCCAATAGGAACAACTCACTGGAGAATTTGGTGGACATCAATCCTTTGGTCTCAATGATCGGATCGGTAGACATTTTCCTGGTTTTCTTGTTCACCAAAATAACAGCGTTGAGCACGCCTTCACGGGATAACCGTTTTCTCTCGTCGATAACGGAATATTCGATATCGCCTACCATTTTCCCGTCAATGAATACCGGTTCGGCCGGGATTCTTCCGATCTTTGTCAGTTGGTTTTTATTTAAGGAGATGATCGTCCCATTTTCCACGATGACGGTATTGCTGGCAGGGATGCCTGTCGCCTGGGCGATTTGGGTGTGGGCATACATCTGCCTGTACTCACCGTGAATGGGGATAAAAAACTTGGGCTTCAGGATCGACAACATCAACCTAAGGTCCTCTTTGCTGCCATGTCCTGAGACATGCACACCTTCCCGCTTGTAAATAACTTCTGCGCCATGCTTTAGGAGGCTATCGATTACCTGGCAGACAAAGCGTTCATTTCCCGGGATCGGGTCGGCTGAGATGATGACCACGTCACCCTTTTTTATCTGTAAGCTGTCATGATTGTTTCTGGCTAATCTGGTCAGCCCGGAAAACGGCTCTCCCTGAGTGCCTGTGGTCAGAATCAGGATTTCTGAATCGGGAATTTGAGCAGCCTGCGCATAAGAGATCAATTGCGATTGATCCACCTGGAAGTATTTCAGCTTAGAGGCGACCTGAATGACCTGCAAGATGGATTTTCCATCGACTAGTACTTTCCGGTTTACTTTTTTGGCGATATCAAACACCTGCTGGAGTCGGTGCAGATTTGTGGAAAAGGTGCCGACAAAGACACGCTGATTAGTACCACGAATCAGATCCTCCAGCTTTTGACCCACCGTTTTTTCGGAACCGGTAAAACCTTCTTCATCCGCATTGGTGCTATCCCCCATATAAAGGAGCACGCCTTGTTTTCCCGCCTGAGCCAAACTCTGCAAATCAATCGGTTTGTTATCAATCGGAGTCAGGTCAACCTTAAAATCCCCCGATTCCACGATCGAACCGAACGGGGTGTGAAATACAGTGCTAAAACCATCCGGGATACTATGGGTCATCCGGATAAAATCGACTTTGGTCTTCCCAATTGTGTAAGTGGAGGGCAATTTCACCTCAACAAAATTCAATGCCTTTGACATATAGGACGGTAATTCTTCTTTTAAGATACCAAGGGTTAAAGGACTTGAATAGATCGGCACTTTAATCTTGTCAGCAAAGTACCGGATGGCACCAATATGGTCTGCATGACCGTGAGATAAAATGATGCCTTTTAATTTGTCAATATTGTCCAGCAAGTACGTTATGTCCGGAATGACTTTATCGATACCCAACAGTTCTGCACCGGGAAATTTAAATCCCGCGTCCAGCAAGATGGATTCATTCTCAAACTCGAACAACGTCATATTTTTTCCAATTTCTTCAATTCCGCCTAAAAAAACTACTCTTAATTTCATATCTTTTTCTCTTTCAACCATTTCTGTAAAATTTTAAAATCACTTTCTAATACACTCAATATCTCCCGACGGTACAGGGCTGCTGCAGGATGGTAAGTCGGCATATAGTACATACCATCAATAAACAATATCTGTCCTCTGACTTTGGAAACGCTGAATTGAGGGCCTATTAACGAACTCAATGCTGAATTACCCAGAACGCAGATGATTTTTGGTTGCAACCAGGCAATCTGAGCAATTAGATACGGTTTGCAACATTCCAATTCCTGAGCAGTGGGAGCACGGTTATTCGGGGGGCGGCATTTGACGGTATTCCCGATAAATACTTCCTGACGAGTCAGATGAATGGTGACGAGTAATCGATCCAATAATTTACCGGCTTCTCCAACAAAGGGTCTTCCCTGTAAATCTTCATTGGCGCCCGGACCTTCCCCAACCAGCATCAGTTCCGGCTCTAATGAACCTTCCCCGGGAACAGCGTTCGTCCTATTCCGGGATAGATCACATTCATTACAAGAAACTATCTTTTGAAGTAAGGTCTGCCATACTTCCTCTCTAGTCATTATTCTCTCACCAACTCAATCAGAACAAACCAACGGAAGAACCGGACTAACTTAGCCCTTTCATCGTTAGACTGACTTTCCCTTCATCGTCAATTCGTATTACTTTCACTAATACTTCCTGCCCGATCTTCAGATAGTCTTCCACCTTGTTGATACGCTGTTTGGAGTTCGATATCTCTGAGATATGCAATAAACCGTCTTTGCCTTTTTGCAATTCGACAAAAGCACCAAACTCCCGTATGCTGACTACTTTTCCTTTATAAATTTTCCCAAGTTCAATATCATCCGTAAGCTCACCTACACGGTAGATAGCTTGCTCCATATGCTCTTCATCCGGTGAAGTGATGTACACTTTTCCATCCGGTTCGATATCAATCTTCACGCCTGTCTCTTCGATAATTTTCTTGATATTCTTACCCTGAGGTCCGATTAAATCACCAATCTTATCCGGTCTGATTTGCAACACCCTGAGGCGTGGCGCGTATTTCGATAAATTATCCCGTGTATCAGGAATAGCCTGAAGCATGGTATTCAGGATAAACAATCTCGCCTTTTTGGCTTTTTCCAAACCCTCCCGAATGACTTCCATCGAAACTTTCTGTGTTTTGACATCCATCTGCAGGGCTGTGATACCGTTCAGTGTACCTGCCACCTTAAAATCCATATCTCCTGTCGCGTCTTCGACCCCTTGAATATCTGTCAGGATCTTGTAGCCATCGTCATCGGTAATCAAACCCATCGCAATACCGGCAACAGGATTCTTAATCGGGACACCGGCATCCATTAGGGCAAGCGTGCTTCCACACACTGAAGCCATGGAACTGGAGCCGTTGGATTCGAGTACTTCCGAAACCACATGGATTGTGTAAGGAAAATCTTCTTCGGAGGGAACCATGGGGAGTAAAGATCTCTCAGCCAAAGCGCCGTGCCCCACTTCTCGTCGGCCGGGTCCTCGTAAAGGCCTGACTTCTCCAACGCTGAAGGAGGGAAAGTTATAAAAATGCATATAGTGCTTCGTCTCTTCTTCGCTGAGTCCTTCGATCAGCTGACCTTCACCTTTGGCGCCCAACGTGACAATAGAGAGCACCTGAGTCTGACCACGAGTGAATAATCCTGAACCGTGGGCTCTCGGTAACAAACCCACCTCAATACTGATGGGACGAATCTCATCATCTGCCCTGCCATCAGGGCGTTTGTTCTCTTTAATGATTTTTTTCCGAACGTATTGGTGGATAAATTTTTCAAATGCCAAATCCAGTTCTGCCACTCTTTCCTCAAAGGATGAGTCCAGCATCAAATGCATCTCTTTCTGAAGATCGGTCACCGCATTCTCACGCTGTTGTTTATTGGCGTTAAACAGCACATTCTCTATTTTCGGCTCCAGGAAAGAGTTCACAGCCGCTTTTGCGTCATCGTTGCAAACAGGATCCGCTACGATCAGTTTGGTCTGAACGTGAGGGAATTGCTGAAGAATTTCTTTTTGCCAATCGATAAAAACTTGGTTTCTGGTATTCGCAAATTCAAATGCCTCCACCAATAACTCCTCCGGAATCTCTTTTGATCCTGCTTCCACCATCACGATCGATTTTTCAGTTTTCGCGACCACCAGGTCAAGGATGCTTTCATCTTCCATGGTAACGGAAGGGTTCAGCATAAATTTGCCCTGGCTATTGCCTACACGCACAGAAGAAACCGGTCCGTCAAACGGAATTTCAGAGATACAGAGCGCCAAAGACGCAGCCTGGGACGCAATCATATCCGGCTGGTTGATGCCATCGGAGGAAAGCACCATCGCCACCACCTGCACTTCATTGCGCAGATGTTTGGGGAATAATGGACGAAGGGGTCTGTCTAATAACCGGGACTTTAGAATTTCGAAATCAGAAGGCTTTCCTCCCCGTTTAAAAAACCCCCCCGGAATTTTACCTGCTGCATACATTTTCTCCAGATAGTCCACTGTCAACGGGAAAAAATCAATATCTTTCTTGGCTTCCGCAGAAATGGTCACCGAGACCAAAACCATGGTTTCCCCGGCGGTAGCAAAAACTGCTCCGCTTGCTTGTTTGGCTAGTTTACCAATATTAAAGGTGTATTCTATACCATCAATCTCTTTGTTAAATGTCCACTCTTTTTGTTCATTCATTAGCTGGTTTTCCTTTTATCCACGAATATTCAAACGTGTGATTACCTCACTGTAACGAGTCATATCTGCTTTTTTCAAGTATCGAAGCAGTCGTTTCCTATGCCCGACCATTTTCAGCAACCCACGTCTTGAACTATGATCGTGTTTGTTGGTTAATAAATGATCAGATAATCCTTTGATTCTTTTGGTAAGAATAGCGATCTGAACCTCAGGTGATCCCGTGTCGTTCTCATGTAAGTGAAATTCATTAATTAATTCTAACTTTTCCTCTTTATTCAACATTTCTGTCCTCCTTAAAGATAATTCCTAAAACATAGATAGCGTTGAGGAAAACGCATAACCAAGTTAAAGGCAACTTCATACGGAGTAATAGTATAGGAGAGATTTTCTGAAAATAAAGTCTCTGGCTATTTCTTTATCCGATTTCTTCTGTTTTCATATTCCCCAGAACCAATCTTCGCAGGATATCCGTATTTTCAATAAAATCATCAAATCGTTTTTTGGGGGTCTCAATAATAAAAGCCCGGTCATGATCAAACAAAGAGATAAAAGCGCCAAGGGATCCTAGCCCGATACATCCTTTTCCCAGATGCTCATGCCAGTCTTCCCGTTATTTTGTACTATACTATACACTGTTTTAGAAAAAAACGTATTTTTGTGACAGGGGTGAAAAATGAGAATTGCGATCATAGGCGGCGGTCCGGGAGGATATGTCGCGGCCATCCGAGCGGCTCAACTAGGCGGTGAGGTTACCCTGATTGAAAAAGAGGCCGTCGGCGGTACTTGTGTGAACCGTGGCTGTATTCCCACCAAAGCATTGCTAAAAGGGGTGGAACCGGTTCTTGAATTTAGTAAATTCCAAAACTTGGGATTATTGGCAACATTGCAGGGAATCGATACAGATAAGCTCCGGGCTCATGTTAAAAAGTCCATCCTGCTATCGAAGAGCGGTATTGAGTACCTGATTAAGCAAAACGCGATTCGTTATATTCAGGGAGAAGCGACCGGCTACCAAGGTAAAGCAATTCTCGGGAAGGATACCCAACAGAATCCTTTTGAAGTACCGTTTGATAAGCTGATCCTGGCTTTAGGATCTGTCCCTTCCACGATCCCGGGTATGAGTCCCGATGGATCGCTCATTATCACGAGTGATGAAGCACTTCAACTTACTACCCTCCCCGAAACACTTCTTATTGTTGGCGGAGGGGTGATTGGTGTAGAAATGGCCACCATCTACTCTGCTTTAGGCACCAAAGTGACAGTCGTAGAAATGATGGAGCAGATTCTCCCCGGTGAAGACCCTGAATGTGTAAAGGTTTTGCACCAGCAGCTCCAAAAAATGGGCATCCAAATTAAGACAAGCTGCAAAATAGAGAAAGTAGAGAAATCCGCTTCTTCCTGTAAGGCTTGTCTCAGCCAACAAGGAGAAAGCATAACAGGTGATTTCTCCCAGATTCTGGTAGCGACGGGACGAAAACCGTTTATCCAGGAAAACCTGCTAACTCCTTTGTCCATACCCTTCTCTCCAAAAGGAGTTCCGTCGAATCAATGGACCGAGACGGAGAATCCTGATGTATATGTGATCGGTGATTTGAATGGCGTCTCCATGCTGGCTCACACTGCCTCTACCGAAGGTAAAGTAGCTTGTGCCAGAATTTTCGGTCAACCAGCACACCCGATGCATTATTCCTGGATGCCACGGTGTGTGTACACTTTGCCTGAAATTGCTTCTGTTGGCGAGAACAGTCGTGGTAAAACGTTCGTTTTTCCTTATTCAGCAAATGGCAGAGCCCGTGCAGCGGGAATCCGGGAAGGAAAAATCAAGCTTTTTGTCGAAGACAAACACGTAATCGGATGCACCATCGTCGGTCAGAATGCTTCCGATATAATTACGATAGCTACTATCGCGATGAGTCAGCAGCTCTCTCTGGATCAGCTTGAATCAGTGACATTTCCTCATCCGACTTACTCAGAAGTTTTCTTAGATGCACTTGAAATGGCGATCGGGAAACCGATCCATTTTGCCTGATATGAATCATTATTCCAATAGCCAAATATCCGCTTATTTTAAGTGTCCGAGACGGTACAAGCTCCAATATATTGATAAAGTACCGGTTCCTAAATTAGCCAAAGGAGTGGAAGCATTGATGGGATCCAGCATCCATCTTGCTTTGCAAGAGTTGTATAAACAGGCAAAATTTGGCAACCTACTCCCATTCGAACAAGTCAGCCAGATTTATCTCACCGACTTTGACAAATCCATCTCGGATGAGTTGATCATCCCCAGACCGGGACTCACTCCTGAACATTACCGAAACAATGGTCTTCAAATGATTTCCAAGTTTTATGAAGCCAACTACCCGTTTCAACAGAGCCAGACGGTTGAGTTGGAATATAGGATCCGGTTTATGGTGGGACCGTATCCTTTTGTGGGTATTATTGACCGACTGTCTTTGGATCCACAGGGGGTGTTCGAGATCCATGATTATAAAACCTCCCTGAATTTGCCTACGATTGAGACAATAGAGGATGATACTCAGCTTTCCCTGTATTTAATCGGGATCAAGCAGAATTATAACCCGAAAACGGAAGCCAAATTATTCTGGCATTTTCTCTACTTCCAACACACCTATCAACTCACCAAAACCGAGGAAGATCTGAAACAGCTCGAAGAGACGATGGTGCAGAAAATTCGCACGATTGAGAGAGACCCCTACTACCTTCCTAATGAATCCGCGTTATGCGATTGGTGCTCCTATACCGATTTCTGTCCTGTCAAAACGCCTGCCCTGCAACCACCTGAAACACCAGACGAAGTCTTGGAAGCAGTAGATGAGTATGTGGAGCAATGGAGAACCTTGCAAACATTGAAACAGCAAGTGAAAAAAATCGAAACATTTTTGTCAGAAGCAGAGAAACAGATCATCGAATATGCAAAACAACATGCATTGACTCAGGTAACCGGTTCCAAGGCGACTCTCCCTATATCAGAATCCTGGCAGTATCAGTTTCCCCTCTCCACCGATCCAGGCAGAAAAGAATTCGAGATTTGGCTAAAAGAACAACACCTTTGGGATGAGGTGTCCAGCTTGAACACCCCACGGTTGAATAAATTGTTAAAAGACGGTCGTTTCGAACCGGAAACCTATGAAGCGTTAATGGCTTTTTCCCAGATGTTACATAAACTGGAGATCAAAAAAGTCATTTTTCCGGAGAAACAGGAAGAGGAATCAGATTAAAAATTATTTACAAAAAGAAATCCGTTTATTATAATGACGGTGTTTCGTAGTGCGCTTGATGTGAATGTTCATTTAAGCGACTTTCCTTCAAGATATAGGCTACGGTGGAATTGATATAGAAAGGAGGTTAATATGAATATTTACGTTGGCAACATCGCTTTCTCAATGACAGAAGATGAATTAAGACTAGCCTTTGAGGCATATGGAGAAGTTTCACGAGCTACTATCCTTAAAGACAAGATGACCAATCGTTCCCGTGGTTTTGGTTTTGTTGAAATGCCAAACCAGGAAGAAGGTCAGAAAGCCATTCAGGAATTAAACGGCAAAGAAATGAATGGTAGGGCTTTGAATGTCAGTGAAGCCAGACCGAGAACCGAAGGGAATCGTGACAGCATAAACCCGATGAGATAACTTTTATTTTACTTCCATAGCCAGAATCGTGATTTACAGTTCTGGCTATTTTCTTTTTTTAAAAAATCCTGTATTCTTATTATTACCTCACTTTTAAAAGGGGAAATAAATATGAAGAAGATATGGTTGTGGATTTTGCCGTTGCTAGTCGTTGTTTTGGTTTTGAGTTGGTTTTTTTATTTCAGGTATTTACCGGTTTTTCAGAAAAAAACGCCTCAAACAATCGAAACGCCTAATAATAACGGGAATCAATCCGCTACTCAGGAAGAAGCAATGAGAATTTCTGAAGCGTTAACAGGCAAAGAGGATGAAACCATCTCCTTTAAAATCAAGGACATTGTTTTTTCTTTAGCCGATATTCTCCAGGAAGAAAAGAGATTGAAATCACCTGATTTTGAAGTTTCCATGAGCAAAATTCCGGAGAAAGACCAAAAAGTATACCGCTCCCGATTGAGAGTTGATGCCATCACTAATTTACTAAACCGTATTTATATCGATCTTTATATCAAAGAAAACAACATCGTTATCACAGAAAAGCAAGTGGAACAGACGATGAAAGAATTTGAAGATATGATGCGGCAGAATAGCCAAGATCCAGCGAATTTTAACCTGGAAGAATACTTGTCCACTCTCAATGTAACAATGGGTGACTATAAGCGGGATATGACCAATCAGACGAAATTTACAGTTGTGACCAATCCTCTGGTTGAGAACCTTCCGATTGCCAAAGAGGAAGAGATCAAAGCCTATTGGGAATCCCACAAAGAAATGTTTAATGATCCTCCGGCTGCCGATATTGATGTTCTCCTGACTGACGCCGAGGAGAAAGTAGACCAAGCAATGGCTTTCTTGCAAGGGGGGGGGAGTTGGGAGGAAGCTTGTACAAAATTTTCTACTCTACCTGCTGAACAAACCAAGTTAGGATTGATGCCAAAAACGGATATGCCCGAGGAGTTAGCCAATGTTATTTTTTCTCCCAATGCAAAAACCAATAGCTACAATAAAGTACAATTTATGACACAATGGTATGTAGTTAAGATAAACTCTTTTCGACAAGGGCTGGAACGGTCTTATGAAGAAGCCAGGGCTGATGCTGAACAAGCTTTCATGAATGAGAAGAAGAGAGGCATTGTGGAAGCCTTTCTGAAAGATTTATCGGAAAAGTATGGTAAACCAGTGATAGTCCAGTAATTAAGAAGGTCGGTAATGGGACCAGTACTTTTTTTGACAAGTATATATCCAATAATGGGGCAGAATTCTGCTTAACCAGTACAGGAATCGATTGTTCCATCCCGGTATCACTATGCATTGGTTCTTTGCCATAGCCTTTATACTGGCTTTTGCAACGGATTCTGCTGACCCATAAGTGTTCCAAAGCTGTTCGGGTACATACAGGTCACTCGCTTTTGCAAAACCGGTTTTCGTTGCGCCGGGTAAAGAACAGGTGATATGAATTCCTTTTTTGGCATATTCCCAATGAAGCGCTTTTGTAAAGGCCAACACATAGGCTTTGGCCGCATGGTAAGTCAAGGTCGAAGCTACCGGAATGTAGGCAACAATAGAGGAAACATTCAGGATATACCCCTCTCCTTTCTGCATCATTCCAGGTAAGAAACGCAAACTCAGCTCAGTCAGATTGCAGACAAGAACCTCCAGCATACCACTGACTTGTTCGGGTTTTTTGATTTCATTCGCTGTTTTCAAGGCATAACCTGCATTGTTCACCACGATAGTGATGCAAATTCCATGATCTTCACAATATTTTTCAATCTCACAAGCTACGTTTGACCTTGATAAATCTATCGAAAAAAAGAGTACTTTTACTTGATACTTTTCTTTCAGCTGATTCTGCAGTATTTTCAACATGGATTCGTTTCGACTAACTAAGACCAGGTTCGCACGTTTTCGAGCTAATTCAAAGGCGATTTCCTTACCAATACCGCTGGAAGCTCCCGTTACTAAAGCCCATTTGTCTTCAAAAAGGTTTTCTTTCATAGGGTATCCTTTTTTAATGGCAGTTTTTCCAGTAATGCCGGCATTTTTTCAGCTAAGTAATGCCCTTTGTTCTTCACTTTATTGGTATAAATAGCATGAGTGGGACAATGATGAAAACAACCCCAGCACCCTACGCATTTTATCTCTTCAAACTCCGGATAAGGTTGTAATGATATTGCTTTGGTTGGGCAGATCAAAGAGCAGACGCCGCATTTTGTACACTTGCTTTTCTCCAGGTATTTAAAACCCATAGACCGTTTTGCTGCCGATGGATCGGGCATGTTCATAAAATAATTGACCAGAGATAGCCGAAAAGCAGCTTCCAGAATCTCATGTCCTTGTTCAATCGATTCCATCAATTCATTAAAAATGCTGATAAAGTATCGGAACCTTCCTTTTTCGGCTACATTTGGCGCCAGATTTGAGGTGAATCCCCTCACTCGGGTAATTGGATAATTTTCAGGCATATGAAGAGAATGCCCGGCAATGATTTTAAAGAATTTTGGCTTTAATTCATTTCTGGCTTGAATTAAAACAGTGCCGGAAATCGTGCTGAAAGACAGCAGAAGAAATACATTTCGTTCCACCAGCTGTTTTGGAATATGCCGAATCCAATTTAGCACAAATCGGGGGATGCCTAAAAACTCTACAGGAAAAGCGAATCCTATGATCTCATATTTAGAAAAATCCGGTAAAATCATCTTTTTCATATCCAGAATCGTAAAGGAAACCAACGGAACCTGGTAAGTAAAATAATCCACCATTCTTTTGGTGTTGCCGGTTGTGGAATAATAATTAATTATGCCTCTCATTCTGGTAATTAATTATAATCTTCTTCATCACATTCAAAAAAAAAGACCGGGGACAAATTTGTCCCCGGTCTTTTTTTTTGAAAGCTAAGATCGAGCGTTACTTATTCCAAAACCACCACGGGGCGTTCCATGTGATGGGAGAAGAAGTGCCCTGCGGTTTAAAGTTGACAAGTGCATCGTCAACAGAAGAAACGTCAACACGGTAAAACAGAGGGAGGGAAGGTAATTCACGGGTCAGTATTTCCTGAACTTTCTTTAACCCGGCGTACACTTCCTTCTTTTCTAATTTCTTGTTGTTGTCAAGCGTAATCTGGTCTACGATCGGATCGGAGAAGCCTGTATAATTCTGTCCACTGAAGCCATTTGCCGGGGTAGGAATCTGGGTTGAGTTCACGATACTGTACAAATTCGATTCAGGACCCATCACCCAAGCGTACATACAAGCAGTTGGGCTTTTGAATTGTCTTTCTCTTAGGGTATTATTGAAGAAGCTGGTGGGTTGTTCATTCTTAGTAATGACATCCACACCGATTTCTTTCCAAGCTGAGGATACAACCGCCTGTACCTGTTCACGGGTTTTGTTCTGAGCAGTGGTCATAAATGTAATAGACAGAACCTTTCCGTCCTTTTCTCGTTTTCTGCCAGCGTTCAATTTCCATCCGGCTTCGTCCAATAAATCCCCGGCTTTTTTCTTATCAAACTCATATTTTACAATAGAATCATCGTCATATGCATAATGTCTTGGCGGTAACCAAGCATGAGCCACAGGCTGTGCGCCACCAAAGAACTGGTCAACAATACTCTGTCTGTCGATAGCATGTAATAATGCTTGACGTACTCGCTTATCGGCTAAATCCGGATTGTCGATATTTAAGTCGATATGCTCCCAGGTAAGAGAAGGCGTTAACCTTGGCTTCTGCGTACTTTCGCGTTTTTCAAGCTGCATTGCTTGGTCAAAGGATAATCCGGTTAGTGTCATGTCAACATTACCGGCAATCGCAGCGGCCAATAAAGTATCGGTGTTTTCAATGGTACGGAAAGTGATTGTCTCGATCAAGGGTTTGCCGAAAATATAATTTTCATTGGCTTCCAATTGGATAGATTGGCCCTGTTCCCATTTCTTCACTTTGTAAGCACCGGCGTGCATAGGATTTTGGTTATAATCATATCCTACTTTGTTATCAGCTTGAGCGACTCTTGCAATGAAGGCTTCGTCAGCAAGATACTGCTCAGACTTGAAAGATTCATCTTTGTCTTCAGTGGCTGGATTGTCCAGATCCGGGTTATAGTAGTTCTTATCTGCCAGGCTGAAAGGTTTCAGATGATAATTCAGTTTGGTTTCAAAATATTTCCTGGGCATTAAACCGACGCCACCGTTACCAAAGAGATAGGGTGTGTTCCACAGTACTTGGACGGTATAGTCATCTATAGCAACCACATTGTCGATCCATAAATCCATCTCGCTGTGAATCGTAGGGAAAGAAGGGTGATTGTACAAATGATAAGAAAATACAGCGTCATCGGCAGTGATATCTGATCCATCCGCCCATTTTAATCCTTTGCGCAGTTCATAAGTGACTTCCATTTTGGTCACTTCACCTTTATCATCTCTGGTGATCTTCCAGAGACCATTTTCGACGGTGGGAATTCTTTTGATCATAATCGGGAAACGCCCCCAGAATTCATCGTGACCACCTATAGATCCTTCATAAAGCAGTGAGGTGATCTGACTCATCGCACTCATCGTGTCCAAACCGGAGAACAGCGTCTTCGGTTCCTGAGCTTGCCCGATAGTCAAGGTTCCGCCGCGCTTAGGAGGATAAATCAGCATAAATACACTGTAACAAGCTTCAGCCACTAACATTGGTTTGTCAGACATGATATAACGGAATTCATCTCCGGCAATCCATCGATAATACATCAGCTGGTATTCAGGCAATAAAGCAACAGATAATGAGCCTGCTGCATTAGCGGGTACTTCATCATATCCATCCTGTGCCTGAATGAGTGGTTCTGTATATTTAGCAGCCTCTGTAACAGCAGCTTCTCCGCGAGCCCTGACTAACCAAATAGCGGCATCTGCTCTTAAGAGTGGGTCATCCGGCTTAAATGTGTCCGCTTTTTCAATGATATTATTCTCAGCAGCAATTTGAATGGATTTTTGAAAAGCGTTGCCTTTAATATCAGAAAAAGCGACTTCACCGGAAGTAGATTTTAAATCCATGGATCGAACGATCCAATCGATGAATTCGCCTCTGGTAATTTCACGAGAAGGAACCAAAACATCCTTTTCTTCCAATAAATGAATAGAAAGCAGCTTGTACATATAATCTACGGTATAGTCATAGTACTCTACTTTTTGGTCTTCAGGAAGCTTTGACCAGTCGAATTCAAGTTCTTTCGCGTACTTCGGGATCTTGTTGGCATCTACTTTTGTAATAGGCTCTTTTTTGGCACAATTGCTAAGTAGGGATGCCGATAACACAAATACTAACAAAAAAGTCAAGAATTTTGTAAATTTCACATATACCCCCTTTTATTTTCTCATTAGTGGCATTTTAATGAATCGTATTATATCCCAAAATGGAAAAAACCGATACAAACTATCAAACAATTTTATCAATCCTATTTTTTCAGCGTCTTCCAATACCAATTGGCTACATTCCATACCGTCAAAGAAGACGTACCGGATGGTCTGAAATTCTCTAGATCTTCGTGCGCTGTCGAAACTAAAGGATGAAAATACAGAGGTAAACAGGGAAGCTCCTCGACCAATGCCATTTGAATCCTAAGCAGATACTGATCAAACTCGGCCTTTGTATGGGATTGTTCTGAAGCTTCCAGCCAAGCGTCTACTTCCGGGTTGTGATAAGACGAATAATTCATACCTGTCCAGTGGTTTTGCTCTGAGGGTATGGATTGGGAGTGCAAGCAGTGACTGAAATTGTAATCAGGATTCTGCTCAATAGAGACCATCACTGCAGTTGGACCCGAAAAAAGTCTGTTTTGAAGCAAATGGTTTAATAAAAAATCTTTCTCCTCGTTTTGTACCGTTACTTGGATGCCCAACTGTTCCCAATAATCAGCAATCGCATTCTGAACCATACCCCGTAAAGGATTGTCTTTAGTAGTGATCAAAGTCAGGGACAGTATCTTTCCATTCTTTGAGAGCCATCCATCCTGGTCAACGTTCCACCCCGCCTCCTTAAAATTGTTCCGCGCTTTCTCGGGATTATAGTCAAATTCCACCCAATCACCGTTGCGAGTAACCGGATGAAGAGGAGGAAACCAAGTATTCGCAGGAGAGACTTGTCCGTTAAAAATATCCAACATGATCGCTTTTCTGTCTATTCCGCACAATAGGGCCTCTCTTACCTTTTTCTGAGCCAAGATCGGATCATCTGTATTGAGAATCAGATGCTCCCAAACCATGGAAGGAGGGAAATAGGATCGATGGTTGATATGCCTGCTTTGAAGAGTCAAAGCCTGCTCCAATGTCAAATCATTTAAAGTGACATCCACTTTCCCGGCTAAAACCGCTGCAAACAACACTTCAGAACCATGACTAAATTCTGCAGAATCCTTTATTGTCAGGAAAGTGATCTCCTCTATTAAAGGGGGTCCATAAATAAAATATTCATTTCGTTCCAGTGAGAGCGTGTTGCCTTTTTGCCATTCTTTCAGCTTGTAAGGACCTGCGTATACCGGTTCTGAATTAAAGCTGCTCCGCACAACGGAATCAATGAAAGCACAATCGGAAAGATAACGGGGGGATAAATAGGATTCATTTTCTTGGGTGTCGGCTTTATCTTTCGAAGCATCGTAGTAGGTTGGATCAGTAAGAGAATATGGTTGCAGCGTCTGCCGTAATTCCTTTTGAAAAAAATGTTCCGGCATGGCTCTGAAAAGCCATCGGTTCGCATTCAGAAGAAAATGATTCCAGGTAACGATGACCGTCTCAGGATCAGGAGCTTCTATTTTCTCTATCCAAGTTTCTTCTTTGGAATGAAAGGAAGGAAAGGCTGGATGTCGATATAAATAGCTTCCAAAAACAATATCCTGTGCAGTCATATCGGTTCCATCAGACCATTTTAAGCCGTGATGCAACTCATATTTGATGACCATTCGCTTTTTTCCGTTTTGTTCAGAGATTTTCCACAAGCCGTTCTCAAGCGTCGGTATCTGTTTGATGAGAACAGGAAAAAAACACCAATTTTCATCTCTTCCTTGAATGAGAGGCATTTCAATAAATGCCAACGGTCTGTTGATTTCAACTGAATGATCGATTCCGGAAAACAAGGTTTTTGGTTCTTCTTTTTGACCAACCACCAATGACCCCCCTTTTACAGGAGGATGTTTCAGCATCATCAGGCTATAAGCGGCTTCAAAAACCATCATGGGTTCGTTGGGAGCAATATACCTATATTCATTATTTTTATACCACCGATAATATAGAAGCTGGTAAGTAGGCAGGCAACAAACCGTCATCGCGCCGGCTGCCTCTTTCGGTATCTCGTAAAATCCATCCTGAGCCGGTATGTATGGCTCTGAATATTGTTTGGCTTTGTTTATGGTTTCTTCGCCAAGAGATCGCACCAACCACAGAGAAGCTTCAGAACGAATCAATGGTTGATCGGGTTCAAATGTGTCTGCAGGAGCTAAAATGCCGGAGGTAAAAGCAGCCTTAACGGAAACATATAAACTATGATCTTCAGGAATATCCTGAAAAGGGATCGGCTTTCGATTTCCTCTTATTCGCATTGTTTTCACCAACCAATGCAGAAATTCACCTCTTGTCACGTTTCTGGCAGCATTTTCAACCTCACTGACCTCAAGAATACCTTCCTCAATCCCTTGCAACATGTACTTCTCTGACCAGGTATAGAAAAGAGGAGACTGATCAGCCGGTAAAGCATCCCATTTAAAAACAACTTTCGAATGGGCTTTCTCCATTTTCGGTTTGGTGGAAATAGGGATCGAGCATGACTGAATGGCCATTAAAAAACACAATCCTAAGCAAAGTAAACACCACTTTTTCATGACTTCCTCAACAAAAAGAACGCTTGGTTTTTCTGTTCTATTTTATAAAAAAAGTTCATGAAATCTAATATTCCTTAATGTTTATTTTAAGAGATAAATTGTTTTCTTGTAATCTCAACAGCATAAGACATCCTTTTCAGTTCGCCTGCAACAAAATGTACAATTCGTTTGGTAAAGCCGCTTGGACTGAGAATGGCACATAATGTTGGTCTCTTTTTTCTCCCATAATCTGCATATTGACTTGGTATCTCCATTTTTCTCCTTTTTACTTTTCTAAGAGAATACGGCAGAATGGAAGATTTTACAAATAAAAAGAGGAAAGATTTTTTTCTATTCATTTTCTTGATGAAACCTATCGACAGTCTATAATTATGAGAAAGCCTTCAGGAGATTACCATGATGAAAAAAGTGATCATCCTAACTGTATCCGTTTTTCTTTGGATGAACTGTGTGATACCAATATCCAGAGGGGTTCAATCCAGTGTGTACTCGTATTTGAATCCGATCATTGACGGCAGTTATTCCGACAATGGCTGGATAAACTCGCTGCGTTTAGAGGTTCCATTTGGTTTTTTACACCTGAAGAATACCGATGATACCTTTTTCTTTTTGATCGATACCACCAAAGATTCTGTAGAAGACAGAACAACGTCGAAGTTAAGATCTGAAGACGGCTTTGAATTGATTTTCGACTGGGATGGCAATCGTAAAATTTCTACTAACATTGACAGAGTTTATTCTATGTCCTGCACAGAGAAAAATAGGCAAGCGTTCCTTTATCCCCATGCGCTATATTATCGAACCATTTGGCGGCTCATTGGAATGGAATGAAAAAAAACAGCAGGTGGTCATTCGGGTGCTCGGTATGATTATCGATATGTCTGTGGGGGTACCGGAAGCGTATGTTAATAACAAAAAAGTCAGGATTGATCCCTCCAATCAATCCGTCACCCCCTTTCTGATTCCACCAGGCAGAGTGATGCTGCCTATTCGGTTCTTTTCTGAAACGATCGGATGTTCAGTAACGTGGGATTCAAAAACAGAAATTATCATGATTATTTTGGAAAAATCCTGATAAATCTGTATCATATTGGTTTGCTGAGAATTGAGTAATCAAGGCAATCGCAGTAATCATTAGGTTATTGAGGAAAGTCCGGGCTCCATAGAGCAGGGTGCTGGTTTATTGCCAGTGAGGGTGACCTTAAGGAAAGTGCAACAGAAAAGATACCGCCTTGAAAAAGGTAAGGGTGAAATGGCGAGGCAAGAGCTCACCAGCAACCAGGTGACTGGTTGGCTATGTAAACCCCATCCGGAGCAAGATCGATAGAAAACGTTTGTATGCGGCTCGCAGAGTTTTCAGGTGATCGCTCAGACAAATGATTGCCACCTACTTGGTAGGAACAGAACCCGGCTTATCGCTTGCTCAGTTCTCAGCAGTCCTTCTCCCTCTTTTTTTCACTGGAAGTAATGCTCTTTTTTTCTTATAATAGGGTCTATGAACCATGATACAATCCATTATCCGGTTTTTTCCGATCAGATTATCTCTTTATTGGATTTACACCCATGTCACGTTGTTCTTGATGGAACCTGCGGAGAAGGTGGACACGGTAAGATCCTGCTCAGTTTCTTGAATGAATCCGGTTATTATATCGGTCTTGATAAGGATGCCGCTATTCTCCGGATAGCAGAGAAAAGGTTCTCGACCTTGAAAAAACGATATTCTCTTGTTCACTCCAGTTATGCCAATAGTCTGGCGGTGTTGAAATCCCTTGGTATCGATCATGTCGACAGGATTCTATTGGATTTAGGCTTATCGATGTTTCATATTCAGCAGGAGAACAGAGGATTCAGCTATCAATCTGATGATATACTGGATATGCGTTTTGATCAAACCAGCCATTCAAAAAGTGCTTTTGAGATCATCCACACCGCTTCCATGGAAGAATTAACAGAAATACTCCGTGTATACGGTGAAGAGGTCTATGCCAAAAAAATTGCCAGATTAATCACATTACAGAGGAAAACCTCTCTCATCAAAACATGTCAGGACTTAAGCCAACTGGTTCTGCGTGTGAAACCATATACTGGCCATATCCACCCGGCCACAAAAACTTTCCAGGCACTTCGGATTGCTGTTAACCAAGAATTAGCGGATTTGAAAAAAATGCTGCAGGAGGTTCCTCTTTTATTAAAAAAAGGAGGTAAAATCGGCATTATCAGCTATCATTCATTGGAAGACAGGATCGTGAAACAATTTTTCATACAGACAGAAGGATTGAACCCGGTCAATAAAAAAATTATCCTTCCCTCTGCCGAAGAAATCAAGATAAATCCGGCTTCCCGAAGCGCCAAATTTCGATTGGGTGAACGGTTATGAATCATGGGTTTTAAAAAGCTGATGACGGTGTTGATTTTAGTGATGTTTTATGCTTTTTCCATGGTGTTTTATTATTATCAGAAAAAAGAGTTAACCACAACGATGAATACTCAAACTGAGCTGTTAGATGAGATCAAAAAGTATCAAAAACAGGTAGCTGAAGAAAGCAACCTTCAGAAGATATACGCCAGGGCTCTGCTGTTAAAATTCAAGAATTCAACACAAGATGATATTATAATAATCGATGATGAATCATAATTCGGCGCTAAAACGGTCAAAACGGAATATTCGTGTTTCTTTGGTGATTGCCTCTATATTGACCTGTCTTCTGTTAGTTCGGTTGTTTTATGTCGCTTTCCTGGATCAAAAAGTACAATCGACGATCTCCTGGGTAAACCCTGTAATAATGAAGGATATCCTACCAATGCGGGGGGAAATCAGGAGTGCTGACAATGTGCTTTACGCACAATGCCGAGAGGCGTTTCTTTTTTGGGTAAACCCCACTAAACTCCAGGCTCCTAAGGTATTTTCTGCATTAATTCACGATTATATTCAGGAAGATACCGCCTCTATTCTGAAAAGAATTCAGGATCATAAATTTGTCAACAAAGAAGCAAACCAGTATTACATTTTGAAACAGAAAATTGACCGGGAGCAGAAGCAAAAAATTGAACAGATCCTTGCGAATACCGATGGATATACCGCCGATGTCGATTACGGTTTTGAAGATGACTTGAAAAGAACCTACCCTCAGAAAAATGTTCTCTCTAATCTATTGGGAGTGGTGGGAGATGAGAATTATGGGTTGGGAGGAATTGAGAAGTGGTTAGATAGCGAATTAAGAGGATTTCCGGGCAAAAAACGAGAGTTTCATGCCTTTATCAACGACCAAATGCCCGGAACCTCTGATTTGTTGAGAGTGCCTCAAAACGGTAATCACATTACCCTGACGATTCACCACTACCTGCAAACAAAAGTGGAATCGGTTTTAGAATACCAGTGCCAGCTTTGGGGAGCAACCGGCGCTACTTGTATCGTGATGAAACCGGGCACCGGGGAGATACTATCCATGGCAACCGTACCAACCTATGATCTCAACCTAGGATCCAAATATATCAACGACCCGAAATATAAAAACCAAGCTCTCCGCTTAAATTACGAGCCAGGTTCTATTTTTAAGCCAATTACCACTTCCATGGCGCTGGAAGAGAAAATGATTGAAGAGAACACGATCCATGAATGTAATGGTTCTTATTCCATCGGGGGCATTCGCATTGAGTGCATTATTGCGCATGGAAAACAGAACCTGTCGGGAATTTTACGCAATTCCTGCAATGTAGCCTTAGCCAAAGTGGGCACCCTGCTGGGAAAAACTTTTTATCAATATGCGCTCCGTTTCAATTTTGGAAAACCTTTACCCGGTCTGCCGATAGAACAAGAGAAAGGAATTCTTCCTCCTACAGAAGAATGGTATGACTCTACCGTAGCCACCATGGCCTTCGGACAAGGATTATCAGTGACGCCCATCCAAATGGTATGCGCTTATAGTGCGATTGCTAACGATGGCATCATGATGAAACCAATCCTGGTCAAACAAATACGTAATGCAGAGGGGCAAATCATCCAGGATTTTAAGCCGGAAGCCATCCGCCAGGTATTGTCCCGAAAAGTCGCTTTAAAAATGAAGAGTGTGTTGAAAGATGTGGTGGCGGACCCGGACAGTATTGCTAATGCGTACATCGAGGGCATGTCCATCGGGGGAAAGACCGGAACCGCTAAACAAGTAGTGAACGGAAGGTATGACGATAGTTCCCTGATTTGCTCTTTTATTGGCTTCTTCCCGGCAGAGAAACCGGAATATGTTGTTCTTGTATCGATAATCGAACCGGAAAACTGGAAAGGAGATCAGGAGGCTTTTGGCAGCTCTGTGGCTGCTCCGGCATTTCGGGAAATTGCCCATTGGATCAAAATGAATCCGGGTTTAGCCTTGGAGACATCTCCTTGAATCTTCAGCTTTTATTAGAACGTGTTCCCAGTCTTTATCCCCGCAGTACAATAGATCTGGAAATTCACCAGGTTACAACTGACTCAAGACAAGTACAACCAGGGGATCTCTTTATCGCAATAGCAGGAACACAATCTGACGGTCACTGTTTTATCCCGCAAGCGATTCAAAATGGCGCAGCAGCCATCTTGGTTGAAAAAGACCTTTCCAATCATTCTCCGGTACCTGTTATCCAGGTTCATTCCACAAGGGAGGCTTTTGGTCTTGTTATGCAAGCCTGGTACCGGTATCCCGCTGAGAAATTACAGATGACAGCGGTGACCGGCAGTAATGGAAAATCCACGGTAGCCTATTTATTACACTCCCTGATGAACCATACACTGAGCAAAACAGGGCTGATCGGGACTGCCGGGTATTACACCGGAGATTCTCTCTCGCAAAATCCGCTTTCCGGCCCGGTGACTACCCCGGATCCCAATCAACTCCAGCGATTATTACGGCAATTTGTCGACAATCATTGCCGGTACGCGGTTATAGAAGCCAGCTCGTTTGGTCTTGAACAAAAGCGTTTAAGCGGATTGTTCTTTGATGCGATTTTATGGACCAATTTTTCGCCTAATCATCATCTACAATACCATATCACGGAAGAGGCTTATTTTCAGGCAAAAGCTTCCTTACTCCAACAATGCAAATCGAGCGGGGTGATTGTCTTGAATCGTGATATGATCGGATTTGATCAATGCAAGCAGATGGCGCCGAATGCTCTGTCTGTCGGATTTCACCCACAAGCCGACCTTGTGTTTCATTCCGTCACCAGTTCACCCGAAAAGGGAGTCAAACTGAATTTCGTCTTCCGGAATCAACCCTATGAGATTGTTTCTCCTCTCGTAGGTGAATTCCAAGCGTATAATCTGGCCCAGGTGTTTATAACGGCTCTTCATTTCGGTATTCCCGCAGAGGTCGCTATCCAGAAGCTTCGGTTGATTCAACAAATACCAGGTAGATGGGATATCATCAAGGTGAAAGAGATACCGTTTACTGTGCTGGTGGATAAAGCCAATACGCTCACTTCATTTTCAGCTCTTTTTAAAAACCTTCAGACCCAATCCTACCATCGTAAAATCCTTGTCTATGGTCAAGTCGGGGGAGGAGATATGACTCATCGGAAAAAAACCGGTACTTTATTGTCTTCTTATTTCGACAGCATCATCCTGACGACCGATGATCCGGAAAACGAGGATCCTATGATAGGTATCCGGCAATTCTTAGAAGGAGTGCCGGCAGATAAGTTGTCAGACATTCGTATCGAATTATCCCGCGCGAAAGCCATCCATTCAGCTATCCAAACAGCCCAACCTCATGATTTGATAGCGGTACTCGGACGTGGCAATCAGCGTGAATTCCTGATCCAGGGAAGAACAGAAGTGTTTGATGATACGGTAGAATGCAGAAAAATCATTCGGTCTTTCGGGTGGAAAGCTTGAAATTTCTTGTTTCCGATTTAGCGGCTTTATTCCAGGCACAACTGAACGAATTCAGGGTTATTTCCACACCGATTGAAGTCAGGATCCAAACCGATTCAAGACAGATACAACCGGGAGATATTTTTATTGCGATCGCAGGGGAGAAGCAAAACGGACATCAATTTATTCCGAAAGCGATTCAACAAGGTGCTATCGGAGTTATTGCTGAAAAATCCGATCCAGCGCATCACGCTGCATTTGAAATCATCGTCCCTTCCACCACCCAAGCTTTATTAACGGCAGCACAAAAAGCTCTCCGGAAAACAAATTGTAAACAGATCGGTATTACCGGATCTGCCGGAAAAACTACCATGAAAGAGATGCTATCGGCTGTACTTGGCGCCTCGTATCTGGTAGCTAACACAACAGGTAACTACAATACACCGATTGGAGTACCTTTAAGTATCTTAGCGATGAATCCGGATGCGGATTTTTTTGTAACGGAATTAAGCGCCTCCTATCCCGGTGAAATAGACCAAAACCTTTCTTACCTTACCTTATCGGACGCGATCATTTCTTCTATCGGCTCTTCCCACCTGGAATTTTTCCATACGGTGGACAAGGTTCTGAAGGAAAAAATGAAAATCAGCCAAGCGATAGTGGAAACCGGTACTTTATTATTACCGGGAGATAATCCCGCTATTCTCTCTCTCCCCCGTGAAAAACAATTTGTATACTATGGTCTGAATCCTTCCAATGACCTCCGGGCAAACCACTTGGAATACAGGACAAACGGAATCCATTTCGATGCTGAACTCCCGGGAGAGTCTATTCCGAATCTCTCTCTCTCCGCTTTCGGTAACCATATGGTTTTAAACTCGCTCCCTGTCTTGTTTCTTGCAAGAAAGTATGGCATACCCGTCCACTCCATCAGAGAGGTTTTAGCCGGTTTTGCGGCTCCTGCCGGGAGAGGAAGATTGATTCATTATAAAGAAGGCTATTGCATTATTGATGAAACCTATAACGCGAATCCCGTTTCCTTCAAAGCAGCCTTACAAGCATTCGATAAAACTCCTTTCCCGAGAAAAATCCTTGTGTTTAGCGATATGCTTGAATTAGGCGAAGGATCAGCTACACTTCATCAAAGACTGGCTGACGAGATTGCCGCGTATACTTTCCATACCGTTTTGTATTATGGTGATTATAACCATATTATGGAGCCCGTTCTCAAAAAACCTGACAGCCATTACCAGAACTTTCCCTCCCTGGAAGCGATGGAACAATTCCTATTGCAGACGGCTCAACCGGGAGATGGCATTCTGATTAAAGCTTCGAATGGCAAACACTTATCAGAAATGATCCGACATCTGGAGAGCCATGCATGCTGATCATATTGAGTTTTCTGTTTTCCTTTATAGCGATCCCTTTCATTATACTCACCCTGAAAAAGTGGCAACTAGGCCAAATTATTCGAGAAGAAGGACCTTCCAGCCACTTGTCTAAATCAGGCACTCCCACCATGGGAGGGATTTTGTTTGTAGGGATGACCTTAATGACCATATTGCTTTGTATTGTTCTGAAACAATCAGACCCTTCTCTTTTATGGGGAGGGTATATGACGGTTGCTTATTCATTGGTCGGCTTTTTAGATGATTTTCTCAAAAAAATTAAAAAATCGCCTTATGGTCTCAAAGCAAGGGAAGATATCGCTCTTCAAATTCTTTTGGCAGTTCCATTCCTTCTCTATCTTCTTTTTTCGCGCTCCCCCTCAGTATCCGTCTGGTTATGGTTACCATTTAAATGGTTCCTCATTTTAGCCATCACCAATTCGGTGAATTTGACAGACGGATTGGATGGACTGCTGACGGGTATTGCCTTGTTGGTATTTATGTTCTTCATCTTCCTTGGTGTTATCGGGTTTTCCTCCCCTGATTTCAATCCAACTCTGCTTTACGTTTTATTCGGTACTCTTCTGGCTTTTCTCTATTTTAATTTTTATCCGGCTAAGATTTTTATGGGAAATATCGGATCCTTTGCGCTAGGCGGATTTATCGCCTTTTGTGTGCTTTGGTTTGACATTGACTGGCTTTTTCTGGTGTTAGGGGGTATTTTTTTGGCAGAAGCGTTATCGGTGATTCTCCAGGTCTCTTATTTCAAATATACAAAGGGCAAAACGGGAATCGGAAAACGAATATTTAAAATGGCTCCCCTACATCATCATTTTGAGCTGATGCAAATACCGGAAGCTACTATCACTGTCAGATTCTGGCTTCTGCAAACCCTACTAACAATTATCAGTCTTTTTATCTATACTAATTAACGGATGCGGAATTTAAAGAGAGGAGGTAACCGATGAAGGACAGAACACTATCGTATAAAGGGAAACAGATCACCGTCTTCGGTCTGAAAAAGAGTGGTAAAGCCGCCATCGATCTTTTGGCAAAAAGCGGAGCCCAAATTTTTGCCACCGAAAAAAATCCTGAGATTGAATCACAATTGATTATCTGGCTGGAAGATCTTAATGTTCCTTTTGAACTAGGTTTTCACTCAAGAAGATCGATTGAAATGAAAGACCTGATCGTGCTTTCACCAGGTGTGGATCCTAACATTCCCATATTAAAAGAGGCAAAAAAGAACCAGATCCCGATTATTGGTGAGATCGAGTTAGCGTATCAATTCTCCCGATCCTCCTTTTTAGCAGTTACCGGCACCTCCGGAAAGAGCACTACGGTTGAATTAATCGGAAAAATACTCTCTCAGCATATTCCCAGAGTTTTTGTTTGTGGAAATATCGGTATTCCGATCTCAGAAATCGTTTCCTTGAACAACCAATCCTCCACCCTGGTAGTAGAGGTCAGTTCGTTTCAATTAGAAACGATCCAGACTTTCAGACCCACTGTCTCTGTCTTTTTGAATTTTTCTGAAGACCACTTGGACAGGTATCCTTCCATGGAAGAGTATTTCCATGCTAAAACAAAAATTTTTGAGAACCAAACCATGGAAGATGCAGCGCTTCTGAATATAGATTCCCCCCCGTTAAGAAAGTTAGTGTTACCCCATATCAGAACGTATTATTATTCGATTCAGGAACCATTAAAGCAAGGTTTTTATCTTCAAGGCAACCAGATTATCGGGAAAATCGGCAACCTGGATTTCTCAGTAAAATTAGACGGCTACCCCCTGATTGGTCTACATAATCAATCGAATGCAGTCGCGGCAGTTGGCGCCTCTTATCTGTACCTAAAGGATAAATTTGATCCGTCTGCAGCTGAAAAAGCTCTTCAATGCTTCACAGGTCTTCCGCATCGTTTTGAATATGTCGGTCGTTACGCCGGATTAGATTTCATCAATGACTCAAAATCCACGAAACCTCAAACGACTATCATGGCTCTTCAATGTATCACCAAACCGACGGTTTTAATTATAGGAGGCTCCGACAAAGGGAATGACTTCTCCTCATTGGCAAAAACCATCAGTCAGCACGAACTCATCCGCTATGTGGTGCTAACCGGAAAGACACAGAAAAAAATACGATGCGCCTTTGACCAGGCAGGCTTTAAAAAATATAAAAACACTCCCACCTTTAAGAGTGCGATTTTTGAAGCGATTTCAAGAGCAAAAATGGGTGACACGGTTCTATTATCCCCCGCATGCGCGAGTTTTGATGAATTCAAGGGATTTGAAGAAAGAGGCGATTTTTTTAAATCCACCTTAAAACTCCTGTATGAATCAAAATGAAAAGCTCAAAACAATGGCTCATCACCATTCTGATCTGGATCACTACCGTACTGGTTTTTTTAGGCTTGCTCATCTGTCTGTCCACGACCATGCCGGATTATTTCAGAGAGAATCCTTATGTTACCAGCCCCTTATCAGGGTTTTTGAAACAGCTGATTGCTGCTATACTCGGTACCGTGTTGCTGTTTTTTGCCAGGCTTGTTCCAATGCGTTTCTTTCGAAAAAATGCGGTAATGTTTTTCGTGATCTCCCTGGTATTATTAATCATGGTTTTTTTCATCGGATCTACGACAGAAAATGAAGCCGGTCAGGATGTATCCAGATTTATCCGAATTTTCGGCTTAACGTTCCAACCTTCCGAGTTGGTTAAACTAACCGCCATTCTGGTCATTGCGAAACGGTTTACCGGACCGAAAGCCGTCAGGATCACGAATAAAAATATCTTTAAGACGATTGTTTGGGTATTTCTGCTACCCTCTCTCCTGATTATCCTTCAACCTAATTTTAGCGCAGCGATGCTTTATTTTGTGATTACCTCCTTTACGCTGATTTATTCGGGTGTTTCATACTGGAGGTATCTGATCCGGTTTGTCTTACCCATAGGCATCGTCTTAACGGTGGGACTGATCATCTCGAGACAAGCAGACAGGATTTTAGCCAGAATCTTCAATTACATGGCTCTTTACGCGAACAGCCCCTTTGTCCAGAAAATTGCCCTATTCAGCAAGCAGATCGGGATTAAACAGGAGATTATTAATCTGCTACAGGAGGGAGATACTTTCCAAATTAACGCTTCCTTTAGGACGATCGCTCAAGGCCGGTGGTTAGGATACGGTTTTTTAAAAAGCACTCAAAAATTCGGAAACCTTCCCTACAACTCAACCGACTTTGTGTTTGCCATCATCAGCGAAGAATTTGGAAATATTCTGTCAGGATGTGTAATACTCCTCTTTTTTCTGCTGTTTTATATCTCGATCCAGATTTCCCTAAAAAGTCAGGATCACTTTAATGCAGTCGTAGCGGCTGGTATTGGAATGCACCTTTTTCTGCAGGCTTTTACCCATATCGCCGTTACCCTGGGCTTAGTGCCTCCCACCGGCGTAACCTTACCTTTCATCAGTGTCGGTGGAACTTCCCTGATGATTATTCTCTTTGAAATCGGCATACTGCTCAATATCGCTTCCCAGATAAAAGAGCCACCGGCGCTCGATTTTAGCCATGTTTAATCTACCCATCGGTTCTTTCGTTTATCTGATCGGTATCGGTGGGGTCGGTATGACACCGCTTGCTCTGTATCTGCATCAAATGGGGTATGTAGTCGCTGGGTCGGACATCCAGTCTTTCCGTATGGCTGATGCTTTGCAAAAAGCAGGCATACAAGTTTTCACCTCTCACCAAGCTGATCAAGTATCTCATGCTCAATTGGTTATCTATTCCACAGCCATTCCTGAAGGCAACCCTGAATACAAAGAAGCAACACGCTTAAACATTCCCTGTATTGACCGTTTAGAAGCTGTTTCCCACCTAGTGAGTGGAAAGAAACTGCTATCCGTTACCGGAAGCTATGGAAAAAGCACAACCACCACCTTCAGCGCTTATTTTGCCAAACTAGCCGGCCTCACCCCCTCGTATTTGATCGGTGCAGATTTACTCACCTTCCCACCGGCTCATTGGAACCGGAATCAATCGGATTGGTTTGTGTTTGAGACGGATGAAAGCCGACCGGAATTTCTCCAATATTTCCCGTATGGTTGCATTCTCACAAATATCGGCACAGATCATCTCCTGAACTACCAGCAAGATATTCTCCGCCTTCAGGATCACCTTTATCAATACTTATTAAAAACAAACCAGGAAGGCTGTATTGTTGTATCACAGGATGCGTTTCAGAGATTATCCCTGTTTTCTTCCCGGTTTCCCTGTCGGGTGCTTGTGTGCGGTACGGAGGCTTCCTGCCAATATCGCTATGAAATCGTCAACCTTCAATTTCAACAAGATCACTTTGAGACCACTTTTCACCTCTCCGTTCGAGGAAAACGATACCAGAATTTGGTATTACGCATGCCGGGGGAGAAATATGTACTGGACGCAGTATTAGCCTATGCCCTTATCACAGAAATCTCTGGGAGTACTATCGATCCGGATTCATTCCGCTCATTACCCATCCTGGACCGCCGATCTCAGCTAAAACAGGTTTGGAAAACTTCCCTGTTGATTGACGATGAAGGAGATAGCCCGCAGGTAATCAAGGAAGTCCTGCTGAATGTCAGAAACCTGTTTCCAGACTGCACCATTCTTCCGATCGTCCAACCGCATCGTTTTTCTCGTCTACAAAGCCTGCTGATCTCCTATGCAGAAGTCTTGGCTGCCTATGCAGACGAGATCATCCTGATGCCTGTTTATTCTGCCGGTGAGAAACCTATCCGGGGCATCGACTCTTCCTCATTAGCCAAACAGATTATGCTCCAGGGTTTTACCGGTGTGTTGACTTTAGTTCAAACTCCTGAAGAAGCTGCCGAGATAATTGTTAAACGCAGACAGGAAAACATAGTATTTATTTTATTAGGTCCCGGTGATGTCTGGCAGGTGGAACATGCCCTGCCATAGCTCGGCTGTTTTTTATCAAACTCTACAGAAACAGATTCAGGGAGAGGTTCTTTACCAAGAACCATTAAGCCATCATACCTCGATGAAAGTTGGCGGACCTGCCGATTGTTTCATTTCACCAAAAAACCTTACTGAACTACAAATCATTTATACGCAAGCCGGATTAGCCGGCATTCCCGTGATGGTGATCGGAGCAGGAACGAATTTACTGATATCAGACCAGGGTATCCGTGGGATTGTTGTTAGCCTAAAAGAAGGCTTTGCAGGCTATTCTCGTGAAGGCTTACAACTGACTGTTCAAAGCGGCCTCCTGCTTCCCAAACTGATTCGAATCTCGCATCAGTTTGGATTTACCGGATTAGGTTTTCTTGCAGGAATCCCAGGAAGTGTTGGTGGGGCTGTTTATATGAATGCTGGCACCTCGAGCCAGTTTTTTAGTCAAGTGATCCGATCCGGATTAGTATGGGATCCGGTTACGCAAAGTATCCATCCATTGACTCTTGATGATTTTCATTTTGGGTACCGAACCAGTATTTTACAGAAGAATTCCCAGGTTTTGTTGGAGGTCTCTTTGGCGCTTTTACAAGGCGATATACAGGCTGAACAAACTTTTATTCGGAGAATCAACGCCACAAGATCCCGGACACAACCCTTACAGTTTCCAAATGCTGGATGCACCTGGAAAAATCCAGAGAAGGTAACGGTCGGTAAAATCATTGAAGAGGCTGGATTGAAAGGGAAAATCATTGGGAAAGCGATGGTTTCCACTCTTCATGCGAATTTTATCGTGAATCTGGGCGGGGCTACATTCCAGGATATCCTTGCATTGATGGAACTGGTTGAAAAAACAATTTATGAAAGATATAATATTCACTTAGAAAGAGAGCTACAGATAATAGCTTAGCAATTGAGTCTATTATTAAGTTTGAAGATATTGTTTAGAGATTTAAGGTTTGTTTTTTGTATTGGGAAGGAGCATACAGCTTATGTGGCAGTATATTGTGAAACAATCGTTCCAAAGGCTTTTCATCCTGATTATTATCTCATTTCTCGCTTTTATTATCCTTACGCTGGTTGGCGATCCGGTTGATATTCTGAAATCGATGAATCCGCACATCACACAAAAACAGATTGATGTTTACAAACACCAGCAAGGGCTTGACAGACCCCCTCTCATCAGGTACTTTATCTGGGCACGAAATGTCTTGAAAGGCGACTTTGGTATTTCAAGAGCCTATAAACAGCCTGTGTTCCCTTTATTAATCTCTCGTATTCCCAATACAATGTATATGCAAGCCATTATCATGTTGATTATTATTTGTTTATCGATCCCGTTGGGTATTTTCTCCGCTACCCATCAGTATTCATCCTTTGATTATATTTTAACCTTTTTAGCCTTTACCGGAAATGCTCTCCCCACTTTCTGGTTTGGCTTATTGATGATCTTAGCATTCGGCGTGATGCCCGCCAAAGAATTCAGACTCCCTTTCACCGGTATGTACTCCGATTCCGTTTCGTATAATGGAAACGTGATTCCTTATGATGCGGCTCCCTGGTTTATCAAAGTAATCGACAGAATCAAACATATGCTTCTTCCGGTGTTAACGGTATCTCTTCTGTCTCTTGCAGGATTGATGCGGTATACTCGGTCCGCCATGCTGGAAGTAGTCAAACAAGACTATATCAGAACCGCGAGAGCGAAAGGATTACGCGAAAAGACTGTTATTTATGTTCATGCGCTTCGCAATGCGATTATTCCGATCGCCACCATCCTGATTCAATCCATTCCGGGTTTATTTGCCGGCTCCCTGATCATTGAACAGCTATTTGGATGGCCGGGCGTTGGAAAAATGGTCTATGAAGCGGTCATGTCGAATGATTATCCGCTGGCTATGATGAATATCATGTTCTTGTCCTTTTTAACAGTCGTTTTTACACTAATAACCGATATATCATATGCTTTCTTAGATCCGCGCATCACGTATCGATAGGAGCCCAATCATGAAAACACCTGAAAAACCCAATTTAATGCCTGACGGACAGCCAATTCCTGAACCTGTCTGCACTCTTGACGAGATGGACATAGGATTAGAAGCATTGGAGACCACCTCTGCCAAAGAATACACCTATGCGCAAATGGTGTTGCGTCGGTTTCTTCGTCACAAACTCGCTCTTACCGGTTTTTTTATCATCGGTATCCTTATCACTCTTACCCTGCTGGCAAACGTGATTTCGAGCTATGATCCCTCCATTGCTGTCATCCAGGATCGTTTTATCCCGCCTTTTTCTCCGGGTCATTTTCTCGGAACGGATGATGTCGGTCGTGATGTTTGGACGCGTATTTTATACGGGGGAAGAATCTCACTGATGATAGGGTTCATAACCGCCATCACCGGTGGTATCATCGGAGCCTTACTCGGATCCGCCTCCGGATATTTCGGAGGGTGGTTCGACTCCCTTATGATGAGAGTTTGTGAAGTATTTTTCTCCATTCCGACCCTTCCGATTTTGATTACCCTTTCAAAGTATTTTGGTGGAAGCCCATGGAATATTATTCTCATCATGGTTGTATTTGGTTGGGCCGGCACCACCAGAATGGTTAGAGGATTGGTCTTACAGATTAAGCAATACGAGTATATTGAAGCTGCCAAAGCGATTGGCTGTTCCAATTCCAGGATCATTCTTCGTCATGTGTTTCCGAATACGATCGCTATCGTTCTGGTTAGCATGACTTTATCCATCGGCGGCGCCATCCTGACAGAATCCTCGCTGAGTTTCCTCGGCTTGGGAGTTCAACCTGACATTCCTACCTGGGGTAACATGCTTTCCAATGCGATGAATTTTATGTGGAATGCGCCCCATTTGGTGATTTGGCCAGGTTTCTTCATTTTCTTAACCATCCTCTCCTTTAATTTCCTGGGAGACGGTTTACGAGACGCCCTGGATCCAAAACTAAAGCTTTAAATCTCTCTTGAATGGCTGAGTGGATGGTTCAAGAGACCGGAAAAGCTTTTTTAGAAAGAAACCGGTCTAAATTTTATGGGTATTGCATTACAGCACAAGACGTTCCAACCTTTCAAAGAGCGTTGACACACACCAAGCAACTCCACCCGGATGCTTCCCATACCATTTTTGCCTATCGTATTCGGGAAAAAGGAAAAGCCGTGACAGAAAAATGCACTGATGGGGGAGAGCCTTCTCATACAGCAGGATTGCCCACCCTTGGACTGCTTCGCCACCATAATCTTGTCAACTCAGCTTTGATTACGATCAGAATATACGGAGGGGTAAAACTTGGCAAAAACAACCTGCTTCGAACTTATCTCGAGATAGCACAATCCGCTCTCAAGAACGCCACAGTTGTTTTGCTTGAAAACAGTTTTATCATTCAGGCTTCATTGAATGGCCATCAATACTCTCTGATAATGGATCAGCTCAAAAATCACCCTCTGCTGAAATACCAGTTTGAATTTCGGGACAATGCGTATTATTTCACCTTTTCTCTCAAAGAGAGCGAGTGCCAGGAATGGCGTTTGTTTTTTCATCAATATCAGATCTATAGTTATGCTATAATAGAGCAGAAATAGGAAGGAGAATAAAATGAAGAAACTTACTTTACTGATTAAGGGTACTATCACAGAACAGAAAGCCAACCAGAATTGCAGAGAATGCCAGACTCCCTGTAAATCAGCCTGCAAAACATCCTGCACGATTGGAAATCAAACTTGCGACCAAAAGAAAAAGAAATCTCGCTGGATCTGGTAAAAAAGCAAAAAACCGGCGTCATCCACCCTTTTTGCTTTTTAGATCAAGCCTATATATTTGATTCTTCGACCCATTCGCTTTTTTTAATAGATCAAACTTCGTTGAAGCAGGATGGCTCCTTGAACCTACCGGAAGAGGATATACAGGAATACATACAAGAAGGTTATTTCCAGTCCGGTCTTATTTCCGCACAACCTGATAAGCGCTGTTTTAAAGCTCTCTGCTTCATGATGACGAAACAGTGCAATTTTCATTGCGCGTATTGCTTCGAGGGTCCCAAGAAATCCTTGCACCAGGTTCTCTCGACAGAAACCGCCATCGAAGCGCTTCGATGGATCGGCGACCTGAGCCCCGAGAGACGACAGATCGAAGCAGATTTTTTTGGCGGGGAGCCATTGCTCGTTTTTGATCAGGTGAAAGAGATTATCGAGCAATCCGATGCCTTGTCCAAAGAAACAGGAAAAAAGTACCTCTTTTCTCTCACCACGAATGCCTCTTTACTCACACCGGAGCGTTTGGCATTCCTCAATCATCATAACATCAGCCTGATAGTCAGCATGGATGGGAATCAAACCACTCATGATCATTTTCGACAGTATGCCAATCAAGCCGGCACCTTTTCCGACGTATGGCCAGCGATTCAACGCCTTCTGCAAACACGTGACGGTGGGTATTATATCCGTGGCACCTACACTCATCAGACGCTCTCTTTTGCAGAACAAGTGATGTGGATGTATGAACAGGGCATCAAAAAGATCTCTTTTGAGCCGGTGGTGTCTTCTCATCCGGAGATTGGCATTCAGACAGAAGACTTGCCGTTCCTGAAACAGGAATATGAAAAGCTGGCAGAATGGACTGTTCGCCAGAAAAAACGGGATCCCGCTTTTTCCTTTTATCATTTTGAGCTGGACCTGGAAAACGGCGTGTGTGCGGATAAGCTAATGACCAGCTGCGGTGCCGGAGTAGAGTACCTTTCGCTCTCACCGGACGGTCAGGTTTATCCCTGCCACCAATTCGATGATATGCCCGATTATTGCTTAGGAAACGTTCATGAGAAAAAAATGGACACCAAGAAAGTGGAAATATTCCGGAAAGTCACCCACCTGACCAATAAGACCGCTTGTGCGGATTGCTGGGCAAAATACCTGTGCGGAGGCGGTTGTATCGCGAATAATCTTATCATGAAAGGCTCTTTGGAGAAACCGTACGCAATCGCTTGCGAGATCCAAAAAATGAGACTTGAAGCAGCATTATACGTTCAAGGGCAACTCAGGTCAACGTAACACTATCGATACAGGACAATGATCGGAGCCCATGATGTCATGATGAATCGGAGTATCTTCCACACGACTCGCCAAAGCGGGAGAGATCAGAGAATAGTCGATGCGCCACCCGAGATTTCGAATCCTGGCATTGGCGAAGTAACTCCAGTATGTATAAGCAGACAAATCAGGATGCCGGACTCGAAAAATATCGATTAAATCATGTTGTAAGTATGCATCCATTTTTTCTCTCTCACACGCTAAAAAACCTGATGTATTTGTATGCTTTTCCGGTTCAGCCAAGTCAATCGGCTGGTGTGCCGTATTAAAATCACCCGTAATGATGAGATGGTTCCCTTTTTGCTGAAATAACCCGATATACTCCAGGAATGCATCATAAAACCGCAGCTTATATTGTAGCCTTGCTTCACTCATCTGTCCGTTAGGAAAGTAGACGTTAAACAAAATAAAGTCTTGAAAATGAGCCTCTACAATCCTTCCCTCTCCCTCCAGCTCTGCAGGAAATCCGTTTGTTTTGACAGTGAGCGGATGGTGCCTGGTATACAAAGCTGTTCCGCTATAACCTTTCTTCCCGGCAAACGAGAAATAGCTTTCATACCCTTCCATTGTAAGCAGATCAGGTACCAATTGCTCTTCCTGGATTTTTGTTTCCTGTAAGCAGAGAATATCAGGCTGATATGACCGAAGCCAGGGAAACAGTGTTTTCCCGGCAATCGCCCGAAGCCCGTTGACATTCCAACTTGTGATAATCATTTCTTATGCAACCGCACGTAAAACATCCTTATGTACCCCCCCCTTATATATTATACTCCTATCCTTCCCCACGGGGACGGGGTTGTTGGGCACCCTCATTCAATGGTGCTTTGCAACTACACAAAAGAACCATCCGTGTGTGGTTGGGTTGAAAGAAGCGAAACCAGGGAAACAGTGTTTTCCCGGCAATCGCCCTAAGCCCGTTGACATTCCAACTTGTGATAATCATTTCTTTTGCAATCGCATATTGTCTCTATAAAAAAAGCTTAGACCATTGCTTCCTGAATCACTTCAGGGACAAAATCTTTTAGTCGAGTCATGCTCTTTTGAATGTATTCAGGTTTTAAAAGCTCTCTTTTTCTTGGGCTCCACTCTTGTACTCGTTTGACCACGCTTATCACATCGTTCAAATCTGCGTTTTCTCGCGTTATGACCCAATAACATGTTGATAGTAGCTCAAGACCAAAGGGACTCTCGAAACCATATATCAATTTTCTAACTTTCTCCAAACCTGTAACAGTTTGTTGTGGTATATCCTTTGAGTTTTCCTTAAGATAAGCAAAAGCTTTGTTTACAGCATCAGGCATTAATTTGATAATGGTATCAGGATGGTTTTTTGAACCATCACCAAAACCAATTGTATATGAGTTCTCCATCTTTAGCAACAAATGGCGCAAATTATCAGCATATGGTCCATATCGGCCTTTGGTATAATTCAGCTTTAACGGAGCCCCCATTTCTTGGAGAAAAAAACACAGTTTTTGGACTTCCAGCAAACTTACCTCATAACCTAGTGATGTATATTGGGCGATGATCTGAACGATGAGCGATATGCTTAATGTAATAGAGGGTATTTGGATGGTTTGATCTGGTTGAAAACCTATATTATCTATGGGTTCATAAAGTTCTACGAAAACTTCACTCAAGGCGTTGATAGAAATAATGATTAGTTCTTTTACCTGTTCCCATTCGAGTTTGCCATTTCCACAGCCAAGAGGAGGAATAGCAATCGATGAAATGTTAAGCTCTTTAATGACCTTAATCAAATCCTGCAAACCCTTTTCGATATCTTCGATCTTGGAGTCATTTCTCCAATCCTCTTTGGTGGGAAAGTTAATAATATATTTTGGTCCAAATAGAGAAGGATTTTTCCAAACCCACATTTTACCTATATTGATCTTGCCAGCTTTGCAAGCTGATTGATAATCTTGAAACATCTCCGGAAATGCTTTTCTAAACTGATACGCGATTCCTTTGCCCATTACACCAATAGTGTTTACCGTATTTACGAGAGCCATGGCATTAGATCTTAATATATTGCCTCGGACAATTTTAATCACAAAAATCTCCTCATTAATAATACCAATCGTTATTTTCTTCAATTGACATAGAACAGTGTGAAAATAAGCTTTCAACCTTTCTTTTTATTTCATCATTATAAACAACAATTCTATCAAATAGCTGCAAAGGAACAAAACTTTTCACCAAAAACTCTGCTTGCTTTCTTCTTTTTTTATCGTTATCTTCTGGAGTGTTATGCCAACTCCAATCATTGATTAATTGCCAATCAATCTTATCCAGGTCAGATAGTTCACGATAAAAGTTTGATATTTCCTCAACTGAGTGTCCATCAGTAAAGCAATAATCCTGAGTATAGTTAAGTATTGTGCTTATCGTTGCAACAAAGTAGATAATACTTTCTTGACCATCCATGCAGTCTGGAACGCATTTGGTATGAATTGCATAGAGCATGGGGGATCTGTTTGTAAAATAAAACGGTACAAAATCACTGAGGAATAATCCTGGAAAGAAAGGCACTTCTTTGTTTCTTCTTCTTTCTTTGATGGCTGGATATGATACACTTTGATGATTGATGGATTGGGCATCACAGTATAATCCGCCCTTTTCACTGATACTCATTAGATTATTAATATGGGTAATATGATAAATTGGCTTTTCTACAAAGTTCATATGATGATTTATAGTCAATATTGAGCTCTGAGTCAAGCTTTCTTTCTAGCATTCTAACCTTCCCCAAGGGGACGTCCCCAAGGGGACGGGGTTGTTGGGCAACCTCGTTGGGTCGTCCCCTTGTGTGGGTTTAAGAAGGGCAGCTACTTATCTTCCGGTTTGTATAATTGCAGTCTTTCATGACCGATATCGTTGACAATCAGATAGCCATTGCGAACATCCATGCTGATGGGATGTTGCCATAACTGATCGTGTATCATAGGGACCCAATAATTCGATTGCCAGTAATACAATTGGGAGTGAACCGTATCCAATAGCAGAAACTCGTTCTGCCTTATGACCTTTAAGGAAAGCGGGTTTAACGCATCAAGGTCATTGATTAATTCATTGGGTAGAGGAATCGAGCGAATAAAGCTTCCGGAAGACAGCTCAAACTGTAAAATTTGGTGTTGATACGGATCCAGCAGGTATAGCTGATCCTCAAAGGCTTGCATATCGGAGGCGCGGTATAAAGTAGGCTGAGTGGAGGCGGTGGTTAATTCAAAACGATCACTTTCCAATCCGGTTTCGCGATCAAATCGAATAACGTTGCCTGAGTATTGGTCCAATGTTATGACAGAGTCTTCTGTGAATAAAAATTTCTCCGGTTTGCACCGTGCTTTGGATGTATTTAAAAGAATCGTCTCATAATTTATTCTTTTATCGGAGAAATCGATGGTCTGTATCCAAAACCCTCTGTTCTCAAAAATGATCCCCATGTTATGGTTGCCAATGTACTGTTTATGAAGAATTGTATAATCATATACCTCGGATCCGGCTTTGATATTTTTCAGCAGAATCCCGTCAGAATCAAATAGCTTGAACATATAAGGATTGGAGGGGAACTCCATCCCCACCAGAACCTGGTTGTCTTCGGTTAACCAAACCTGATCCGGGTGAGTCATGTAGTTTTTGTCTTTCAGAATTTCACGGAGATGGTCCTTGGCTGGCTCAAAAGGATGGTCAAAGGTGTGGTCGAGTTGGATCCACTTGCTCTCAATACCGAAAGAACCTATACGTTTAATGTTATAACAGATGGTCTGACAGTATTGTACTGCCCAGAGCATTCGCTCCAGATATCCACCTAAAGTGGAGGGAAGCCCAATCTTCTTTTCGATTACCACCTGATCCTTTTCCAAGGAAACTTTCATCACCGTTCTATCCGGAAGATACGTATTGATATAGTATTCATTCTCGGAAGCATACAGGAAAGAGTTGCAGTAGAGTTCTTCCGTATTGTCATAAAACTTTTGATTGGTTCCATTTAACTTCATCGTAAACACATACCCATAAAAAGTGCATCCTGCCAATTGATTACCTTGGATCCCGATATCCCATAAATAATCGGTTACCGGTATTTTGGTTACGAGGAGTCCCGTCTCGATATCAATCAGGGAGAGGCCAAAATAAGGATCCAGCACATACGCTGTCGATCCGGCAATCTCGATATCAAACAGCTGGCCGAATAAGGTAAGAGGCGCTGCATAATTTTCATAACGAACATTTTCAATGACTCGGATCAGTTTTCCGGAAGGATATTCGCATACCGCTATTTTGTCGATGCTGGATATCACGATATAATGGCCTGATTTACGCATGAAGGTACGCCCCGGCAACGCAGACAACTCACGGAACTTATCTGCGCCAAACGCCTCGATTAAAGAAGGATCGTAAGGTATTACCTGTTGTAATTGTCCATCCGCATTTAATTCCAGAATACCGCTTGCCTGGCTGATAAAGAGCGTATCGTTCTCGATATCAATACAGGAAGGGGAGATGACTCTATTCTCACACGAAAATCCTATCCAGTTGGGAAGATCAGGATCGTCTTTTAATTCGGGTAATAGAAAATCCTCTGTTGACACCGGTTGTATATTCAACACGTACTTATCGTTTAACGGATTCGCATCCCGGACCGTATCGGGCAATTGTAAAGAAAAAGGCATGGGATCGGAAGGATTGAAAGAATCAGCCGGCAAAGTAACCATCACCGTTTTTTTCGTTTTCGGAAGCATGTCAGTGACTATTGTCTTCACTGTATCCTGATATACTACGGAGCAAGACTCCACAGGCTGGTTACCTGCATTGCATACAGTCAGCTCCAGAGCTAATTCTGACTTAGCGTCATAAGAGATGACTTTTGCCTGCAGAAGACTCATATCGGTTCGGTCTTTTTCCAGCACCGAGAATAAATGTTCAAAAAACAGCATGGAGTCGTCCGTTTTCTTCATATCTAACTCCGAAATAAAGCCGGCATAGAGATAACGGTTCCCGTTTTTCACCAGACCATATAATCCGGATTCTGAGAGACCAATCAGCTCCCCTTCTTCGGTCAGCTCCACTTCATCCCAGTTTTTATTAGGCGGTTTGCAGGCATACCGGCTGGATAATTGGTAGGAAGCTTGCGGGAAAAGATCTGTTCCGGAGCCGGTGATCCCGAAAATTTTTGGTTTATTTTCCAGATTATGTTGCTGGAATTTTTCCTGCGGTGAAATACCAAAGAAAGACTGCCAGGGCTGTAAACTGATGCCTTCTCCTGTGGTTCCCAAAGACAGCATCGCAAACACCAACCCGCCTTCATTGGAAAAAGCCGTCAACAGGCTTAACAACTCCCGGGTGGGGTAATAAAAAGCATTGCTTGAATACAATAAGACAGCATCGTATTGCATTCTGGATATCGTTGTTTGGTAGTGCCTGTCCATACCGATGGGAATAATGGAAATATCAATCAAATGCTCATGGTCACGGAAATATTCATTTAACGCCTTCAACATCAACCTGTCCTGATAATAATTAAAATCGATCAGGGAAGTAGCATTTAAGACGCCCACCCTGAATGGCTTCTTCTCCGTCACGATCAATGGAAATTGCAGCACATTATCACTCTGGACAGTCTCGCCCGGCAATTTTGAGCCGGCAATCTCTACAGCTGTTTCACCAGGCGTAGCGTCTTCCACCCGATAATACACAAATCGGGAATTCATCACGGGGATTTCAGGCAATATTTGGTCCAGGAGCACTCTATCAGCCTGTTTTACGGTTACCTGGATGTTTTGTTCTGTGGAAAGGCCATCGTTGTAAACCTGGCAGTAAAAAGATTTCTTTTCATTTTGTTGGATCCAGTCCAAGTCATAAGGCTTTCGAATCACGATATCATGGTTGTATCTCCCAAAAAAGACGATCCGGTTCTCTTTTCCATCCGGAGTGAGCAGTCTAAGCGCCATTCTTGATTTTGGATAGGTTTTCACGTGGGTATCCAGCGCCTGGTTAGGATTCTGAACCCAATCGTCCAATACAACCCGTTTACCGGCATTATCATAATCTACCAGAAGGGTACGGATTTTTGGTGCATCCGTTTTAACGGTAATGTCAATGCCATTGTCAATGGAAAAAAGAGGAATTTGTCTGGAGGTTTTGGGTGATTCTGCTGATACCGTCAATTCTGGAATTTTCTCCGATTTTCCGTCAGCTACTTTTGGTAGCCGGATGGTGGGATCTCCCTGCAGGCAAAAACCGAAAAAGGTCTTCACCAAAGGAGCATTCAACGCAAACCAGTCGTTTTCAGCGTATTCTTTCAGGGCTGATTGGGCGATATTGCCCAATGTACCACCATATAATGTCAGATTTTTGACAAAATACTCCAGCATCGCATCCATATAATACACTCGGTGCAGGGTGGGTATGCCGTTCGTGTAAGATAAGCTCCACCCGGCATAATTGATTCGGGCGCCACCGACATAAGCGATTCCGCCCCCTTTTGAGTTCATGATCGCTTCAGAAAAAGAGGTGGGGTAAGTAAATGCAGAGGCAGAACCGAAAGGTCCTTTTGCCAATCTACTGTCGTAGGCACCATTACCGCAAGCTTCACTTAAGAAAATCGGGTACTCGTCTTTTTCCGGTAATGCCATGATATTTCTGGCATCCGCATACCCCGGCTCTAACGCTAATCCATCCCCGGATCCATGGCCGAATCCCCAAACAATCCCTCTTTTTCCTTCTCCCATTACTTTCAAAAAGGGATCTGTACTGAACAATCCTTCCGACCGATAATATTTTTCAATCTCAAATCCATCCAGATAATTTGCATTGATTGCTTTAGAGGTGGATAATTCCCCAAAAAAGTCATCATTAAACGGATCCCCGGCGAATACGGCGAATTTCCGGAACCATTCCGGATTCAGTTTTGTACGGTACCGTTGAATCTTATTTACCATCGCTTCCGCTTCTGCTACATCACGCACCGGGAGCCGTCCCAGCCTGTAATCAAACTGCATCGTTGCGCTATCTAAGCTGATTGCCTTTTCTGAAGGGCAGATATAAAAATACTCCGTAGGTACCCATCGGTCATAATCACTCATATTGTCAGTGGCTAAAAGGTAATAGGACGGTGGTACCAGGGAGGCATCTCCCAAAATCGTAAGATAAATCGGACTGTCTGATGTGTTTTGCTGTTGGAGCCAGGTTTGTATCTTGCGCGCCAACGTATAATTATACGATTGTACTCTGGAACGGTCTTTCTCGGTCACATCCATAAATCCCTGAACTCCGGCGATGAAAGGCTTTTTAGCTGGTTCGACCGCTTCAAGCTGCTGGACAAATACCAACTCTGTCTCGTACCCATCCGCCTGATGGATTGCCTGGAGTTTTTTCCCGGTGGATTCCAATGAGATATCAGTCAGGATAATACTCTTTTCTTTCGTATCCGCCTTTTGGACAAATGAGTCTGCCGTCTGACCGATCCCGATTTCAAACACCATTTCAGTGGCTAATACTAAAAATTGATGAACTTTATACAGAGGCATCACATTAATAATCAGCTGATGAGATTGGTTATTTTGGGTGACTATGAAGTTCGCATTCATTCCCGGAAAGATATCCGGAAGGCTGGTGGTACTCGTAACAGGCTTTTCCTGATAAGACATGGCGATCGGTTTCGGTTCGCAGGCTTTTGCAAAAGGTATCGAGACATCAGGCAATACGGCTGTTTGAATCGATTTGATTTTCAGATAAGTGACTGTTTCATTGTGTTTCAGATTCCATTCCACCTTTTCATAGGGAAACACAGGGCAGTTTGGAATATTTAAAGCAACGCAACCGGGAAGTAAAAACCGAATACCTGCCTCAGAGGGCACTCTCTGCAAACTCTCCACCGCATAAATCCTTTTCAGGATTCGAACAGAGGAAGTAGGCACGGCAGTATCGGATGAAAGATCGGTTAAAAAAAGCTGTTTTGAAAAAAAAGAGTCAGTTTGGGCGTTGGCTTGCCATTGGTTTGGAACGGTTGTGACAAAGAGAATGACGATACAAAGTATAACGGCTCTTACTTTCATTGCAGACCCCCTGCTAAGCGTTTGTACTATTATATCAGATATAAAAAAACCGGGACCGAAAACCGACCCCGGCAAAATACACAATTTCTAAAAATAATAAATTGCTAAGAAGATGGCCCGATAAAACAAGGCCACTTCAACAAAAAACTACCTACTCCTAAGGTGTAGTGGGGGCTACATAATCTGGATCTAATTGTGTCCCGACATCGTTGAATACGCTTGCTACCGCGCCGCGAAGCGATGGAATCGCAGCAATAATGACCAACACGAGCACTGCAATGATTAATGCGTATTCCAAAATCGTCTGCCCACTCTCTTCTTGAAAAAACTTCATAAAAACCTCCTTCATATCAGAATAACTTTCTATATAAGTTCTTTTTTTGTTTTGTCAAGGGTTTCCCTC